>NZ_DAMBFQ010000007.1:0-99850 GCF_032061225.1 Moraxella sp. CTOTU48841
ACATGGATATAAAACTCATCGCCCAAATCAGCCGCCTCATTTAGCAGGCTCGGCAGCTGTGCCGCAAACTGCAGCAAAGCATCGTGGTCTTTATGCTGATGTTTGATGGCGACATATACCATCAAATCCGCCGCGTTATCGTCTACTATAAAGTGTTCATAATGTGGGGTTATGCGTAGTGCTTCAAACCCTGCCAATCGCGCCATAAGCTGGGTCAGTTTGGCTTGTAGCGCCACCAATTGCCCTGCCATTAGCCGCTGCCAACGCGCACAAAGCTGCCCTGACGGTGCTACAATCACCGCACCATGGGTCAAGACTTGCCAACTATCAAACGGCAGTTTCACGCGCATAATCTCAGTGGTATCTCTTGCAGTGACGGGGATGAGCTCAGTTGATTGGGATAACCAATTAAAAAAATGGCGCTGCTTTGGGGTCAAAAAGCTCAATGGCGCATTCTGCTTATCGACGGTCGCCGCCACTAACCCATCCATTGGCAATTGCCAAGCTGCAATTTTTCGCTGGGTTTGAAACAAGGTATCATCCAAATCCATCAAAGCATAAGGCTTGACTAGCGCGACTTTTGATTCAAAAAAACGGGCTTCGGGTTTAAAAAAATCGGTCATTGACACTCACTTTTATCAAACTTAACTTTTATCGATTTTTTGGCTGATTGGGTTTTGGTGAAATTACCATGACATTATCAAAACGCTGCCAAATGTCATCCACGCTATCTTGGGGAGTTTCCACGCACAATAGCACCCAATCCCACGCCTCAGGCATCACATTGTAAACAAAATTGGTCATGCCCAAGCCATAATGATCAAAGAACTTGATGACGCTAGTCACGGCGCTATCAGCATGGATGGCGATGGGTGACCGCGTCAAGGCGGAAAATTTGACATCCGCTTGATACTGCGCCAAACGTTCAGCAAGCAACAATGGCAACCAAACAAACTCATTACTGCCCAGCACCAAGATTTTTTGATGGGCGAATGACGCTAGGGTCAATTGTCTTTGGCTCAGCGTATGCTGCAAACCTTGCAGCAAAAAATCCAATCCCGATGTACTATCGCGTGTCGGTTGCCTACCCCAATTGCCGGTAGGCAGCAGTGGCTGACTACCTGCCTCTGTGGTTGACACATTTGGCATGGTAACCGCGGGCGCATTTATCCTATCTGTCCACGTCCAATCTCCTGCTAGCAGATGATGGCGAAAAAAGGCGATGTCATTAAAAATATTATTATCTGTTTTGCCCAGTGACCAATCAACCAACGTCGCCAAATGCACTTGCTCAAGCTTACTCATTCCTGCTTGACGCAGGGCGTTGACCACATTCTGACAGGTATTACCTGTGGAGGCTTCGTCATCGACCATAATCAAGGTTTTGGCGTTTTCAACGTTCGCTTGTAGCGTGCTGTCATCACTTTGGTAAATCAAATGCACACTGGCATGACTATGATCTTCGCTAAACGTGGCAAGCAGCTCTGCTACCTGTGCATGCCGCGTCGAGTTGAGCAAAATAGCTTGCGGATAACGTGCCTGCAGCACTTGATGCACCCCTGCCGACAGTCCAACAGCGGTCTCCGCCATACCAATCACCACAATCGGCTCGGGCAAATCATCGGGTATGAGAGTCGCCAACTGGGTGAAGGCTTGTCGCATCTTATCGGGGGATACCGGAATATGTCGCCCCAATACTTTAGATACAAACAAAAACGCGCGCTTGGGATTGATACGCTCAGCAAAACCCAACAAATCATCAAGCTGATAATCCGCGGTGGTTTGATAACGTAAAGTAAGCTCGCCACGCGATAGCGAAATGGTTTTTTGCTCGGTCATGGCGTCTGTTGTCCTGTTATTTTATCCGTTAGCCGATTTTCACACTGGTCATCAGCGGGCGCACGATGCAAGGGGTGATGGTATCACGTACCGCTGCCAGATGTGGTTTGGCAATACAGCCTGACCAATAGGCAAAAGCTAATTGGGTTAAATTCATCGTGCCGTTGCCAAAGGCATGATCGGTGTAACCAATCCCACCTGACGCGCGGCTATTGATTTCCAGTACCTTGTGCGTCCCATTTTCATCCGCTTTGGTTTGGATGCTCACAATACCATCGGCTTTTAGGGCTGCCACCAGACGCTTGACAAGTGCCATCACGGCGTCGTCATAGCCCACATGCTGCTCACTGCCTTCTTTATAGCGCGTCACTGCGGCTAACACTTCCCCTGTCTCACATACCACATCAATCGAATATTCTTTGCCTGCTAGATAGGGCATCAGCAGCATAGCAATGGGTTGTTCTTTTACCAGTTGGCTATGGTTATAGGCGTGCAAAAATTCTGCAAGATGGATTTTTTTATCCTCAGTAAAGTATAAATGCTCAAAACTATCCCACGCATCGACCGCTGCGGTATCGAGTCGCCAAAACCCTTGCGCAAATATGCCTTTGACGGGTTTTACACATAACGGTTGCCCACCATGCAACGCGAGCAGTGCCATTAACTCATCTGTATTAGCAAACTGCCAGCCACTTGCCACAGGGATGTCATGTTGCTGGCAAAAAGCTGTAAAAGCGGCTTTATCATCCATTAATTCAAGCGTGGCTGTGTCAGTTGCGCCTGTCAACAACCGAATACCGGCTGCTTTGAAGTCTTGACGTCTGGCTTCGTAATCTTGGCTATTGCGCCCTGTGAGTACCACTTTACTATTATGCTTTTTGGCGCGTGCAAGTACAAACTCAACCCGCTCACTTGGCTCGGATGGCTCTGGGTACGCTATATCGGCACAGTTTAAGATTTCTGGTCGTGGTTGTCGATGGGATGCCACGATGGTCATGGGTAAGTTATATTGGCATTTCATGGCTTGCATGGCAAGTAGCATCTCACGCTGGCTTGACTGCCCTTCTGCCAACCAAATTGAAAATGGGGTATTACTGGGGTTTAAAATCATTCAATTTCCATTAGCAAATCTTCATACAACTGTAATCGATTGTCATTGAGATATAACATGCTGAGTGTGTAGCAAGAATTATATAGCAGGTGGTGCAAAATTTTAATCTATCTTGCTAAATAAATCGTGGCTGCCACTGCAGGATATGCTTGACTACTTTTCTTTGCTTAGTAGGTAAGACTTATTATTTTACTAATCACATAAGTATCTTATATCTATATGCATGCAGCGCAACTATTATTGGCGTGCTTTGCCAAACAATATTTGCCAAACAACGTTTGCTACACAATGATAGCTATATTGAGACCAGTAGTGTTTCGATGTTTCGAGGGTGAGGGTGCTAGATAAAAGTTATTGTTTTAGCCATAAAACGCAGTATAATCCATAAGTTTTTTTTACTCACCATTAACTTTTGCTTTTACATGGAGATTTGCCCATGCAAGTTCAGCCTATCGGTGATATGTATGCCAATCACAAAGAATTGACGCTAAGGGGCATTATTCTTGGGGCATTAATCACTGTCATCTTTACCGCGTCCAATGTATATCTTGGACTTAAAGTCGGTTTAACGTTTGCCTCGTCCATTCCGGCGGCGGTGATATCAATGGCAGTTTTAAAATTTGCCAAAGATAGCAATATTCTTGAAAATAATATTGTACAAACCCAAGCTTCGGCGGCAGGTACTTTATCGTCCATTATCTTTGTGTTGCCAGCGTTATTAATGCTCGGTTACTGGACAGGGTTTCCATTTTGGCAAACCACTATTTTATGTATCGCTGGCGGTATCTTAGGGGTGATTTTTACTATTCCGCTTCGCTATGCGATGGTCGTTAACAGTGATTTGCCCTACCCCGAAGGCGTTGCCGCTGCTGAAATTTTGCGGGCAGGCGAACAGGACACAGCAGATGATACCCCCGCTCAGTCAGATGCCTCAACAGGCGCCAAGGATATTGTGATTGGTGGCGCGTTATCAGGCATTGTAGCGTTTTTGACCGGTGGACTTAGGGTATTGGCAGACTCGGCAGGCTACTGGTTTAAAGCAGGATCGGCGATTACCCAATTACCCATGGGGTTTTCCTTGGCGCTACTTGGGGCAGGTTACCTAGTTGGCGTAGCAGGCGGTATTGCTATTTTGCTGGGTATCATTATTGCTTGGGGTGCAGCGGTGCCGATATTGACGAGCATGACGCCTCAGCCCAGTGACATGGAAATGTCGGCATTTGCGATGAAAATCTGGAAGGAAAATGTCCGTTTTATCGGTGCAGGTACCATTGGTGTTGCCGCAATTTGGACGCTACTGACGCTCATGAAGCCAATGATTGAGGGATTAAAAATTTCCATGCAGGCGCTCAAAGGTGGCAATTCATCAAACCTCAGTCGTATGGAGCAGGATTTATCGCCCAAAGTCATGATCGGCTGGACGGTGGTAATGACGTTGTTATTGGCGGTTAGTTTCTATCAGTTTGTGGCAGATGCAAGCTTGCCAGCGGGTTTGGCATGGTTGCTAGTATTGGTTTGTACTGCGGTCACCTTTATCATTGGTTTTTTGGTAGCGGCAGCGTGTGGATATATGGCGGGTTTGGTTGGATCGTCGTCTAGCCCAATTTCAGGTATTGGTATTATCTCGATTGTGGTGATTTCGCTCATTTTATTGCTGGTTGGCAATGCCTATCCGCAATTGTTAACCACGGGCGATGGCAAATTTGTCACCGCGTTGGCGTTGTTCTGTGGTTCGGCGGTATTATGTGTGGCGACGATTTCAAATGATAATTTGCAAGACTTAAAAACGGGTTACTTGGTAAAAGCCACACCTTGGCGTCAGCAAATTGCCTTAATGATTGGTGTCGTGGTAGGTGCATTGGTAATCTCCCCTATCTTAGAACTACTGTACAAAGCTTACGGTTTTACTGGGGCATTACCTCGCCCTGATATGGATGCCTCGCAAGCCTTGGGCGCACCGCAAGCAACCTTGATGACCACGATTGCCAAAGGGATTTTTGCGCATAATTTGAACTGGGACTTTATCCTTATCGGTGTGCTGATTGGTGCGGTACTGATTGTCGCTGATACTTTATTACGCAAAACTTCAGCGGGTAAATACAGCTTACCAGTATTGGCAGTGGGTATGGGTATTTATTTGCCACCTACCATTAATATGCCGATTTTTATAGGCTCGGTGTTGGCATGGTGGATTAAAAACCGTATCACCAAAAACAGTACGGCGGCGCAACGTGAGCGCAACTTAAAGTTTGCAGAGCGCAAGGGTACGTTATTTGCTGCAGGGTTAATTGTGGGCGAAAGCTTGATTGGCGTTATTATGGCGTTTATTATTGCCGCGTCAGTCACGACGGGCGGCTCAGATGCACCGCTGGCGCTTAAACTTGCCAATTGGGATAACATTGCCCAATGGTTAGGGTTATTGGCATTTGTATTGGCTATCGTGATACTAGCCAGACGCGTGTTGAGCAGTGCCAAAACATCGGCATAATAGGCATTAAAATCCAACATCCTTATAAACTAAACCCTTGAAAATCAATATTTTCAAGGGTTTTTTATGTATCGCGGTGTAAGAAAATAGGCTCAACACATAGGTTTAAAACCTTAAATTCAAAACCTGAGCGACGACATTTTTTCACAACTGGGATAGCAGCATAAGCAATCATTAGCAATTACAAGACTTTTAATAAGTCTAATAACACCTGCCAAGTTTTTGCCACGCTGGCGATTTCTACGCGCTCTTTGGGTGAGTGTGCCGCACGGATATTTGGACCAAAAGAAATCATGTCCATGTTTGGCGCTTTACCTTTAAATATGCCGCATTCAAGACCGGCATGAATCACCTGCAGCTTTGGCTCGCCTGCAAAATGATTCGTCATCACAGATTTTGCCACTGCCAATAGCTTAGAATCTGGGTCAGGTTGCCAGCCTGGATAATCATCGCTTAACTTTAGCGCTGCCCCTGCCAAATCTGCTAAAGCTTGTAGCCGCTGGGCGATGTCATCTTTTGGGGTTTCACCCAAAGATCGCATCAGACAACGTATCTCAAGGGTGGCGGTTTGATTATTGTCATGAGTTTGGCCAAGCTTAACCACACCCGTGCTAATTGATGTATCTACCACGCCGGCAAAACTATCGCTCATGCGTATCACGCCATTGGGTAGGCTACGCAGCAAGTTAAGCACACGCTGACTGTCGGCTATACTAAGGGCGGACAGGTTGGTAGATGCCGGTGACACTGCGTCCGTAGCGACTAGTTTTTCAACAGTGACGGTCAGGTTGGGTTCCGTGATTTTATATTCAGCTTGTAGCGTTTGCAAGATAGTAGGAAGCAACTGGCTGATACGGTCAAAATCACCCAACACTGCCGCAGTGGCTTCGCGCGTAATCACATTTCGCAGTACCCCACCTGTCCAGTGTTGTAGATAAAAAGGCGCTGAGCCAAACAGGCTTGCCAGCACGCGCGCCAGTAACAAGTTAGCATTGGCTAAGCCTTTATGAATATCAATGCCAGAGTGCCCACCTTGTAGCCCGCTCACTTTAATCACCATCGGCGTGACATCCTCGGTTACGGTAATAAGCGAGGAAGTTAACTGAAATGTGGCATCACGCCCGCCAGCACAGCCGATAAACAGTTCACCTTCATCTTCCGAGTCAAGGTTAATCATCGCAGGTGCGGTCAGCCACTCAGGATTAATAGCTTGGACGCCGCCCATACCGATTTCTTCTTCACAAGTCAAAATCAACTCAAGTGGTGGATGGACAATATCATCACTAAACGCCACCGCCAATGCCATAGCCAGCCCAATACCATTATCTGCCCCAAGCGTCGTATCGCTTGCCCAGACCCAATCGTCTTTAATGACAGGGTTGATAGGGTCAGTGATAAAATCATGGTTAGTGGTTTCACCTTTTTGTGCCACCATATCAAAATGCGCTTGGATAGCCACCGCAGGATGGTTTGCCATATTGCTATCAAGCTGTACGCTTGCTGGCTTATAGATAAAAATATTGCCTTTTTCATCTTTTTTGACCGTTAACCCGTATTGCTGTCCGCGGGTTTGGACTGCTTGAACAATAAAGTCACCCAAGGCGTGTTCATGAAAAGTAGGATGTGGAATAGCACAAATTTGATCAAACCATTGCCAAACAGCAGTGGGTGACAGTTGAGAGAGATTGGTTGTCATGGTATTGCCCAGTTTTTAGTGTATTAACTATCAAAGGCAATATTGTAGCGAATTTTGCATACGAATGGTCAGCTTATTTCTGGTTAGCTTAGTTATAGGGCGATTGGCAAACGCACACTATTATTCCATTTTAGAAAATACAATATTGTTAATATTATTTTACAGAATATAAAGGTTTTTACATAATAATTCACATACAGAATATCTATGAAGAATTAAGGGGTAAAAATGACTAAGCAAAATAAATTATTCGCGGCAGGATTGACCGCAGGCATTGTGGCGATTGGCGCGGGCTATGTTTATTCTCAATCAAATTCGCAGTCACCAACACAATCGCAAAATCAAGCAACCTCCAACAGCGCATCCGCAGTGGGCAACACATCAACTGCAGATAGCAAGCAAGCCGTTACCATTGCTTATCAAACCGGGGTTGACCCAGCCAAACTTGCTCAAGCCGACAAAACCTATGAACAAACCACACAGCGTGATATCAATTGGCGAAAATTTGATACAGGTGCAGACGTCGTTGCTGCCATCAGTGCCGGTAGTATTGATATTGGCAATATTGGCTCAAGTCCATTGGCCGCGGCTGCCACCAAAGGCGTACCGCTTCAAGTTTTTTTGGTGACCAGTGAAATCGGCGAAGCGGAAAGCTTGGTCGTCAGAAATGCTAGTAATATCAAAACACCGCAAGATTTAATCGGTAAAAAAATTGCCGTACCCTATGTTTCTACCACCCATTACAGTTTGCTTGCCGCACTGAAGCATTGGAACATTGACCCAAATAAAGTCACCATTATTAACCTTCGTCCACCCGAAATCAATGCGGCTTGGGAGCGAGGAGATATTGATGCCACGTATGTTTGGGAGCCTGTTTTAAGTAAAGTCAAAGCGACTGGGCATGTATTGACGACTTCAAAAGAAGTGGCTAGCTGGGGTAGTCCGACCTATGACTTATGGGTGGCGCGTAAAGATTTTGCCCAAAAAAATCCTGACTTCTTAAAACAGTTCGTCAAAATCAGCACTGATGCCACCGGTAAATATAGCCAAGACCCTAAAGCCTTTATTGGTAATGCTAGTAACGTGCAAAAAATTGCGCAAATTACCGGTTCAACACCCAGCGATATCAGCAACCTACTGGCAGGTAATCGTTATCTACCCGTCAGTGAACAGCAAACTTTGCTACAAAAACCATTTGCCGACAACATTCGCAAAACGGCTGAATTTCTTAAGTCACAAGGCAAGGTGGATACTGTATTAGCTGATTATTCAGATTTTGTGACCAATCAATATTTGGATAGCAAGTAGTAACAAGGCTTCATAAGGAATGAGATAGCATGAGCGGATTAGTGATTGAAAATTTAAGCGTACAGTATCCAACTACCCAGTCCAATAGCCACCGCACGTTGGCACTTGATAAGGTGAATTTATCATTGGCAGCGCAAAGTTTTTGTGTGGTCCTTGGGGCATCAGGCTGCGGTAAAAGCACTTTGCTCAACAGCATTGCAGGCTTTATTCCTGTGACTCAAGGCGCGTTAAGCCTAGATGGTCAAGCCATTACCAAACCCAGTGTGGATAGAGCGGTGGTATTTCAAAACCATGCGTTATTCCCTTGGCTCAATGTCGCTGACAACGTCAGTTTTGCTGGCAAATTAGCAGGGGTCGATGCCAAAACCCAAGCCAAACAAACCGAGCAAATTTTGCAATGGGTAGGACTAGAACATGCTGCCGAAAAATCGATTTGGGAATTATCAGGCGGGATGCAACAACGTGTGGGCATCGCCCGCGTATTGGCATCAAAAGCCAAAATGTTGTTACTAGATGAGCCGTTTGCTGCCCTCGATGCTTTTATGCGTGAATCCATGCAAGAGCTACTGCTCAATATTTGGCAACAAAGCAAACGACAAATATTGTTGATTTCGCACGATATTGAAGAAGCGTTATTTTTGGCAACCGACTTGGTGGTGATGGGTCAAGGAAAAATTCTGCACCATTACCAGCCGACATTTAGCCAACGCTTTGCCCAAGGACAAAGCACTCGCGCCATAAAATCAGACCGTGAGTTTATTGAATGGCGAGAACAGTTATTTCAGCAAATTGTGGCGGGTCGTATTTGACAGCCAGCTAAAACTGCGCCAATTCATCATAATAATTTAACAGGAATTAGGTCATGACGAGCCAAACAATTTCTAAGATTGACACCACAACTCGCGCCGCTGATAAACCAATCGACCATCAGTCAGCGCCAACTGCAGCCGTTATTGAGACTACCATGACAACACCCCCCACCCGTGCCTCATCTTTTGTGTCCCAACATCATGGGGTGGTCTGGGGTTTTATCAGTGTGGTTACTGCCTTGGCAATTTGGTGGGCGGTGACTGCGACAGGACTGGTGCCAAGTTTATTTTTACCAAACCCTACCAGTGTGTGGCAACAGTTTGTCAAAGTCTCCACGGAAGGCTATATGTCGGCAACCTTGATACAGCATACCTTTGCCAGCCTAGGACGGGTATTTATTGCCTTGGTTTTGGCAGTGGTTGTAGGTGTGCCTATCGCAATTTGGATGGGAACCAATCGCACAGTTCAGGCTATTTTTGACCCGTTACTCGAGTTTTATCGCCCGATTCCCCCGCTCGCTTATTTGCCATTATTGGTGATTTGGTTAGGGATTGGTGAGCTGACCAAAATCACGCTTATCTTTTTATCGATTTTAGCACCGATTATTATCTCAACGTTGCAGGGTATTTTAACGGTTAATAAAAGCCGCCAATTTGCTGCCCTATCGCTCGGTGCGACCCCATCGCAATTACTTTGGCATGTGACATTACCATCGGCTTTACCGCATATCCTAACAGGTATTCGTATTGGGTTGGGTGTGGGTTGGTCGACTTTGGTGGCAGCTGAATTGGTAGCAGCAACTAAAGGATTAGGCTTTATGATTCAGTCGGCCGCGCAGTTTCTATCGACGGATATTGTCATTCTAGGGATTATAATTATTGCGGTGATTGCGTTTATTTTAGAAATTTTATTAAGAAAATTACAAGCCAACCTTGCCCCTTGGTACGGCAAATATTAAAACAGCTGTAACAACTGATAACTGAACAATTTGGAGATCATCATGACCACATTAACAATCGAAAAAATTACCCCAAATATTGGCGCGGTGGTGACAGGTGTCGACTTTAGCAAACCTTTGATAGACGCTCAACAACACGAAATTGAACAAGCATTATTGACGCATCAAGTCTTATTCTTTCGTCAACAGGCAATTACCCCAAAACAACAAGCGGATTTTGCGCGTCAATTTGGCTCACTGCATATTCACCCGATTTTCCCTCAAGCCGATAACCAGCCAGAGATTGTACTGCTTGATAATCATAAAACCGATTTGCGAGACAATGCCATTTGGCATACCGATGTGACTTTTAGCGAAACGCCACCGCTTGGCAGTATTTTGGCAGCCAAACAAGTCCCAAGCTTTGGTGGTGATACGCTGTGGTCAAGCAGCTATGCGGCGTATGATAATTTATCGCCTGCGTTTCGCGCTTTTTTGGCAGGGTTGACGGCAACGCACAATATTATTCAATCCTTCCCGCAAGAGCGATTTGGCAATACCCCCGAGGGCTTTGCCCAGTGGCAACAAGCGCAAGTTGACAATCCGCCTGTGGTGCATCCTGTCATTCGCACTCACCCTGTCACTGGTAAAAAATTGATTTTTGTGAATGAAGGCTTTACCACAAAGATAAATGAATTATCCGACTCAGAAAGTAAAGCGGTACTCAACTTTTTATTCCAACATATTAGCAAACCTGAGTTTACGGTGAGATGGCATTGGCAAAATGATGACATTGCGTTTTGGGATAATCGAGCCACTCAGCACTATGCGACCCATGATTATGGCGATACAGTACATCGTGTCATGCACCGTGCGACTATCAATGGGGATAAACCGTTTTATCATTCAATCTAATGGTTGCTCAATATTAGACCGATAATGGCGTAGTCTCTACCAGCACCTACCTCCAAATAAACGATAAAATATGTAGTTACAATCAGGTAAACTAAAAGGCAGATGATACTAATTTTATCAATAAAATTAATGTTTTAGATTAAGGATGAAATCAAGAGAATGGTGCGCTCGGCGGGACTCGAACCCACGCCACAGGCTTCGGAGACCTGTACTCTATCCAGTTGAGCTACGAACGCTTATTGGCATTGAAAAAAAGCAGTGGGCTATTTTAGCAAACTTTTCGTGTAATAAGCAAATCATCAAAATTCCTGCCAAAAACTGCTCGGCAAAGTTGATAGCACATATCAAATAAGCATAGCTTTTTCAGATAATTTTCCCTTATAATAGTATGGAAAATAAATCTATGTAACATTTATCGCATCAATATTGCATCAACGGATACAATCGAGCAACCTAATTGCTCATATTGTCCGTTTTAAAAGTATTACGATAATTTAATTCACCTGTTTGAGAGAACGTGACGAATGAAAAAAGTAGTGATGTTATCAGCGATTACTATGCTAAGTCTTGCAGGTATCGCTGTCAGCCAAGCTGAGGATAAAGCCAGTGCCCCCGCAGCGGCATCAGCTACCGCTAGCGCTTCAAGTACCGCGACAGCCTCAAGTACTGCCACTGCTTCAGCACCTGCATCCTCTGCCGCTCCCGCTAAAAAGGAAGCAGAAAAAGCACCTGAAGACCCACCTCAAGTTGCAAAATTGGTTGCATTATACCCAAATCTAATCGCACGTATTGCCCCCCAAGGTAAAGTTTGTTTTGAAGGTAAAGAGTGTGATATCACTATTGCCGCTGCATTAGGCGCCGCTGACCCGAACAAACCACGTGAAGGCAAAGTAATTTATGAAGGTGTTTGCCATACTTGTCACGCAGCAGGTCTGTTAGGTGCACCAAAATTTGGTGACAAAGGCGCCTGGGGTCCCCGTATCGCTAAAGGTACCGCTACCCTTCACCAACACGCGCTACAAGGCTTTAACGCCATGCCAGCCAAAGGTGGTAACGCTGATTTGCTAGATGTGGAAGTGACCAACGCGGTTGATTATATGGTGTCTCAAGCCAAATAATCATTTTTAGCCCAGATGAAGCCTATCAACTGATAGGCTTTTTTAATTATATCATTGATATAATTTAGCTTAACCACTATAAACTTAGTTCACCTAAATCTTTAAACTGTCCAACCCATCCCCATTAAGGTGTCACCTTTAACCAGAACCTGCATTGCTATGGCAAACTTTGACAACACCATCCCTGCTCTAAAAATTACCCAGCTTACCAAAACCTACCCAAATGGTTTTGCCGCACTCAAAGGCATTGATTTGACCGTACCCCAAGGTGGATTTTTTGCCCTACTTGGTCCCAATGGTGCGGGTAAATCCACCACCATTGGTATTATCAGCTCGCTATTTAAACCCACCTCAGGCTCGGTAGAAATTTTTGGGGTAGATTTGCTTAAACAGCCTGCCAAAGCCAAGCAGTTCTTAGGCGTGGTGCCGCAAGAATTTAACTTTATGCAGTTTGAGAAAATCGAAGATATTTTGATTGCCCAAGCGGGCTATTTTGGCATACCTACCAAGGAATCTCGCCCGCGTGCCGAAAAACTCCTTAAAGCATTGGGGCTTTGGGAAAAACGCGACGACAAAGCGCGTATGCTCTCTGGCGGTATGAAACGCCGTTTGATGATTGCGCGAGCTTTAATGCACCGTCCCAAACTGCTGATTTTGGATGAGCCGACTGCGGGGGTCGATATTGAACTGCGCCGCTCGATGTGGGATTTTATGCAGCAAATTAACACGGAAGAAGGCACGACCATTATTTTAACCACCCATTACTTAGAAGAAGCTGAGCAGCTGTGTAAAAACATTGCTATTCTTGACCAGGGTGAAATTCGTATCAATACCGATATGAAAAGTTTGCTTACCAGCCTTGATGTGGAAAGCTTTGTGTTTGATTTGGCACAACCTTATCTGTCATCAATTGCTTTAACCAATGTGGTAAAAACCAAGCAGCCAGACCCGTTGACCCTTGAAGTCACACTCAAAAAAGGCGACAGTTTAAATGATGTCTTTGCCCAGTTAAATGCTCAAAATATTCAGGTAGCGAGTATGCGTAACAAAGCCAATCGCCTTGAAGAGTTGTTTTTGGGGATTGTTGAAAATAATTTGACTGAAAAATTGGAGAATTAACATGGATTTTCAGCACCAGTTGGTCGCATTTAACACCTTGTTAGTCAAAGAAATCCGCCGAATTCTTCGCATTTGGCCGCAGACGCTGTTGCCCCCTGCCATCACCATGAGTTTGTATTTTATCATCTTTGGTAAAATGATTGGCGCGCGCGTTGGCGATATGGGCGGTGTCTCTTACATGCAGTTTATCGTGCCTGGCTTGATTATGATGTCGGTGATTACCAATAGCTACTCCAATGTGGTATCGAGTTTTTTTGCCACCAAGTTTCATGGTAATATTGAAGAGATGCTGGTCAGTCCGATTTCTAAACATACCATTTTACTGGGTTTTATCGCGGGCGGTTTGTTTCGGGGGTTGACCATTGGCGCGATTGTGACGGTGCTCGCGTTGTTTTTTACTCAGTTATCACTGGTGCATGCATTTGTCACGATTTTTACTGTGGTGATGACCTCAGCATTATTTTCGCTGGGCGGTATGATTAATGCGGTATTTGCCCGCTCGTTTGATGATATTTCCATCGTACCCAGTTTTGTGTTGACACCTTTGACGTATTTGGGCGGTGTGTTTTATTCACTTAAAGATTTATCAGGATTTTGGCAAAACATATCGCTACTAAACCCCATTGTTTATATGGTCAATGCTTTTCGCTATGGTATTTTGGGTCATTCAGATGTCAATGTATGGTCATCTTTGGTGGCGATTGGGATTTTTACCGCGATATTTTATGGTATTGCGTATTATCTTTTAGCAGATGGCTCACGCGTTCGTTTATAACTTAGTTAAATTTAAAAAATATGAAACCACTTGAAACTCACGGTATTTTGGGTCAATCCACCAGCTACCCAAAAACCTACGCCCCCGATATGCTCTACCCTATCCCTCGCGCATTAGGACGAGCAAACCTAGCGCTGCCTGCTGACGCCTTAAGCATCGGCATGGACTGGTGGCAGGTTTTTGAAATGTCTTGGCTGAATTCGCAAGGCATTTCACAGGTGGCAATGGCGCGCCTTGCCATCCCTGCCACATCAGACTATATTGTCGAATCAAAATCGCTCAAACTTTATTTTAATAGCCTAAATTTCACTGAATTTGACAATCAACAAGCTGTTAAAGCAGCGGTGGAAAAAGACTTATCCGCTTGTCTAAAAACCGATGTGACGCTTGAGATTTTTGAGGTAAATATTGCAAATAGCTTACCCATCAGCGCGCCACAGGGTGACTGCATTGATAACGCATTAGATAATAGCGATAAAAAAATCGCTATTGTCAGTGATGTCGATCCTTCAAGCTTGACCGTTGCCCATCAAGGCGCCTCTGATAGCCAGTTACAAATTTTGCATTCGCATCTGCTGCGTTCAAACTGCCCTGTCACCAATCAGCCAGATTGGGGAACACTGGAGATTCAGATAGATAGCCAACCGATTGATCGAGCAGGACTGCTTGAGTATATTTTGAGCTTTCGTCAGCATAATGGCTTTCATGAACAATGCGTGGAGCAAATTTTTAGTGATTTAACCCAAGCCTTTGCGCCAAAAACGCTCATGGTACGCGCATGGTACACACGCCGTGGCGGGATTGATATCAATCCTTGTCGGGTGAGTGATATCAGTTTGTTGCCGTCACCGTCACGGCTTAACCGTCAGTAATATTCGCTAATAATAATCGCCAGTAAGCTAGTCGCATTTTTATCAAAAAAAGCGTATGCTATGTTTTTTCAAATTTTTTCTGCCGCCAACTATATCTAACCGTTGACGGCAAGCAATACCCAGAAGGATTACCGCATGCAAGCAGTCGGTCAACTCATGCTCGATATTGAAGGCACAGCGCTTAGCCTAGCAGATGAAGCACTGCTACGCCAACCGGAAGTTGGCGGCGTGATTTTGTTTGGGCGCAATGTAGAAAGCCCTGAGCAAGTACGCGAACTGACCGATAGTATGCGTGCCATCAAGCCCAATATTTTAATTGCGGTTGACCAAGAAGGTGGTCGTGTCGCTCGCTTACGCGCGGGTTTTTCACCGCTACCTGCGATGGGTAAACTCGGTGAAAGGTTTGAGCATGACCCTATCACTGCGCTTGATCTTGCTTATTGCGCAGGCTATTTGATGGCAAGCGAAGTCTTAGCGGTTGGGATTGATTTTAGTTTTGCGCCTGTACTTGATATCAATGGGGAGAGCCGCGTGATTGGTGATCGCGCGTTTCACGCCCATCCGATTGCAATCACTGCCTTATCTGCTGAATTCATGCGTGGGATGAAGCTTGCCGGCATGGCAACCACGGGCAAGCATTTTCCCGGTCACGGCTCAGTTGCACCGGATTCTCATGTAGATGATGCCACCGATGAGCGCAGTTTTGATGAGATTCGCCAATACGATATGCAGCCATTTATTCGCAATAAGCCGCTACTAGATGCGCTCATGCCCGCTCATGTGGTATTTAGCACAGTTGATAACAAACCTGCAGGGTTTTCATCGATTTGGCTACAACAGATTATCCGTGGCAAGCTAGGGTTTAATGGGGTATTGTTCTCCGATGACCTGTCAATGAAAGCGGCACATGTTGCAGGTGATGCAGGTGACCGTATTGCGGCTGCCTTAACGGCAGGTTGCGATATGGGACTATTGTGTAATGACCGCCCTGCTGCCTTGGTTGCGCTTGAGCGTTTGCAAAAAGAGCCGATACTGCTCAATACCACCAGCCAACATCGGTTATCTAGCATGAAAGGCAATATCAAAGGTTGGCGGGGCTCACTGGCCGACTCAGCCCAAGAGTGGTCACATTGGCAAAGCAGTCAGCGTAAGGTGCTAGAAAATTTCTTTGCATGACTTTGCTTGAAACAAGAAAATTTAAAACGAGCAACTTTCAAAAAAAACAAATTCAAAAAAGCAACGCGGCAACATTGCTTTTTTTGTGGCTACTTTTTCATGGCTATTTTTTTAGCTATATTTTGATTTATCAATTGACATAGCGTAATTGGCCAATCATTTTTTGCAAATGCTCACTACTTAACTGACTCCAGATGTTATAAAAACAGCCATTGTTCAGCACTATATAAGCCAGCATTTTACCCTGTGGGTTATTGCCCTCTCGCCCAAGCGTCACATAACTGCCATCGGCATAGTTTTTACGATAGGCCCAGCCCTGGTACAAGTCACGCTTAGACGTGGTACCTGCATTGGCTACGCCATAAGCACTGCGTAAAGGCCTGCCTTTATAGTTTTTCAAATCATACGCCACCGCAAAGCCACCTGAAAAATTGGCAGCGCGTGATTGCGCAGTTTTGACATTCACTGATGAATGATTAGCAATGGCTAAAATTGGGCAATATTTATAATCAGATTGTCGCCATTGCTGTTGGTAAATTGGGCTAACTTGGCTACTTTTGAGCGATGCATGCGATTGCCAAGGTGATTTTGGCAGCCTAGTAGCCGCTTGGGCAGTATTAGCAAGTAAGCAAGCACTTATAGCAAAGCTAGTCATAGCAAGTTGATAAAACATCGTTGTACTTCGTATCATATTACGGGTCTCACGCCATTTTATTTTAGGGTTTCCATCAGGTAAAGTTACGCTATTGGCAATTTACCTTTACGAGCTTATCTTCTAGTACACTATATGACCCTAGTATATAAAATAGATAATAATTCATCCTAAAAAAGTGTAGCACAAACATTGTTTTTTATAACAAATTTGCAAACGTGATAATATAGATAAGGCATAAAAAAAGCCCCTAATTCATTGAATTAGGGGCTTTTTTAAAATATGGGGCGAATGATGGGACTCGAACCCACGACAACCGAGATCACAACCCGGGGCTCTACCAACTGAGCTACATCCGCCATAAGGTAGGTTTTACAGACTAGCAAAATGCGCGCCTGACAGGATTCGAACCTGTGACCACCCACTTAGAAGGCGGGTGCTCTATCCAACTGAGCTACAGGCGCATAAAAAAAGCCTGCTCGGCTCTTGATTCATCTTTTCAACTTGGGTAAGTTTAAAGAATGAATGGTCGGAGTGAAAGGATTCGAACCTTCGACCCCCTGGTCCCAAACCAGGTGCACTACCAAGCTGTGCTACACTCCGATTGCCTAACTAGGCTTTAATTGTTACTTCAATACCTTAGCAATAGTGAGCTTAAAGGCTATCATCGCTAAGTGGTGCGTATATTAAAGCAAGTTAGCTAGGCTGTCAACGACTTTTTTCAATATTTTAAAAACAGACGATGGTTGTTGATGCCTATTTTTTGAGCGTGGCGCCAAACGCCAACATTCGATCTAGGGGTTTTTTAGCTTGTTCGATTAGCTGCGCATCAACAAAAATCTCGTGTGGTACGGCGTCGGGCGTGCCTACTTTCTCCAGTGCATGGATGATTTGGTCTAAATCATTCATCGCCATCCACGGGCAGTGCGCACATGAACGACAGGTTGCACCTTCGCCACGCGTCGGCGCTTCGATAAACACCTTATCTGGCGCCGCTTGCTGCATTTTATAAAAAATACCGCGATCGGTCGCGACGATGAACATCTTGTGCGGTAGGGTTTGTGCCGCTTTAATCAGCTGACTGGTGCTACCGACGGCATCTGCCATTTGGGTCATCTCAATCGGTGATTCTGGGTGTACCAACACGGCGGCATCGGGGTACATCTCTTTCATGGTTTTTAGGCTGCGGCTGCGGAACTCTTCATGCACGATACAAGCACCATCCCACAGTAGCATATCTGCGCCCACTTTTTGCTGGATATAACGCCCCAAATGCTGGTCAGGTGCCCAAATGATTTTTTCACCTTGGCTGTCTAGATGGTCAATAAGCTCAACCGCGATACTCGATGTCACCACCCAATCTGCCCGCGCTTTAACAGCTGCTGAGGTGTTGGCATACACCACCACAGTACGGTCAGGATGTTGGTCACAAAACGCGCTAAAGTCTTCAATCGGACAACCCAAATCTAATGAACAAGTGGCTTCCAGCGTTGGCATTAATACCGTTTTTGCAGGACTTAGGATTTTAGCGGTCTCACCCATGAATTTGACACCTGCAACAATCAGCACATCGGCATCACTATCACGCCCAAAACGCGCCATCTCTAAACTATCCGACACGATACCGCCTGTGGCTTCTGCAATTGCTTGGATTTTTGGGTCGGTATAATAGTGAGCAATTAACGTGGCATTATGCTGTTTTAACAAATCAGCAATGCGCTGTTTTTTTTCTGCAAATTCGGCATCGTCAATCTGAATATCTTGGGGTATACCAAGCTTATCGAGATGTTGTTTGACAATGTCTTTGGCAGACACTGCTACCAGTTGCTCATTATTTGCTAATAGAGGATTGGCTAGCTGGGTAGTTGCTTGTGGCGTACTTGATTGTTGCATGAAAAACTCCTTCTCATGAGATGACTTACCCATGTCTATCACAGGTAAGTAGCAATTCATTGATTCTCCTGCTATTACTATAGCAAACTTTTTTGCGCAAGGTGAATCAATTGCGACTAGTAATTGATATAAGGATACTTTGGCTAAATTAAATACTTAGACCAATTAAAATCTTATTAATGCTTAATCATGATGCTTTTACCTTTACCAAACGTTTTAACAGTGCGCGCTCGCTATAGCCGATTAAGCCAATATAGACCAGTAATAAGGTATTGGATAACCAAAAATTCATTTGAAAAGCACTGACGATTATCACGCTAAACAGCATCAGCGTGCCCAAAAAGAAAACGATTTTTTTGGTTTGGTAAGGTATAGGATAAAAATGCTGTCCCAGCGCGTACGATACTATCATCATGAGGAAATAAACAAAAAGCGTTACCCACGCCGACACCATAAAGCCGTATTGTTTTAAAAACAGCATATGGAGCAAAATAGTCAGTCCCGCCCCAAGCCATGAGATGGCTGAGCCAATCCCAGTACGATCAGTTACCTTATACCAAGTTGATAGGTTGTAATAAATCCCAAAACATAGGTTCGCAATGACGATAATCGGCACGATATTAATCGCTGTCCAATAACTGGGATCGGTGATAAATAACCGTTTGAGCCATGAAATATTGGCAATAATCCCAAGCGCCACCACCGATGCAAATAAAGCAAAGTACTCTGTCATCATCGCATAAGTATGTTTGGCATTGGCGTGGTGCATTTGTTTGAATAAAAACGGCTCAATCCCCATCCGATACGCGGTCACAAACAAAGTCATTAACACCGCCAATTTGTAGCAGCCACCGTATGCCCCTGCATCGCCTTTATCAATCATATAATATTGAATGATTTTATCGAAGTTCTCATTCACCATAAACGCCAACCCTGCCAGCATGACCGGATAAGAATAGCGAATCATACGTTTGAACAAAGCTTTATCAAAATGTAAGCGTACTTTTTTGATAATTGGAAACAGCATCATAAAAGTGGCGAGACTGGCAACTAAATTGGCAAAGAACGGATACGCCACTTGCTCGGTCAAACCGAAACTTTTGGCAGCCTCAATGGGCACAAAGCGAAATAGCGCAATGACCACCACAGTTTGTATCAAAATCGACACCACACGCACCACTGAATACTTCACAGGCTGGTTGTGATAACGTAGCCAAGCAAACGGAATGGTACAAATCGCATCAAAAAACGCAATCCAAGCAAACCAGCGCAAAAATTCAGGATGACTGCCATAATCCATCAGAATTGATAGCGGATTGCTAAATAGCAACATCATGACCAAAAAACCGCCTGCCAACATGGCAATAAACCAAAACGCCGTGCTAAACACATTTTTTTCGGCGGCGCCTGTTTTATCTTCTCCTGAAAAGCGAAAATAAGATGTTTCAAAACCAAAAGTGAGCACAATATTGATAAAAGCAATCCAGGCATATAGGCTGGTAAAGATAGCAAAGGCTTCTTTATCGATGTAATTGATGTACAACGGATTGAGTAAAAAGGTAATGACACGGGGTAAAATCGCACCGATACCATAGATAATGGTTTCACCTAACAGTCGTTTGATATTCACAGGCTATCCAGAGTTAATGTCGCTTGATGGGTTTTAAGGTTGGCTAATAATAGGCTTTTGGCGTTGTAGTTCTAACAAAGCGTGTTGCACTTCTTGCACTTTTTTCTCGGTCAATAAATTGCTGATATTAATCCAAATCCAGTGAAAGCCATACCCGCCGTCCTGCATTTCAATTTTGGCATGTTCAATAGTCCAGTTTTGTACCAAAATGCGATACATAGCAACGGTAATACCCGTGCGATCTGAGCCATGATAACAATGCACGAGCACCTTGTCGCCACGCGCTTGGTGCCACAAAATATCATACAAAATTTCAGCAAGTTGCTGCGGCTTGATTGCCCAAGTCATCAATGGGTGATTGATAAAGGTCAGCGGTAAATTGGCTAAATTTTCTTCGTTATCATCGCGATCAAAAAATCGTAAATTGATAAGCGTATTGATGCCGTACTGCCGGATAATACCGATATCATCGGGCGTCAGCTGCTCACTACGAAACAGTTGCTCATCGATTTGATAAAGATTGGCATGTTGACACCGTAATTTTGCCCAAGTAGCGGGACGAAAATGCTGCGCAAATGGCATGTCATTGACCTAGTAGTATGATGAATTTATGCGACATAATAGCCTAAAGTGGACAAAAACGCACCGAAATTTACCTATAAAAAAACCCAATCAATATTGGGTTTTTTGACGTAATTAACAGCAATTCTTAGCAGAAGAAGGTTCGCGCTTAAACATCCAGGTAATCTAGAATACCTTTAGCGGCCTCACGACCTTCCCAAATCGCCGTTACCACCAAGTCTGAACCCCGTACCATATCGCCACCTGCGAAGATTTTTGGATTCTTAGTTTGATATTTATAGGTTTGTAACTCAGGCGCGATCACCCGTCCGCTATTATCCATCTCGATGCCTTGGGTGGTAAACCACTCAGCAGGGCTAGTACGGAAACCAAATGCCATAATCACCGCATCGGCTGGCAAGATTTCTTCTGAATTGGGAATAGGCTCTGGGCTACGACGACCGCGGTTGTCGGGTTCGCCAAGTTTAGTGGTCACTACTTTAACGCCGGTTACTTTACCGTTTAAACCGATAATTTCAATCGGCTGACGGTTAAATAAAAACTGTACGCCTTCTTCACGCGCGTTACGAACTTCACGGCGTGAGCCTGGCATATTCTCTTCATCACGGCGGTAGGCACAAGTCACAGAAGTTGCACCTTGGCGGATACTGGTACGGTTACAGTCCATCGCGGTATCACCACCGCCAAGGACGACCACTTTTTTGCCTTGTAAGTCGATGTACTCTTGTGGGTTCGTTTCCCAACCTTGGCAGCGATTGACGTTTGCGATTAAGAAGTCGAGCGCATCATACACGCCAGATAACTCTTCACCGGCATAACCGCCACGCATATAGGTATAAGTACCCATACCCATAAACACCGCGTCATACTCAGAGAGTAACTCATCAATGGTGATATCTTTACCAATCTCGGTATTTAAACGAAATTCAATGCCCATGCTTTCGAACACTTCGCGGCGACGACGCATGACATTTTTTTCCATTTTAAATTCTGGAATACCAAAGGTCAGTAGTCCGCCAATTTCAGGGCGTTTGTCAAATACCACAGGTTTGACGCCATTACGGACCAATATGTCAGCACAGCCAAGACCGGCAGGACCTGCGCCAATCACCGCAACTTTTTTATCCGTCCAAGTCACACCGCTCATATCTGGACGCCAGCCTAGCGCAAACGCAGTATCGGTGATGTATTTTTCCACATTACCAATGGTGACCGCCCCAAAGCCGTCATTGAGGGTACAAGCCCCTTCACACAGACGGTCTTGAGGACATACTCGCCCACAGACTTCTGGCAACGTGTTGGTTTGGTGGCATAAATCTGCCGCTTGGAAAATATGACCTTCGGTAGCCAGTTTTAGCCAGTTTGGAATGTAGTTGTGAACGGGACATTTCCATTCACAGTAAGGGTTACCACATTCAAGACAGCGGTGCGCTTGGTCAGTTACCTTGTCTTGCTCGAAAGGATAGTAAATCTCAACAAACTCGTGAGTACGGGTATTAATGTCTTTTTTTGAAGGGTCGACACGTGCGACGTCTAAAAACTGAAAATCGTTGTGTAATCGTTTTGCCATGCCACAATGCTCCTAAGTGAGTGGTATCCAGCGATTCACTGCATACCGACCTGCTTGACAGCGAACTTTTAAAATTTAAGTTAAAGGTAGAGCGCTGGTCACGCGCTACCTTTAGCAATCCAATATCATCAAATTATGCTACACAATCGCTTATTGTGGGTCTGCCATGGTCGTTTTTAGTAGCGAAGTAATGTTCGCGGCTTTTGGTTTGACCAAATAGAACTTACGCACATAATGCTCAAAGTCGTCAAGGATAGTTTGGCCCCATTGGCTACCTGTTTTTGCCACGTGAGTTTTGATAATCGACATCAAGTTGATACGGTGATTTTCTGTTTGCTCACTTGAGATACGATGCATATCGATAAGCTCATGGTTACAACGGTCAAAGAAATCGCCATCTAAATCAAGCACGTAAGCAAAACCGCCTGTCATACCAGCACCGAAGTTTAGCCCTGTTTTACCCAAAACCGTCACCACACCCCCTGTCATGTATTCACAGCAGTGGTCGCCGGTACCTTCAACCACCGCAAAACAACCTGAATTACGAACCGCAAAACGTTCACCTGCAGTACCTGCCGCATACAGATGACCGCTTGTGGCACCATACAAGCAGGTGTTACCGATGATAGCAGTTTGCTGGCTAGCAAAAGTCGAGCCTTTTGGTGGGTAAATCACGATTTCACCCCCTGCCATGCCTTTACCGACGTAGTCGTTGGCATCCCCTTCAAGCTTAATGTTTAAACCGCCTGCATTCCACACACCTAAACTTTGACCCGCAGTGCCGGTTAGGTGCAAGTTAATTGGCGCGCTTGCCATACCATTGTTACCATGCAGCGCAGCAATCTCCCCTGAGATACGCGCACCGATAGAACGGTCACAGTTGCCAATACGATAGCTAAAGTCACCGCCTTTGGCTGATTTGATGGTATCCATCATATCGATAACCATTTGTTCAGCAAGCAAGCCTTTGTCAAATGGCTCATTGCGCTCAACTTGACAAGTTTGTGGTTTGCCATCGCCTTTGCTATGGGTAAATAATAAAGGCGCTAAGTTTAGGTGTTGTTGCTTGTTGGTGGTGCCTGACATGACTGATAGCAAGTCGGTGCGCCCCACAAGCTCTTCCATTGAGCGCACGCCCAATGCCGCCAACCATTCACGGGTTTCTTGTGCCACAAATCTAAAGAAATTAATCAGCATTTCGGCTTCACCGATGAAATGCTCATCGCGCAGTTCTGATTTTTGCGTTGCCACGCCCGTTGGGCAGTTGTTTAAGTGACAGATACGCAGGTATTTACAGCCCACCGCAATCATTGGCGTGGTACCAAAACCGAAGCTTTCCGCCCCCAATATTGCCGCTTTTACTACGTCCAAACCAGTCTTTAGACCACCATCCGTTTGCACGCGTACTTTATGACGTAACCCGTTGACACGAAGCGATTGGTGCGCTTCAGATAAACCTAGCTCCCAAGGCGAGCCTGCATAGTGAATTGATGACAAGGGTGACGCTGCGGTACCACCATCATACCCTGAAATGGTAAT
The DNA here is from genome assembly GCF_032061225.1 of Moraxella sp. CTOTU48841. Classification (NCBI taxonomy): domain Bacteria; kingdom Pseudomonadati; phylum Pseudomonadota; class Gammaproteobacteria; order Moraxellales; family Moraxellaceae; genus Moraxella; species Moraxella sp. CTOTU48841. The sequence goes on from NZ_DAMBFQ010000007.1 coordinate 24,031, forward strand.
CAAGTCGGCATACGCTTTTGCCACACCCGTTGCAATAGTGCCTACACCTGGGCGCGAAACCAATTTGACTGACACAAGCGCGTTTGGATTGACTTGTTTTAAGTCAAAAATTAGCTGCGCCAAGTCTTCAATCGAATAAATATCATGATGCGGTGGCGGTGAAATCAAGGTCACGCCTGGCACTGAGTAACGTAAACGCGCAATTAAGCTATTTACTTTACCACCGGGTAACTGACCGCCTTCACCGGGTTTTGCCCCCTGCGCGATTTTAATCTGCATCACTTCTGCAGAACGCAGGTAAGCCGGTGTGACCCCAAAACGACCTGAGGCGACTTGTTTGATTTTTGAGTTACGAATCGTGCCATAACGTGTGGGATCTTCACCGCCCTCACCCGAGTTTGAACGTCCGCCAATCGTGTTCATCGCGGTTGCAATCGCCTCGTGTGCTTCTGGCGACAAGGCGCCTAATGACATACCTGCTGAGTCAAAGCGTTTTAGGATTTGTTCAATAGGCTCAACGTCATCAACACTGATGGATTTGCTAGTATCTAACTGCAGCAAATCACGTAACGTCGCTACGGGGCGGCTGTTGACAATCGACGCATATTCTTTGTAGTTGTCGTAGTCGCCCGTGCGTACCGCTTTATGTAGCGCTTGAATCACATCTGGGTTGAAGGCGTGGTATTCTTTGTTAAAGACGAATTTTAACAAGCCGCCTTGGTCAAGCGGTACACGTTTGGTAAAGGCATTGTTTGCCAAAATTTGTTGGTCAATCGCCAAATCTTCAAACGTAGCACCTGAGATACGGCTTTCAACTCCAGTAAAACAAAGCTCAACCACTTCTTCTGATAAACCCACCGCTTCAAACAATTGCGCACCGCGATAAGAAGAGACGGTAGAAATACCCATTTTTGATAGGATTTTTAATAAGCCTTTATCCAAGCTTTTGCGGAAGTTATTTTTGGCGTACAACGGGTCACCAAGCAAGTCGCCTTTATCGACCAAGTCTGCAATCACATTGTAAGCCAAGTAGGGATAAACTGCGGTAGCACCAAACCCTAATAAGACCGCTAATTGGTGCGAATCACGTACCAAACCTGTTTCGATGATTAAGTTGGCATCTGCGCGTAAACCCACATTAATCAAGTGATGATGCACCGCACCCGTCACCATAATGGCATTGGCAGGTACTTTACCTTTTTCGATATTGCGGTCAGATAATACAATCAGTACTTTACCTGCACGTACCGCTTCGGCAGCTTGCTCACAGATATGTTTGATGGCATCTTCTAATGCCATTGATTCATCATAATTTAAATCAATGGTCTCAATTTCAAAACCTGGTTTTGTGACGCTGCGTAGTTGCATCATTTTGCTCGATGACAACACAGGCGATGACAATACAATACGGTTAGCGTGGTCTGGCGTGGGTTCAAAAATATTCTTTTCGCTACCTAAACAAGTTTCCAATGACATCACAATCGCTTCGCGCAGCGGATCGATTGGTGGGTTGGTAACCTGAGCAAATTGCTGACGGAAGAAATCAGCCACGTGACGAACTTGTTTTGACAGTACTGCCATCGGGGTATCATCGCCCATTGAACCAACGGCTTCTTGACCGTTTTCGGCTGAAGGACGGATTATTTCTGTGCGTTCTTCATTGGTGATATGGAACATTTTTTGCAGTGCTAGCAGATGCTCGCCTGTTTCACGTTGCTCGTAAGCTTTTTCTTCTAGCTGTTCATCATCCCGTAGACGTACCGCATTTTCACGTAACCATAGCCGATATGGGTGGGCTTTTTTCAGCTGACGACCCACGGCTTTGGTATCCATGATGTTACCAGTTTCGGTATCAATCACTAGCATTTGACCCGGTCCGACGCGGCCCTTAGCAATCACGTCTTCAGGCTGATAATCCCAAGTACCGATTTCTGAAGCCACGGTGATATAGCCATTTTTGGTAGTCACCCAACGTGATGGACGTAAACCATTGCGGTCAAGCATACAAACTGCATAGCGACCATCTTGGATCACTAGACCAGCTGGGCCATCCCACGCTTCCATGTGCTGTGAGTAAAACTCATAAAACGCGCGTAAATCCATGTCCATGGTGTCAACATTTTGCCATGCTGGCGGCACGAGGATAGAAAGCGCACGGAATAAATCCATGCCCCCTGACACCAGTACTTCAAGCATATTGTCTAAGCTTGATGAGTCAGAGCCCACACGGTTGACGAGTGGCTGTAATTCTTGCAGCTCTGGAATCAAATCGGTGACAAATTTTGGCGTACGCGCGACTGCCCAGTCACGGTTACCATCAATGGTGTTTAATTCACCATTGTGGGCAAGATAGCGAAAAGGCTGGGCTAGTGGCCATCTTGGCAGGGTATTGGTTGAGAAACGTTGGTGGAATACCACAATGTGTGATGCCAAACGTTCGTCTTGTAAATCCAAGAAGAACGCGGGTAAATCGGCAGGCATGACTAAGCCTTTATAGATAACCACTTGTGAAGTCAATGACGTCACATAAAATAAAGGGTCATCTTTTAGCGCGATTTCTGCTTTGCGGCGTGCAACGAATAATTTACGGTTAAACGTTGCCTCGTCCATATTGATAGGGCAATTGACTAAAATTTGCTTAAAGCCTGGGAGTGATTCACGGGCAATGTCACCCACAATACTTAAATCAACCGGCACATCACGCCAGCCAGCGACTAGTAAACCTTGTGCTTCAATCGCTTGGCTTAGGGTATCTTGGCTATGCTGTGCTAATGCTTTATCAAGGTTAACAAATACCGTGCCGACGGCAAAAATTTCGTTTAGGGTAAAGCCATTGTCTGATGCGATTTTTTTAAAGAATACCTTGGGTGTCGCAATCAATAAACCACAACCATCGCCTGTCTTACCATCAGCTGCCACGCCACCGCGGTGGGTCATACAGCTTAAACTATGAATCGCTGTTTGCACTAAGTCATGACTAGCTTCACCATGGGTATGCGCAATCAAACCAAACCCACAGTTGTCTTTGAACACATCGGGTTGATAAAGATTATGCTGATCTGAATACTGATTTAAAGACATAAGCGTGTTCCCTTAACAAGCTGGTAGCAAAGAAATGGGCATACTATAAATATGTGCAATGTTTGCTATTGAATCATAAAAGATTGGAATAGATAATCGTCATGTTTGTTATCTATATGTACCATAAGAAATCAAAATGATACCCTTCGTTATATTAACGAAAAAGGCTATAAAAATCCACTGTTATTTGAATCCCAAAACTAACCAAGTCGTCTAAAGTCACTAGTTAGCTTGGGACTTCTGCTTGATTAACTCGCCCATGCTATCCTTTGAGGCATCTTTCGGTTTTGGCTTTTCTTCAGACGGCTTGCTGTGGGTTTGTTTGGGTTTAACTTCAGCATTATCGTTCTTGCTATTGATAACTTTTGGTTCTGAACGAGGCGCGTTTGAAGCGTTATGATTGTCGCTTTCAGCAATCACTTTACCTTCTTGGATAGAAAGGGTCTCTTGAGGATTAGTTGACTTTTCAATGCTGGTTTTTGGCGCCATGCGTTTTGGTTCTGCTGGTGGGGTGGTAGCCGGTTGTGGTTGTCGTTCAACTTTGGCTTTTGGTGCGGGCAATAATTTTGGTGTGGAGGTTAGTTTGACTTCTCGCGCGGCTGTCTTACCGACATCACGAAGGGGCGGCGCCACTTCATACTCATCCATTTGCGGGGCATACATTTTAAATTCTTCAGGAAATGCCTTGACCTCTTTTGGTAAATTAAAATTCACCACCTTAGCCGCGCCAACCGCTTCTTGTACTGAGCCAAATACGCCATAGGTGACAACAAAGCGTTTTTGGTTATGCGCATCAACGATACGAAAATAATTAAATTTGTCACGATCGTCACGACTATTTAGGTAATCGGTGACCACTTCGTGCTCCACCACGTTCATGACTTGAACTGTCCATTTACCATTATTGGCCTTGATAAAGCGACTGTCCTTAAATTCTTTGGGATAGTTGCGCATATCACGAATCACCGCATCAAATTTGATGGGTCTAACTTTGGTATTAAGCTCTTCAGGTGTTTTTGCCAATAGTAGCGCGGTGGGATCTTGATTGAGATTGGCATTACTCGCCGCTTTCACCGCACTTTTGGCAGGCTTTACCGCAGAAGCAATCCACACCATGACCGTCAAGCCGCCTGCAATCGCCGCTAAAATCAGCCAAGTGGTCACTTTAAATGCCCATGAACGATACAGCGTAGATAAAGAATGCACCATAAAACAACCTTCTGTCCGAGGTAAGGTTAACGCCCGATAGGACGCTTTAACCCATCTATAAAATTTATATCAATTAGCTTTGTCAGTCAAAGCCAGCACGTCTGTCAGTAACGCTGGATCATACGCTGACGTCAATACCGCTTGTCCCAATTTTTCTAGTAATACTAGACGAATTTTGCCGGATTTGACTTTTTTATCATGCCCCATCAAATCCAGTGCCGTATTCACCTCGATGGCTGGCGGATGGGTGGGTAAATCAGCACGGGCGATTAAAGAACTGGCTCTGTCAACATCATCCGCGCTAAGCCACCCTTGTTTTTGTGATAACTGCATCGCTTGAATCATGCCTACCGCGACTGCTTCACCGTGCAGCCAATTGCCATAACCTTCATGCGTTTCAATCACATGACCAAAGGTATGACCAAAATTAAGCAGCGCACGCGTATTAGCTTCAAACTCATCTTGCGCCACAATATCCGCTTTATGCTGGCAAGAAATCAGTACCGCTTGGGCTAACAAATTCAAATCGAGCGCGTGTAACGATGTCATATGGGTTTCAAGCCAAGCCAAAAACGCCACATCGCCGATTAACGCGTATTTGATAATTTCTGCTAACCCTGCTGATAATTCACGCGGTGGCAAGGTTTTTAAGGTGGTCATATCTGCCAAAACAAGACGCGGCTGCCAAAACGCGCCAATCATATTCTTGCCCAAGCGATGATTGATGCCTGTTTTGCCGCCGACGCTAGAATCCACTTGCGATAACAACGTTGTGGGAATTTGGATAAAATTCACACCGCGCATAAAACTTGCTGCCGCAAAACCCACCATATCACCAATGACGCCACCACCAAGGGCAATCAGCGTACAGTCACGGTTAAAGTGATTTTCCATCAACTGATCATAAATACTATCAATGCTTTGCTGGGTTTTATACTGCTCACCATCAGGTAAAATACAAGTCTTAATGAGTTTATCGGCAGGCAAACGTGCGACGAGTTTATCAAGATATAGGGGTGCAACTGTCTCATTGGTGACAACCAATATTTGTTTGCCATCAATATAGTCAGCAAAATCAAAGGTTTCGATGAGATTTTCCCCAATAAAAATGGGATAGTCGTGTGAACGTGTATGGACAATTAACTCACGGCGCATGGCAGTACTCATATCAATGTTATTTTTTGGCATCTAGCAGGTTGTCATCAATTAGCTTGTCATATCTAGAGTGCTACATTTAGACGGTTATATTGGCGTCTTGCAATTGCAGCAAAATGTCATGCACCATTTTTTTTGGGGAACTGTGACCCGTAACAATGGTGATATCGGCAAGCTGCTGATAAATTGGGTCACGTTTACAAAACAGTTCGGTTAGCTTCTGCTTAGGATTGTCTATTTGTAATAACGGACGATTGCGGTCACGACAAGTGCGTTCATATTGAATGTCAACTTCTGCCCGCAAATAGATGATAATACCACGTTTTAAAAAATGGTGATTTTCAGCAATAGTAACTGCCCCACCGCCTGTGGCTAGTACGATATTATCGAGCTGGGTTAGTTTATCAAGCACACGTGTTTCGCGTTGACGAAACCCTACTTCACCCTCTTTTTCAAAAATCCAGCTAATACTCGCGCCTGAGACGCGTTCTATTTCCTGATCACTGTCATAAAACGTAAACCCAAGTTGCTGCGCCAACAGTTTACCAATTGTCGTCTTACCCGCCCCCATTGGACCAATCAAAATAATTAACGGCTTAGGTTGATTACACTCCATAAAAAAACCACAAATCACTCTATAATATATTGAAAACATTATACTGTGATTTGTGGCAATGCGCTATAACACTATTTTGTTATACAACAGCTCTATTAGGGAGTAAATTAATTAACACGGCCCATGTCATTCACCAATTTTGGGGTCACAAAAATCAATAATTCTTGCTTGTTATTGCTTTTTGAGGTACGTTTAAAGAAGCGATCAACATAAGGTAAATCCCCTAAGAAAGGGATTTTAGTCACATCGTTACCTAAGGTATTTTTAAACACGCCACCGAGCACAACCGTTTGACCATCATCGACGACCACATTGGTTTTAATCGAATCTTTAGAAACCGCTGTCGCACCATTGACGATAGTTGGTGAACCATTTTCAATACTCAAATCCATGCCAATACGACCTTCAGGGGTGATATTAGGGGTCACTTCAAGACTCAATGCCGCTTCGACAAAGCTCGTTGAGGTCGCCCCACTGGCAGAGGCTTCTTGATAAGGGATTTGTGTGCCTGACATGATTCTGGCGGTTTGTTTGTCGGCGGTTAGCACTTTTGGACTGGAGATGACTTCACCCTTGTTATCCGCCTGCATGGCTGACAACTCTAAATCTAATAGTAAATCTGAAATGCTCAACAAGCCAAAAGCAATCGAGCCTGCGGCGTTGGTTGCCCCCAAATTGACACTGAGGTTATTAGCGGCAGTGAGACCGCTATAGACTGGATAGGTAGTACCATCGGAATTTGTAGCTGTGGTATAAGTCTTAAGGCTATCAATGGTACTTAAATTACCACCCACCAGCAGGTTACGATTACTTGCCGCACCTTGCGATAAAATGCCCCATTTCACCCCAAGTTCTTTACTAAAGGTGTCTGTCGCACTCACAATGCGAGCTTCAATCATCACTTGTTTGACGGCAATATCGATTTTACTAATCAAATCACGGATGTTGCTGATGGTTTCAGCCGTATCTTTAACAATCAAGGTATTGGTTCTGGCATCGATTGTAACTGTACCTCTGTCTGTTAACAGTGAGGTATTGCTGCTCGAACGATCGGATGTTGCTCTGCCTGCTTCAATCAATGTTCGTACATTTTCTGCTTTAGCATAGTTGAGTCGGATATATTCGGTACGCAGGGGGTCTAATACTTTTTTCTCTTGTTGCGCTTTTAACTCATCGGCTTCTTGTTTGGCAAGTTCTGCCGCGGGTGCCACCCAAATTACATTACCATTAACCCGTTTATCCAAATTTTTACTTTTTAGGATAATATCTAGGGCTTGATCCCAAGGCACGTTAATCAGACGCAAGGTAATATTACCACTGACGCTGTCACTGGCAACAATATTGGTATTGGTATGTTGTGCCAACACTTCTAAAATCGTACGCACGCTGACATCTTGAAACTCTAGTGATAAAGGCGCCCCGCTATAGGTACGCTCCTCAAGGGTCGGCTCGCGCAGACGCTTGGGGGGATCGATATTGATATTTAGCTGATTACCTGTTTGAAAGGCTCTATAGTCATAATCGCCTGTCATGGTAATACGAATCACGCCATTGCGTCCTTGGTTGGTTGCGATAACATCACGCACCAAGCCGTTACCGACGGTCATTTGTTTTTGCAGACGACTGGGAATGGTAGCGCCTGTCAGACGAATGACTAACTCATCACCCGTGCGCTGGACATCCACAGGGATGCTGTCATTCACCAAATTAATGCTAACATTACCGCCGCCGTTCGAGGTGCCATTAAAATTAATCGCCGCTAGACCGTCATAGTTGTATTGTTGAACAACGGCGGCAGCAGGATTTAATAAAGGATTGACTTTGACTACCATGGTATTGGCGGGTGGAGCGACTTTTGGTGTTTGGGTCACGACGGCAACAGGTGGCGGCGTTTGCACGACCACAGGTGGCGGTGTAGCAATCACAGGCGCAGCTTCAGTCACTACGGCAGCAGGCGTTACCACCGCGGGCTGACTCACAACGGCCGCTGTAGTCACCACAGGTGTAACGATAGCTGGATTGGTAGCTGCTGTGGTTTTCGGCTGCATTGATACTACCAGGCGATTATTAATCACACGTGTACTAAAGGTCGCTTGATTTGACAACTCAATAATCATACGTGTCATACTGTCATTGGTCAGCGTGGTGATATTTTTGACATAGCCTTGGTTATAAGTTTGCATCCGTGATGCAATTTGATTATTCACATTGGGGAAATCCAACACCAATCGTGTGGGTGAGGCAAGTTCATAAGCCGTCGGCGTCACAGCACTGTTAGCGAAGTCGATATTGAGTTCTGTTAGCACAGCGCTCGGCGTGGTAACCGAGATATTTCTAATGGTATCAGCTGCAAACACACTGCTAGATACTAACATCGCACTCATCGCTACCGCAAGCTTAGACGTTGAAGTTCGAAATGGATAGGCATTAAAATTCATTGAATTATCCCTTTGTTTTATTGACTAACTGCGGCAACAATTGAGTTTGCTTTTTCGACATAGCCGACACGACTGTCTGGTATGATTTCAATTAAGTTAATTTGGGTTGGGGTAATCTCTGCAATACGCCCCTCATTTTTACCCATATAATTACCCACTTTGACACTGGCGATCCCCCCATCTGGGCGTTGCACAAGACCATACACCTCGCCAGATGATGACACCATCGTACCTTTATAGGTAAGCTCATTCAACTCAAATTGTTCAAGTGGCTCTTTGAGTCGGGACACATCCGGTCTCACCCCTTTCATTTGCTGTACTTGATTGGCTTGCAGCATTAAACTAGGCGGCATAAATGGACTACGCAGCGGTGAAGCGCTGTAATTAAACTCTTGTACCACTTCGGGTGTCGGCGGTGGCTTTACCGATTGCGCGGGCTGGTTACGGATGTCCTGCATTTTTTGCTCTGCCAAACCGACACGGTCGGTACAGCCAGATAACAGGGCTAATAGGGCTAAGCAAATAGAGAGCGGTTTTTTATTAATTGCCATTATTCGCTTCCTTATTGTCAGGTCCCGCTGAATTTTTTTGATTATCTTTTTGTGCCTTCTTTAATTCTTCTTCAGTTAACTCTTTTGAACGATAAGTTTTAACGTTCAAAACAAGATTGGTTTCTGGTAGCTTGTCTAGGCTAGGACTAGGGTTGGTGACCTCAAAGTCATGCAGGGTAATAATGCGAGGTAATTTAGCAAGCCCACTAATGAATGAGCCAAATTGGTGATAGTCTCCTAAAGCGGCAATACGAATTGGCTGCTCAATAAAGAACTCTTGGGAGACTTCGGGTTCAACTTTGATATCCTGAAATTTAATGTTACTGCCCACACCAACCATATTAATCCCATCCACTAGGTCAGAAATACGGGTGTCTTTGGGTAATTGATTGAGCAGTTCTTTAAAATCAGACTGCATTTTTGATACTTGCGCCTGATATTCTTTTAGATGACGTGCTTTGGATTCTTTTTGGCGATATTCATCTAACAAGGTTTGCTGCTCGGCTTCGGCAGCGGCAATCTCATCACGTTTGGTACTAATCGGCAAAAACCAAGTTAAAAAGGCGATAACAGCAACCATAAATAGCAATACGGTAACCTTAACAGGCACAGGCCAGCTACCATAATTATTTTGGTCTAGGGATTTAAAGCTTTCGGTAAAGGCTTTAACATCAAACGATTTTTTTGCGGGAATGTGAACGGGTTTTTTGACGAGTTTCGGTCTTTTTAGCGGATTGGTTAATTTCACCGTTATTTCTCCTTACTCGCACTTGCCGCAACGCCACTTGCAGCGGTGGCACTGGCGATGTCGGTTTGCTTAACCATGGTTGTTACCACAAAAGTCACGTAATTGGCTTCTGGTAATGTTGCGCTGGTACTGCTAGCACTGATGTTACCAGCAGCAGGTGCGGGTTTGGGTGCTTGATAAGCCACCGCATTGGGCTGCTGTATACTGACCACCGCCGATTTTTCTAACCACTGCGTCCCATCAAGACTGCGCATAAATGTTGAAATCACATTCGGGTTGTCGGCTTGACCGGTAAAGGTGATGGTATCAGCTTCACGCTTCATACTGGTTAAATACATTTGTGCGGGGATAATTCTGGCAATATCTTCCCAAATACGGACAGGGACAGGGCGACGGCCTTGCAAGTCTTGAATCACTTTCATACGCGCAATGATATCATCACGCTGCTGCTCGAGGGTTGCGATTTCTTTTAACGCCTTGTCTAAATTAGCGTTTTCTTGTTTGATGCGTTCATTAGCAAGCTGCTGGTTTTCTAGGGTATTTTTATAGTAACTCCATGCCGCAAAGGCACCAAGTAGTGATAATAATAATACCGCAACCACTAAAGTCATAAACTCACGGTTTCTTTGTTCACGAAGTTCTTGACGCCAAGGAAGTAAATTAATCTTTGCCATTAATCAAAACTCCGTAACGCCAAGCCACAAGCTGCTATTAAGCTTGGCGCGTCCATAATCAGTAATTCAGTGTTGATATGGTTATTAATCGTCATATTTGAAAATGCATTGGCAATACCTGTGCGAGTACCAAGTTTTTGTTCAACCATGCTCGCTAGACCCGCAATGCTGGCACTACCACCGCCCAACAAAATATAGTCTACTTGGCTATTTTGGCTGGATGAAAAATAAAACTGCAGCGAGCGGGTGATTTGCTGCACAATAGCATCTAAAAATGGCAGTAACACATCCGTATAGTAATCATCTGGCAATGACAGGGTGCGCTTGTTAATCATCGCCTCCTCGAACGTCAAACCATAACGACTTTGAATACTTTCAGTTAACTGGGCGCCGCCAAAAAGCTGTTCACGGCTGTATACAAACTCCCCGTCCTTTGCAATATAAAGCGTGGTTTGGCTGTGCCCGATATCAATAAGGGCTATATGCTGAGGTTGACCTGGCAAGCTATCGACCATCAATTGAAAGGCGCGTTCAACTGCGTAAGACTCCACATCCACAATTTTAGTATCCAGCCCCGCCAAAGCACCCGCGTCGACACGTTGGTCAACGTTTTCAGTGCGAGAGGCAACTAACAATACCTTACACATATCAGGCGTAGCTGAAGGGCCAATCACTTCAAAATCTAAATTAACTTCTGATAAAGGATAGGGAATATATTGGTCAGCATCTAGACGTATAAGGGATTCTCGTTCAAGCTCTGTGAGATCCGCTTCCATCTCAATGATTTTGCTAATAACCGAAGAGCCTGCTACGGCTGTCGCAATATTTTTGCTGGAAAAACCTCTGCTACGAGATAATCTTGCGAGGGCGTCACTGACCGCTTCAATATCTACAATATTTTTATCAACAACAGCACCGCGGGGTAACGGTTCAATGCCGTAATTTCTTAAATGAAATAGACCTTGCTGCCGTGTTATTTCAACCATTTTGATCGCAGTGGTGGTGATATCTACCCCAACGACTAGCTTGTTGTTTTTTGTAAATAACCTCACAAGTTTGTTCCTTGTATACTAAGTTCAGTAACGTGATTTTTACTACGCTACAATACTTTAGAAATTTATTTGATTCAACCATTAGTTGTCACTAATTTATTGGGTGGTTTAAAAACAAGCGAAAAGCAAAATAGATTTTTCACAGAACTCAAATTTTTTTAGGTATAATAAAGCTTTATTTTGCTTTGAGCTAATGACTTTATGACCCAGTCGACTGCTGCTACCTTTACTTGGATGAAATTTTTACTCAATCTTTTGGTTGCAATTTTAGCGTTTCTTTTTATTTTGGTATTAGCTTTCCCCATCGGTTTTTATGGTATGGCGATGTATATATCACCTAGCCTACCAAGCTTAGATGACCTTAAAAAAGCCAAGCTGTCAATGCCCCTACAAATCTATACCGAGGACAACCAATTAATTGGTCAATACGGTAATGATATGTCTTTGCCAGTGAGTTATGAGCAAATTCCCAAAAATATGGTTAATGCTTTTTTAGCGGCCGAAGATTCGTCATTTTTTCAGCACAGTGGTATCAGTATTAAGGGCATTGGGCGCGCACTGACCGAAGCGGTTAGCGACGACGATAGCCAAACAGGTGGGTCGACGATTACCCAACAGGTTGCCAAAAATTATTTTTTATCCTCCGAACGTACCCTTAATCGTAAATTAACGGAGTTATTTCTAGCCCGTAAAATTGAAGAAAAACTGTCCAAACAAGACATCATGACCTTATATGTTAATAAAATCTATTTGGGTCAAGGTGCGTATGGGATTAAAGCTGCCGCTAAGCAATATTATAGTAAATCATTGAATAACCTAACCATTGCAGAAATGGCAATGATTGCCGGTCTGCCAAAAGCGCCATCCAAATACAATCCTGTTGCCAACCCTGAGCGCGCGTTAGAGCGGCGTAACTGGATTTTGGGTCAGATGCTTAAAAATGGCGCAATTAGCCAAGCGCAACACGACGAAGCGGTTGCCGCACCCATTGGACTGCGCCTATACCAAGCTAAACTTGATAAAAACTTACCGTATTTGGCGGAAATGACTCGTGCCTCATTGGTGGAACAATATGGCGAAGCTGTCATCAATTCGGGCTGGCGCGTGAAGCTTACCATTAATAGCGAAGCACAAGAAATTGCAGAAAACGCCATTAAACGCGGTTTATTTGCGTATGATCGCCGCCACGGTTGGCGCGGCGCCCCGGCTAATACAAAAGATAAAGAAAAACTTGGTAAGCTTGCCAACTTCCCGGTTATCCATTCTTTTTATCCGGTTGAAGTCACCAAAGTCTATCCTGGCAATGGCTTTGATGCGGTCATGAAAGACGGTACTCAGATTAAAGTACCTTGGTCAAACATGCGCTGGGCGACGCTGCACTACCGTAATCCAAACTCAGCATTTATCTCCAACAACATCGTCAATCTGCATGATATTGTGTATGTGACATCAAATGCTGACAACAGCAGCTGGAGCTTGGTACAAATTCCAGCCGTTGAAGGTAGCCTAGTATCTGTCAATCCAGAAACTGGCGCGTTACTTGCTGTCGTTGGTGGCTTTGATTTTAATAAAAGTAAATTTAACCGCGCCATTCAAGGCTATCGTCAGCCTGGCTCAACCATCAAACCATTAGTTTACGCCACTGCCTTAGAAAAAGGCTTTAGCCCGGACACCATGATATCTGATGATCCATTGACCGTCGGTTCTTGGAAACCCAAGAACTCAGATGGGCGCAATTTGGGGATGATTCCACTGCGTAAAGGTTTATACCTATCACGTAACCTAGTATCAATTCGGGTACTACGTTCAGCGGGTATCTCTGATACGCGTGAGCTACTCAATGAATTTGGGTTGGAAAAAGAACGCATGCCAAACACCTTATCATTGGCACTCGGTTCTGGTGAAGCGACCCCATTACAGATGGCTACGGGCTATGCGACCTTTGCCAACGGCGGTCACCGTATTCAACCTTATTTTATTCAGCAAATTTTTGACTACAACGGTAAGCTGCAATACCAAGCCAATCCAAAACAAGCCTGTGCAGTATGTTTTAACAATGATTTACAGCAAACCAATGAAGATAACTTAACCGCCTTCCAAGAACAACAAACTGCTTTGTTAAGTGGCCAAAGTAAAGACACGCAAGCAGGCGATAAAGCGACTGAAAAATCTGATTTATTCAACGCAAACCCACTGGCTAAAACCAACGAAAAAGACAGTTTAAACAAACAAGATAAGAAAAAACTTAGCAAAGAAGAAGCGGCATTAGAAGCCAGCACTCAGCAAATGCTAGCACGCCAAGCGTCCCTTGAAGCGCAACTATATGATGCCGGCCCCGACACTGATAAGCTAAAACCCATGCCTATTCAGTATATTCCAGCGCAGCAAGCGCCCCGTATTCTTTCTTCTAACGTGGCATTCCAAATGGCCAATATCTTACGTGATGTCATCCAGCGCGGTACCGCGGTTAAGGCGCGGGCGTTAGGTCGCTCAGATTTGGGTGGCAAGACAGGTACTACCAATGATGCCAAAGATGCGTGGTTTGCCGGTATCAACCCCAGAATGGTGACGACAGTTTGGGTCGGTTTTGACCAACCCATCGGTATGGGTAAAAAAGAATTTGGTGGCGTGGCGGCGCTACCTATTTGGATGGATTTCACCTCTAAAATGCTCAAAGGTCAACCTGTGGAATGGGTATCAGTGAATAATCGCGCCAAATCCAAAAAACAGGAGCAGGAAACCATTGAGCTCACTGATAAGGGTACTAGACGCGTCGATAGCAAGGGCAATGAAATCACCCGTGATGACAGTAAACCCCCGCAAGCGGTTACCCGAAAACGTCCTGAGGAACAAGCTTCCGTGCCGATGCCCACGATGGGTAACAATATCAACTACGCTCAGTTAAATAGCAATAAACCACTGAATGAATGAGTCGTTAATAAACCTTAGTTAATAAACCTTAATAAAAAAGCTCGATCATGAATCGAGCTTTTTTATGGTCCTTGCTAAGCACCAAGGTTGATTAAACAATTAAAATTCAATCATCCCTTCTCGCAAACTATCGATAGTATTAACCAAATCGCCACGCCATTGGCGAATCATATCGACTGAAATATTGGTACTTGATGGACTTGCCATAACATCAATCACTGGCAGTTTAGCATTTTTGTTGCTTTCATCACTCTCATTTCCAAGATTCTGTGGCACAGGTTTATAGATAATTTGCTGCCATGCTTTTTCGATGTCGCCCAAATAATCATTAGCTAATAGTTGCTTTAACCGCATGACTTCAGGTGATACTTGGGTTTTAGCCTCCAAGGCATCACTAATTGATTGCAGACTCGGGTTTGGCATAGTTAAATTATAATAGCGCGCTACTTCTTGTAAAAATGCCAAATACCCGCCGTACAAATGCATGAGTGCGCTTTCAATATGTGCTTCCTGTAATTGCCCTTTTGGCGTCTGTTCAGCTTGCTGACAATAAATTCGGCAAAAATACATTTTTTGATTAGTTCTATCTGCTTGATAACGTGCAACACGACCTGCCATATTGTTTCCTTAGACATTTGATACGGATATTTTGATGAAAAAAAAGGCCAGTTGCAAGCACCGGCCTTTTTATGACTGATTAACGATTATTTTGCATCTTGGCTATTAAACTCTTCAGCAAATTTGTCTTCAAATGACATTGACGCAGGCTCCATGTTTTCGGCAAACAAGGTGTCTAGTGCTTCTAGCTGCTGATTTTCAGTAGCTTCTGTAGCGGTGGTTTTACCGCTCTCTAGACGCTGGGCATGGTAAGCTAAACCAGTACCTGATGGTACCAAACGACCTACCACCACGTTTTCTTTTAGACCACGTAAGTCATCAATCTTGCCAGTAACTGCTGCCGCCGTCAATACGCGCGTTGTCTCTTGGAATGACGCCGCAGAAATAAAGCTTTCAGTTGCCAATGAGGCTTTGGTGATACCGAGCAATAAACGGTCAAACTTGACTGGGAATTTGTTTTCTTCGTCGAGTTTTTTGTTCATGGCGACGATATCAGCGTATTCAGCTTGGTCACCTTTGAAGTAGCTTGAATCACCGCCATCGGTAACTTCAACTTTACGTAGCATCTGACGAATAATCACTTCAATATGCTTGTCGTTGATTTTTACCCCTTGTAAGCGGTAAACGTCTTGTACTTCATTGACGATGTAATTGGCAAGCTCAGTTTCACCTTTTAAGCGTAAAATATCATGTGGGTTTTGTGGACCATCGGCAATCACCTCGCCACGCTCAACACGTTCACCCTCAAACACGTTGATTTGACGCCATTTTGGAATCAACTCTTCATGCACTTCGCCATCATCATTGGTAATGATAAAGCGGTTTTTACCTTTGGTGTCTTTACCAAAGCTTACTGTACCACTCATTTCCGCCATAATCGCATGATCTTTTGGACGACGCGCTTCAAATAAGTCAGCAACACGCGGTAGACCACCGGTAATATCTTTGGTACCTGATGATTCTTGTGGTACACGACCTAAAATCGAACCTGTTGTTACCTCATCGCCTTCACGCACACGAATAATGGTTTGCTGTGGTAAGAAATACACCACTTCTTTACCCTCTTTGGTATCAAGGATAATCGCAGGACGTAAATCTTTACCTGAGCTTGGGCGGTCTTTGGTCGCCAAGATTTCGTATGAGCTCATACCTGTTGCTTCATCGATTTTCATGGTGGCGGTTAAGCCATCGGTGATTTCGCTAAAGCGTGCGGTACCTGATACCTCGGTAATGATTGGATGGGTATGCGGATCCCATTTACCAATGGTTTGACCTGGGGTAACTTCGGTGCCATCAGCCACTAAAATTGACGAACCATACGGTGCTTTATAGCGCTCACGCTCACGGCCCAATTCATCGGTAATACTAATTTCTGCAGAGCGAGATACCACTACCAAATGACCATCGGCATGGCTTACAGATTTCAAGTTTTGGAAGCGAACAGTACCGCCTTTATTAACCTGAATACTGTTTTCCACGGCTGCGGCGCTCGCGGCACCCCCCACGTGGAAGGTACGCATGGTTAGCTGAGTACCCGGCTCACCGATTGATTGCGCCGCCATAACACCCACAGACTCACCAATATTGACGCGGTGACCACGTGCTAAGTCACGACCATAACATTGTGAACAGACACCATGTGGCACTTCACAAGTAATCACAGAACGTACCCAAACTTCGTCAATACCATGTTCATCAAGTACTTTTACCCAATGCTCATCCAGCAAGGTACCTGATGGGATGGCTAGTTCGCCTGTTTTATTTGACATCACATCTTTGGCGGTAACTCGGCCCAGCACGCGGTCAGCCAATTGTTCAATGATTTCACCACCCTCAATGTGTGGCTTCATCAAGATACCTTTATCGGTACCACAATCAGGCTGGGTGATAACCAAATCTTGCGCAACGTCAACCAAGCGACGGGTTAAGTAACCTGAGTTTGCTGTTTTGAGTGCCGTATCAGCTAGACCTTTACGGGCACCGTGCGTCGAGATAAAGTACTGTAAAACGCTTAAGCCTTCACGGAAGTTAGCTTTAATTGGGGTTTCAATAATCGAGCCGTCTGGTTTTGCCATCAGACCACGCATACCTGCCAACTGACGAATCTGCGCCGCACTACCACGCGCACCTGAATCCGACATGATATAAATCGAGTTAAACGATTTTTCTTTTTCCGCTTCACCTTGGCTATTGATAACGGTATCTTGTGATAGGTTATCCATCATCGCTTTGGCGATTTGGTCATTGGTACGTGACCAAATATCAATGACTTTGTTATAACGTTCACCCGCAGTCACGAAACCTTGTTCAAACTGGCTTTCAATCTCACGAACTTCCGCATCCGCCGCTTCGATGATTTTGTTTTTGGTAGGTGGAATGAGCATATCTTCCATACCAATGGATACGCCTGACAACGTTGCTTGGGCAAAACCCAAATACATCAATTGGTCAGCAAACATGACGCTGTCTTTCACGCCCATTTTGCGGTAGCAAGAATTGATAAGGCGAGCGATGTTTTTCTTGGTCATCTCTTTGTTGACTTCGTCAAAGCTCATACCTTTTGGGGTGATATTCCAAATCAAACAGCGGCCGGCAACGGTGTCAACCATTTTAGTAACGCTATTGGCATTGCCTTCTTCGTCATACGTGGTTTCTTCAATACGTACTTTAATTTTGGCATTGACGCTTAAATCACCGGTACCTAGCGCGCGATACACTTCTTTCACGTTGGAGAAAGTCATGTTTTCGCCTTTGGCATTGATATGCGAACGGCTGATGTAATATAGCCCCAATACAACGTCTTGTGATGGTGTGATGATTGGCTCACCATTGGCAGGTGACAAGATGTTGTTGGTTGACATCATCAAGGCACGGGCTTCAAGCTGGGCCTCCAAAGTTAACGGTACGTGTACCGCCATTTGGTCACCATCAAAGTCGGCGTTGAACGCGCTACAAACTAGGGGATGTAGCTGAATC
Organism: Moraxella sp. CTOTU48841; assembly: GCF_032061225.1. Taxonomy (NCBI): domain Bacteria; kingdom Pseudomonadati; phylum Pseudomonadota; class Gammaproteobacteria; order Moraxellales; family Moraxellaceae; genus Moraxella; species Moraxella sp. CTOTU48841. Next base: position 42,080 of record NZ_DAMBFQ010000007.1, read on the forward strand.
GCTTTACCTTCAATCAGTACAGGCTCAAATGCTTGTAAGCCCAAACGATGGAGAGTCGGTGCACGGTTTAGTAGCACTGGATGTTCACGAATCACGCTGGCAAGCATATCCCACACCGCTGGTTCTTCACGCTCAACCATTTTCTTAGCGGCTTTGATAGTGGTCGCAATACCATTTTGTAAAAGTTTGGCATAAGTAAATGGTTTGAACAGTTCAAGTGCCATTTTTTTAGGCAAGCCACATTGGTGTAGACGCAGGTATGGACCCACGGTAATGACCGAACGACCTGAATAGTCAACACGTTTACCAAGAAGGTTTTGACGGAAACGACCTTGTTTACCTTTAATCATGTCAGCTAAAGATTTTAATGGACGTTTGTTGCTACCTGTAATCGCACGACCGCGGCGACCGTTGTCAAGCAGTGCATCCACTGACTCTTGTAACATACGTTTTTCGTTACGCACGATGATGTCAGGCGCATTGAGCTCCAACAAGCGTTTTAAACGGTTGTTACGGTTAATGACGCGGCGATATAAGTCATTTAAGTCTGAAGTGGCAAAACGACCCCCTTCGAGCGGTACCAATGGACGCAAATCAGGTGGCAATACAGGTAACACCGTCATTACCATCCACTCAGGTTTATTGTTCGAATCACGGAATGACTCAAGCAATTTTAGGCGCTTTGACATTTTTTTAAGTTTAGTTTCTGAACCGGTGTTAGGAATTTCTTCACGTAACTGGTCGATTTCCAAATCCACGTCAATATCACGCAGCAAGTCTTGCACCGCTTCAGCACCCATTTTCGCGGTGAATTCATCACCAAACTCTTCAAGTGCTTTGAAGTAATCTTCATCATCGAGTAACTGATATTTTTCAAGGGTAGTTAAACCTGGGTCAGTCACGACATAGCTTTCAAAATACAATACGCGCTCGATATCACGCAAAGTCATATCAAGTAGTAGACCAATACGGCTTGGTAATGATTTTAAGAACCAAATATGCGCAACTGGGCTTGCCAGCTCAATATGACCCATACGCTCGCGGCGTACTTTGGCAGCGGTCACTTCAACGCCACATTTTTCACAGATCACGCCTTGGAATTTACGGCGTTTGTATTTACCACACAAGCATTCGTAGTCTTTAACAGGTCCAAAAATTTTGGCACAAAAAAGACCATCACGTTCTGGTTTGAAAGTACGATAGTTGATGGTTTCAGGCTTTTTAACTTCCCCATGCGACCAAGATTTGATGGTGTCAGGTGAGGCAAGAGAAATTTGAATGCTGTCGAACTCTTGGTTACCAGAGTTGGCAGGGCTTTTCATGATGTCTAATAAGTCTTTCAAACTGCTTCTCCATCGATTAAATTGAAGGTCGCTAAAGATTGACTTTCAATTTAAGGTTAATTTTTATTCGTTTGTCATAAAAAAGGTAAACTATTGAGTTTGAGTCTGGCGACGTTATTAAAGCCGCCATACTCACAATCATGACTTAGTTTTTACTTTTGCTATGATCTTTTAACTCAATATTGATACCCAATGACTTAATCTCTTTGGTCAATACGTTGAACGATTCGGGCATACCAGCTGACATGTTCTGTTCACCATCGACGATGTTTTTGTACATGCGGGTACGGCCTTCCACGTCATCGGATTTCACCGTCAACATCTCTTGCAATGTATAAGCAGCACCGTAAGCTTCAAGCGCCCAAACTTCCATCTCACCGAAGCGCTGACCACCAAACTGGGCTTTACCACCCAATGGCTGCTGGGTAACCAGTGAGTAAGAACCTGTTGAACGTGCGTGCATTTTGTCGTCAACCAAGTGGTTGAGTTTGAGCATGTACATGTAACCTACGGTCACCGGACGATCAAACTGTTGACCGGTACGGCCATCAAACAATACTTGCTGACCCGAGGTTGGCATACCCGCTAATTCTAGCAAGCCTTTGATTTGCTGTTCTTTAGCGCCATCAAATACTGCGGTACCCATTGGTACGCCAGCCCGTAGATTTTTTGACATCACAATGATTTCATCATCACTGATGCTGCCCAAGTCCACTTGTTCGCCGCCAATTTGGTTATAGATTTTGTCTAAGAAATCACGTAACTCAGCAACTGCCGCTTGTTGTTTGATCATCTCGTCAATTTTGATACCCAAACCACGTGCTGCGCCGCCTAAGTGGGTTTCTAGAATCTGACCGACGTTCATACGCGATGGTACGCCTAGTGGGTTTAGTACCACATCCACTGGGTTGCCGTTTTCATCGTATGGCATGTCTTCAATCGGCATGATACGTGATACCACCCCTTTGTTACCATGACGACCTGCCATTTTGTCACCGGGTTGAATACGACGTTTTACTGCCAAGTACACTTTGACGATTTTTTGAACGCCATGCGTTAAGTCATCACCTGCCGTTAATTTGCGTTTTTTCTCAGTGAATTTTTCATCGATTTCTTTTTGTTTATCGGTTAAAAAGTCACCAATTTGTGATAAACGCTCTGCGGTATCTTCTTGGGTTGGCTGAATATCCAGCAATGTTTCAAGTGACATGTCTTGCATTGAGTCTTCACTCAACACCGTACCTGATTTTAAGCCCGCGCCACCACTGACAGTTTGACCGTCAAGCAATGAGATAATGCGACCGCGTGCGGCGTTTTCAAAGATACGCAATTCTTCTTTTAAGTCTTTACGATAGCTATCAAGCTGGGCTTTCTCGATAGCTTGCGCACGGCTGTCTTTTTCTACGCCATCACGGGTAAAGACTTGGACGTCAATCACCGTACCTTTGGTAGAAGAAGGCACCCGTAACGACGTATCTTTAACGTCCGCGGCTTTTTCACCAAAAATTGCACGAAGCAGTTTTTCTTCAGGGGTGAGCTGGGTTTCACCTTTTGGTGTCACTTTACCCACTAAGATATCGCCACCTTGCACTTCCGCACCAATATAGACAATACCTGCTTCATCTAGATTAGCTAGGGCTGCTTCACCCACGTTTGGAATATCGGCAGTGATTTCTTCTGTACCCAATTTGGTATCACGCGCCACACAGGTCAATTCTTGGATATGAATGGTGGTAAAACGATCTTCTTTAACCACACGCTCAGATAACAAAATCGAGTCTTCGAAGTTGTAACCGTTCCAAGGCATGAACGCCACACGCATGTTTTGACCCAATGCCAACTCACCCAAATCGGTTGATGGACCATCTGCCAATATATCCCCACGCGCAATGACATCACCTTGGTTGACGATAATGCGTTGGTTGATACAGGTGTTTTGGTTTGAACGGGTGTATTTGATTAAGTTGTAGATATCAATGCCCGCTTCGCCCGCTTGCATTTCATCTTCATTCACTTTTACAACGACACGGCTCGCATCCACGTCCATAATGACGCCGCCACGTTTGGCAGTCACACACACGCCTGAGTCACGGGCAACGTGACGTTCCATACCCGTACCAACCAGTGGTTTGTCAGAACGTAAAGTGGGTACCGCTTGGCGCTGCATGTTTGAACCCATCAAAGCACGGTTGGCATCGTCATGTTCCAAGAATGGAATCAAACTTGCTGCCACAGACACAACCTGACGTGGTGATACGTCCATATGGGTCACTTTCTCTGGTGCCATACGCACAAATTCACCATAGTTACGCACAGAGACATAATCTTCTGTCAACTGACCGTTTTCATCAATCGGCGAATCCGCTTGTGCAATCACAGTACCTACTTCTTCAATCGCTGATAGATATTCGATTTCATCCGTCACTTTACCGTCAACTACTTTACGATAAGGAGTTTCTAAGAAACCAAATTCATTGGTTTTAGCATAGACGGCTAATGAGTTAATGAGACCGATGTTTGGACCCTCAGGGGTTTCAATCGGACATACACGACCATAATGGGTTTGGTGTACGTCACGGACTTCAAAGCCTGCACGTTCACGGGTTAAACCACCTGGACCTAATGCAGAAACACGACGCTTATGGGTGATTTCTGACAATGGGTTGTTTTGGTCCATGAACTGTGACAATTGTGATGAACCGAAGAACTCTTTAATGGCGGCTGCCACAGGTTTTGAGTTGATCAAATCTTGTGGCGATAAGTTATCTGTTTCAGCTGAGCTTAAACGCTCTTTAACCGCACGCTCAACACGGACTAGACCCACGCGAAATTGATTTTCTGTCATCTCACCGACTGAACGGACACGGCGGTTACCTAAATGGTCAATATCGTCCACTACCCCACGACCATCACGAATTTCAATCAACATTTTTAATACATCAATAATATCTTCGTTAGTCAACACACTGCGTTCACGTTGCACATCAGGGTCATTGGTTGGCTCATAGGCACGGCCCAAACGACGGTTAAACTTCATGCGACCGACGTTTGATAAGTCATAGCGGTCTGCGTTAAAGAACATCGATTCAAACAGTTTTTCAGCCGTATCGAGTGTTGGTGGCTCACCTGGGCGCATCACTTTGTAGATTTCAATCAGCGCTTCTTCACGGCTCATCGCGGTATCCGCGCGCAGTGTATCGGCAATGTATGAACCATGGTCGATATCGTTAGTGAATAAAATATCAAATTCTTTAATATCGTTATTGCTGATTTTGACCAAAGTCTCGTGATCGAGCAATTGGTTAGCGCGTGCAATAACTTCATCATCCACGACGATATCTTGTGCCAAAATACGTTCATACAAGTATTCATCAGGCACAGGCAATTTAGTCATACCGGCTTGTTCAATTTTACGGATCGCGCGCGCGTTGATACGTTTGCCCTGTTCGACAATCACTTCGCCATCAGGTGAAACGATTTCAAACTGCGCCATTTCACCGCGTAAACGATCAGTGACAAGATCGATTTCAAATTGCTCATCACCCTTATACACGTGGGTTTTTTCATAAAATGCATCTAAAATTTGCTGTGTATTCATCCCAATGGCATGCAAAATCACTGTTGCCAATAATTTACGGCGGCGGTCAATACGAGCAAATACCAAGTCTTTGGCATCAAATTCAAAGTCTAACCATGAACCACGGTAAGGAATAATACGGGCGTTATACAGCACTTTACCACTTGAATGTGATTTGCCTTTGTCATGGTCAAAGAATACCCCTGGTGAACGGTGTAATTGCGATACGATGACACGCTCAGTACCATTAATCACAAAAGTACCGTTTTCGGTCATCAATGGGATTTCACCCATATAGACGCTTTGTTCACGGATATCTTTAATTGCCGCTTTAGCATCTTTGTCTTTAACATCTTTGTCTTTGATGACCAAACGGATTTTGACACGTAATGGCGCTGCATAGGTTGAACCACGTAAAATACATTCGCGCACATCAAACTCTGGTGTACCTAGATAGTATTCAACAAATTGTAGCTCGGCATTGCCAGTATGGCTTTCAATAGGGAAAATAGAATTAAAAGCGGCTTGTAAACCAATGTTTTCCCGACCTTTTGGCTTTTTATTTTCTTGCAAAAATTGCTCATACGAGTCAACTTGGATAGCCAATAAGTATGGCACGTCCATGACGGTGGGCAACTTTGCAAAACTTTTACGAATGCGTTTTTTTTCAGTATACGAGTATGCCATTAAAAGTCCTTAAACATTCAAAGCGTTAATGCCTACCCATCTATCAATACTTCAGTGCACTCATACTGCCGTGCACTGATAAAGTCACAAATCACCAAATTTCCTGTTGGGAAATTAAACTTTTTGCGCATTTATTGACGATGGAATCTATTTTTAAAAGATTTGATGACCCAATCCCTAACGTCTTAAGTCACCAATTTAAATCCAACTTCCTAACGGAAATCTTAAAACCTTGCTAAATCAGCGAATAAGTTAATCATCACAGCATGGATAACCTAATCGGCAATATAATATAAAATCGATACAAACAAAAACTGTAGAGACGACAAAAAGCCAAACACCTTTGGGGTATTTAGCTAAAGTTTTTTACGCATTACCAGACTTTCTAACTTGCATGGAACAATTCTGTCCTTGGTGCGTGTGCCATCTTATGTTCAATCAGACACGAAAGGTCAAGAGAATGATTATAATAAAAAAAAGCCATTATTGCAAGTGCAATAATGGCTTTTTGAAGGTTAGAGAACTTAAGTGCGAGAATTATTTCAATTCTACTGATGCGCCTGCTTCTTCTAATTTTTTCTTCAATTCTTCAGCTTCAGCTTTCGCTACGCCTTCTTTAACTGTTTGTGGTGCGCCTTCAACTAGGTCTTTAGCTTCTTTTAAGCCCAAGCCAGTGATTTCGCGAACTGCTTTAATAACAGCTACTTTCTTGTCGCCAGCGCCAGTTAATACAACGGTGAAGTCGTCTTTTTCTTCTGCTGCAGGCGCGTCACCGGCAGCTGCAGGTGCTGCTGCTAGTGCAGCGGCTGATACGCCAAATTTTTCTTCCATTGCAGAGATAAGATCTACAATTTCCATTACTGATTTTTCAGCGATTGCATCAAGAATTTCTTGGTTAGTTAATGCCATGATGTGTGTTCCTAAATAAGTGAATTTGGTTTAAAAAATGCTAAGCGTAGGTAAGTTTGCTTAAATAAATTAAGCGGCTTCGCCTTCGCCTTGCATTTTGTCGCGTAATGCTGCCAAAGTACGAACAAATTTGCCTGCAGCGGCTTCTTTCATCGTACCCATTAAGCGCGCAATCGCTTCGTCGTAAGTTGGTAAGCTTGCTAAACGATCGATATCTTTAGCAGCGATAAACTCGCCTTCAAAAGCTGCACCTTTAATTTCAAACTTATCGTTTGTTTTAGCAAATTCTTTGAACAAACGTGCCGCAGCACCTGGATGTTCAGTTGAGAATGCGATAAGTGTTGGACCTACAAATACGTCATTTAACACAGTGTAGTTAGTGTCTTCTAACGCACGACGTAATAAAGTATTACGCACGATACGCATATCAACACCCGCTGCACGAGCTTCTTTACGCAGTTGGGTCATTTTACCTACTGTCACGCCACGAGCATCGGCAACAACAGCAGAAAGGGCACCTTTGGCAGATTCACTTACTTCAGCAACAATCGCTTGTTTGTCTTGAAGATTTAATGCCATGGGTTGTCTCCATATTATCAGTTTCCTAGTTATGATTAACTTAGGGCACCAATAAACCTAGTTAATATAATAAGTTAAAGTACAACTTATTATCACTCCGATACGGTGGCAGTCAATGATAAAATTAAACTGCCATCCCGTCTGCGTAGGCTGTGAAAAACTTTCACAATTAAACTATTTACGATTAAACCAATAGAACCTACGGTCTTAGACAGCACAACCCGTTTGTGCTGAACTAAATTTAAAATATATTAAAATCTACCATCAAGCGTGATAGCTTAAGCATTACGATAAGGTACTGGATCTAAGTTGATACCAGGGCCCATCGTGCTTGATAAGGTGATTTTTTTAATATAGATACCTTTTGAGGTCGCAGGTTTTGCTTTTTTCAAATCAGCGATTAATGCAGACGCATTTTGCTCGATTTGTTCAGCACTAAAACCTACTTGACCAATCGTGGTATGGATAATACCCGCTTTATCAACACGGTAAGTTGCCTGACCCGCTTTGGTGTTTTTAACCGCTTCAGCAACGTTAGGGGTAACTGTACCTACTTTAGGGTTTGGCATTAAACCACGTGGACCTAAAATTGTACCTAATTGACCAACAACGCGCATTGCATCGGGAGACGCAATCACAACATCAAAGTCCATGTTACCCGCTTTGATGCTTTCTGCTAGGTCTTCAAAACCTACGATATCAGCACCCGCTTCTTTTGCTGCATCCGCTGCTGCACCTTGTGCAAACACGGCAACGCGTTTGGTTTTACCGGTACCTGCAGGCAGGTTAGTAGCACCACGAACCACTTGGTCAGATTTACGTGGGTCAACGCCTAGATTGATAGCAATATCGATTGACTCTTTGAATTTTGCTGGTGGCAATTTGTTTAGAATTTCCACCGCTTCAGCCAATGTGTATTGTTTGTTCGCATCATAGCTTTCAGCGATTGCTTTTTGACGTTTAGTTAATTTAGCCATTTACACGCCCTCCACGTCAATACCCATTGAGCGAGCAGTACCCGCCAATGTGCGAACCGCAGATTCTAAGTCAGCAGCAGTTAAGTCAGCATTTTTAGTGTTAGCAATTTCTTCTAACTGTGCGCGGTTGACTTTACCTACTTTAGTTTTGTTCGGTACGCCTGAACCTTTAGCAGCACCTGCAGCTTTGCGAATTAAGAACGCAGCTGGTGGTGACTTCATGATGAAGGTGAACGATTTGTCGTTGTAAACCGTGATTTCAACAGGAACAGGTAGACCTGGTTCCATGCTAGAAGTAGCTGCGTTGAACTCTTTACAGAATGCCATGATGTTCACACCTTTTTGACCCAATGCTGGACCGATAGGTGGTGATGGATTAGCTTTACCAGCTGGCACTTGTAGTTTGATGTAACCATCAATCTTTTTAGCCATGATAGACTCCTGTTATGGGTAATAGCGCTAGATACCCACTCATCGAATGGCTATCTGGCTCCCCGGGTGATATTGTCAATCTTGCAGACAACAGAAAAAAATAAAGTGCCATATTATAAGCGAATTTTTACCGAGGTAAAGCAAAAATTGCTAAATTTGGCACTTAGTTACAATTTTAGGGCCAAAAACCCATAAATAAGAAAAGCTATCAAAAATTAGTTAATTTTTTCTACTTGTTTAAACTCCAGCTCAACCGGGGTTGGACGGTTAAAGACATTGACGGTCAACTGTAAGCGCGATTTTTCGTAATCCACTTTTTCTACCAAGCCTCTAAACTCGGTAAACGGACCATCGATGACCAACACCTCTTCACCTGGCTCAAACAAGGTTTTTGGACGTGGTTTGTTTTCGTTGGTATTTAAACGATTTAAAATGGTATCGGCTTCTTTTGGGGTAATCGGCGCAGGATTTTCTGGCGTACCGCCAATAAAGCCCATCACACGTGGACAGTCTTTAACTAAGTGCCATGTATTGTCGTTCATATCCATTTCAATCAATACGTAACCTGGGAAGAATTTACGCTCAGATTTGCGTTTTTTGCCATCCCGCATTTCGATAACTTCTTCGGTTGGGACGAGTACTTGACCAAACGATTCTTTGTATTCGCTGCGATTGATACGTTCAATCAATGAACGCTGCACTTGTTTTTCAAAGCCTGAAAATGCTTGTACGATATACCAACGCATGGATAATCTTCCTCTAATTCATTGCTAAACACATCGCCTACTATACCAAATATGAGCAATGCAGGTAAAATATTGATATTGCTAGATAGATAAAAACCCACAGATGTGGGTCAAATAAAAGGGTTTGGCTAAATTTTTGCTATTGACCAATGACGTATTGAATCAACTGGCTAAATACGGTATCTAATAACCACACAATAAAGGCTAATATCCCAGCCACTACTGCAACTTGCCAAGTGTATTCAAGGGTTTCTTGTTTGCTCGGCCAAGTCACACGGCGCAATTCAACGCGAGAATCTTGCAACAGTGTTTTAAAAGCACTGCCTTGGTTGGTCAATGCCAGTGCCAATAATGCAGCAATGATTAGTCCAGCAATAACAGCCACTCGCGTCCATAAATTGCTAGCGGGTTGCCAATATGCGGGTAAATATTGATTGACTAAAGTTGCACTGATTAATGCAACAAAAGCAAAAATCCACAGGGCAAAATCTTTAGGGGAGTGTCGTTTGGCAATCTCAATAGCGGCAGGTTGGTGGACAACCACTTTTTCACCAGACATCCTTTTGCCATTGAGCTCTGCTAGTTTTTTCTCTAGCATTTGTTTCATAAGGCTGCCCTGTCTATCATTAAAACGTATTTTATTATTAGAATAAAGCGTATACGCTAAACTAACTAAAATGTGGCAGGCGATGAGGGACTCGAACCCCCAACATTCGGTTTTGGAGACCGACGCTCTACCAATTGAACTAATCGCCTATGTTGAGTTTGAGTATTATAGCGAGTTTTTTTTTGAATGCAACACTTTCTATAGTTTTTTGCGATTTTAATCTTACCCTATCACTGCTAAGATTTTACGGCGTAAAAGCGCAGCGTCCGGCATGGCTTCGCCATCGATTCGTAATATCGAAATGCCTGCGCTCAACAGCGCTTTGTCTTTTTTTTCATCTTGCTGCTGACGGCGGCGAGTGTTGTGCGTCCAGTCGTCTAATTCAATTGCCAATAGTACGGTTTGCTTGTCTTGATCGACCAGCACATAGTCAACACTCATACGGCAAATACGATTAAACCAAAAGCCTTGGTCAGTATCGTCATCGTCATTTGGCATGATAATACGTGATAGCTGTACTTGCCCAAAAATAATCAGCTCAGGCACCGCTTGCTGCAAGCGATTAAAAAATATCACTTCGGTCGGTGTCATAATCGGCATCGGCTCAAACGGCCATACCGCTAATTCATCTCCCCGAACTGGCTTAATAACCTCTTCACGGCTACTACCACTACTACGAAATGCAAATACTAACAGGATAAACACCACAAACGCTAACACTAAAAAAATTGTCACACTAATCACACACTTTTATCAACAGGATAACTACCACAAGGCAGCATTATTCCCCTATTGGGTGATTTTCACAAGCGCATAAATAAATAACGCGACACAAAATGTCGCATTATTTAGATGGTTTCGCATTGTTTGGATAATTTGGCTTTAACTTTAAAAGGTTAAATAGGCTTACCAGTAAAGCACCCAGCCACTATTGACATCCACGCGGCTATCGTTATTGAGCTTGTCTTTGAGCGCCAAGGCAGCGACTTTGCCTTTTTCTGGACCTACGACAATACGTACCCCTTTACTCGTTTGGGTGGTTTTGACTTTGTAGCCTGCCGCTTGTAATTTTTGGGTGATTTCATTGGCTTTTTTCTCGTCGGTTGCCAATGCGACTTGTACCCCAAACGTACCTTTGGCATCCGTTTGTTTCACTGTCTGACGCGCCTGCCTTAAATTGTCTTGTGCCGCTTGGAATGCTTGTTTTTTCTGTGCTTGTTGCTGAGCTTCTAGTTTTTTCTGCGCGATTTCTTGTTGACGTTTTTGCTCTTTTAACTGCTCTTTTAACTGCGCTTCTTGCTTTTTGCGAGCGATTTCTTGCTGTTTTTGCTGCTCTTTTTGCGCGGCTTCTTGTTTTTTACGGGCGACTTCTTGCTGCTGCTGCAGTAGCGCCTGTTGCTTTTTTTGTTCAGCTTCTTGCTTTTTGCGGGCAATGTCATTTTGACGTTGTTGCTCTCGCGCTTGGGCTTGCTGGGTGATACGGTTGACTTGTGCCGCAGTCGGGATGGTGATAGTTTGCCCGACACGTAAATTGCTGGTTGTGTTGAGATTATTGACGCTTGCCAATACGTCGACTGGCACATTGTAGCGACGTGATAACCCTATCAACCCATCGCCTGCCTTAACTTGATAGGTGCCAGGATTACTAGGGATGGTTTTTGCCACGGGCTGCGGCTGTGCGGCGACGGGTGCTGCCACTGTGGGCTTTGGCGTAGCTGCTTGTTCCTTAGTTTGCGTAGCGCTTCGAGTTTGCGCAGCACTTTGGGACTGTGCGGTATTTTGCACGCTATTGGGTACTGCAGCTTGCGTTTGTGGTGGTGCGGCGACCGTGTCAACGGGTCGGGGCTTTACTACAGGTTGGGTAATCACGGTCACTGAGCTGGCAACCACCGAATTGGTATTGGCGGCATTTTTGTTGGCATACAGTTGATTTTCAGCACGGCTACGCGCTAAAGCTTCGGCTTCAATCCGCTGTTGCTCGGTCATATATTGCTGGGCTTGTTGTTCTTGCGCAGCGACCCGTTGCTCGCGTTCTTTTTGTTTTTGCGCCAGTAAATTTTTTTCGGTTGCGATATCGGCGGTGAGTGGTTCATTGCTGATTGCTGATTGTTTATCTGTCGTGGGTTTAGCGATAACTTGTTGGCTATTGGCTGCAGGTTTGGCAGGCGCGGTCAAGACTTGGTGCATAGTGGCATATAACAACACGCTACCGCCTAACAATACCGTTGTACCCAATAATGCTTGCTTAGAAAATTTCATGCCAATTACCCTAGTTTATGTGTCTTGATAAATGATTTTTTCAACCTATAAAAATCAACGAATTTTGACTAATCATAGCAAAATTCGCGTTAGCAGTTTTCACCATTATTGAGATATTAACTGAAAATTTTGAAAAGTAAAATCATTTGACGCACAAATTCGTTATTCACTGAGTGATTGGCTGGTCAGTACACCGCTGATGGTATAAAAAGAACCACACACCAAAATCAGGTCATTCTCTTGGCTGTGTTCAATCACCGATTGGGTTGCCAAATTCAAATCCTCAAAAATAGACACAGCATTAAAATAGCGTGGTAACAGCTCAGTTAAGCGTTCTTGACTACTGGCTCTAGGGTGAGATATAACGCCGCTGTGAACACTGTCAATCGGCATCACCGTCTGGGAGAATTGCTGTAGCTGCGCGAGCACCGGCTCGATGTCTTTATCAGCGAGCATGGATATGACCAAATGCAATTTGGCGGTTGGATGCTGGCGTTGGTAAGCATGCACATACGGCGTCAACTGTTTGAGCAAAAACTGCATCCCATGCTCATTGTGGGCAACGTCAAACACCCACTGGCGAGCTGACATGCGTCTGCTGTCAAAACGCCCAGCCAATTTTACCTTCGGTAACGCAGCTTGGATGTGGTCTTGGGTTATGGTTAATGGGCTAGCTAAGAGCGCGGTGATAGCCGTTGCGGTATTGTGCAAAGACAAATTGGGCATAGGCAAGGATAAGGTCACCGCGCTATTGCTATATTGCCATGTCACTGCCGCCTCAGTATGACGGTAGCCATAATCTTTGCCATACTGTAGCAAATGGGCATGGTGCTGTGCAATCAAGGGGGGGATGGTCGATGGCATATCGGTTTCGCCATACACCAATGTCAGGTTATCACGCAAAATACCGGCTTTTTCTACCGCGATTTTTTCACGGGTGTCGCCGAGCCATTCGACATGGTCGATACCCACATTGGTAATCACCGCAAGGTTTGGCTCGATGACATTGACGACATCGAGGCGACCGCCTAAGCCCACTTCCAATACCCAGACATCACAGTGGTTTTGGGCAAAAATTAAAAACGCGGCAAGCGTCGTCATTTCAAAAAATGACAGCGTCAACCCACAATCCAATCTCGCCTGCTCGATTTTGGCAAACGCATCAATCAAAGTTTGGTCATCGACCATTTCTCCATTGATTCTGACACGCTCGTTAAACACCAGTAAATGCGGCGATTGATATAAAGCGGTTTTATAGCCTGCTTGTTGACAGATCTCGGCAATAGTGGCGGTGGTTGAGCCTTTGCCATTGGTGCCTGCCACAGTAAATACAAAGGCATCGGTTTGCTTTATACCCAATGCTTGAAATACGGGCATCACCCGCTCAAGCCCCATATCAATCGCGGACACATGGATGCCTTGCATATAGTTTAGCCACTCGGTTAACGAGCTTGAAACGCTAGGCGGCAATGGAGATGGTGAGGGTGCGGCGGGTAAGCTTGACTGTTGCATGGATAAAACCGTGATAATAATGAATTAGTGAGCCTGACGAAAATAGGTCATTTTTTTGAGTAAGCGATGAATTGTTTCTTTCATTTGTAGACGATGGACCACTTGATCGACCACACCATGCTCTACCAAAAACTCAGCGCGCTGAAAGGGCTCTCCCAGCACCTCGCGGACGGTTTGTTCAATCACCCGTTTGCCGGCAAAACCAATCATGGCTTTGGGCTCCGCCAAATGGATATCGCCTAACATCGCAAGTGATGCCGTCACGCCGCCATACACAGGATTGGTCAGCACCACAATATAAGGAATATTGGCGTGTTTGAGTTTCTCAATCGCTGCGGCAGTACGCGCCATCTGCATGAGTGATAACAAGCCTTCTTGCATACGAGCGCCACCCGATGCGGCAAAACACACTAGCGGGATTTGTTCTTTGAGCGCCGTCTCGGCAGCGAGCACAAATCGATCGCCTACCACAGAACCCATTGAGCCACCCATAAAAGCAAAATCAAACGCACAAGCCACCACGGGTAGCCGCTGGAGTTTGCCTTTCATGACGATAAGCGCTTCGGTTTCGCCCGTCTTGGCTTGCGCTTCGGTCATCCGTGTTGGATAAGGTTTGCTATCGACAAAGTCTAAGGGATTGCCTGCTTGGTACTGCTGCCCTAGCTCATCATCGACTTGGTCAAAAAACCAGTTCAGACGCTTGCGGGCGGTCATGCTAAGATGTTCATCACACGATGGGCACACGTAATTATTAAAAATCAGCGCCGTATTGGTGATGATTGAATTACAGTTGGGACATTGAGTCGATGGTTCGGTCTCAACCGCCGTCAGTATTTGCTTGGCACGCGGCTTGATGGTGGGTAATGGGCGTTTTAACCAAGTTTCTTCCAGTGTCTGTCCCATCGGTTGAGGCTTCATATCAGTGCTCATAATAAGTCCCTATTAACAGTGCAATTTAAGAGTGCCATTGAATAGTAGTTGTTTGAGTGTACAAGTACAAACTCATTTTATAATGCGTATGCTAACTGATTTTAGCAATAAATGAAATGATTAACCTCAAATACCTCAAACCATTCTATCACTCAAGACTATCAATCGCTTCTCTTAGCTCATCCATTTTATCTAAGATAGCTTTTTTGGCATGGGCGATTTTTTGTTCATCATTGCCCACATCCGCAAAGTTTTTCACTAGCTCACTACCGACAATCACACCATCGGCATATTGTCCGACTGCTTTGGCTGATTCACCATCACGAATACCAAAGCCAACACACACAGGCAAAGCAGTTTGTGCTTTAATCGCTTGGACGTGTTCGCCCACATCTTGTGCATCCAATGCTTTTGAGCCTGTCACGCCTTTGACCGATACATAATAGATAAAACCACCGCCATGTTTTAGCACTTGCTCACGGCGTTCTGGCAAGGTGGTTGGCGCAAGTAAAAAGATCTCGTTCATCGCGGAATTGGCGAGTTTTTGGGTAAAATCGCCCGCTTCTTGCGGCGGTAAATCAACCATCAAAACACCATCAATCCCTGCATCTTGACAAAGGCTAATAAACTTGTCATAACCGATGATTTCAATCGGATTCAGATAGCCCATGACTAGCACTGGCGTGGTGGTGTTGGTTTTACGAAACGCTTTTACCATCTCAATCGCTTGGCGTGTACTGGTGCCACCTGCCAATGCGCGCTCGCCTGCTAGCGCGATAGTTTCACCGTCTGCCATGGGGTCAGAAAATGGCAAGCCAACTTCGATGATGTCTGCGCCGTGGTCAACGAGTTCATGCAGTAAGCTGACGGTAACACTTGAGTTTGGGTCGCCTGCCATCACATAAGGAATTAAAGCTTTTTTGTTTTGCTCTCGCAATGTGTTAAAGGTGGTTTCAATTCGGGTCATAGGTTTTCCTAATATTAGCGTAAATTTATTGGGAAGTTTAAATAGCTTCCCATTTCATTAAAATCTCAGCTTTCGGCTTATAGAATATTTTCAAAGGATTGTCTTTTGAGATTTGCTGTTTATTGTTTATCTGTTGATAAGTGCCACTATTGATTCTCACTTTATATTGATATTTGCACTTTTGTATATGACTATCGCAAGAGTTTGGATTTTCTTTATCATCAAAAAACAAATAATACTGTTTCGTCCCACGATAGTCTTTGATTTGGGTTGTGTATTCATCGGCCATCGCTGTTTTGGTGGGCTCAAAAACAGCATAAAAGCTTTGTTTAAATTCAAATGAACCAAGAAATAATATAATTGCCAAAAATATGATGACTAGAATGTCACTTCTAATATCGGCTAAAACACTATCATTCCCTTGTCGCATTTTTTGAAATATAAAATAGGTAGCTACTATTATTGAAAGAAAAACCATACTAAAACTAAGTTGGTATAAAATCTCCCAAATGCCTTCGTGAGAATTGGCATAAATACCGATGAGAAAGTAAAAAGCAAAAGCCATGTACAAATAATAAATTATTTTGTAGCTATTAGTTGGCAGTTGCATTTCAGTATTATTTATCATCATCCATATTAATTCGTTAAACTTTATCTCTCACAACCCTAAATGTAAAACATAGTGAATTTAAGCCATTCCAATTGAGCAGATTATCAATCAAATCTCAATCCCATCCCGTTTCATGACGGTATGCAAATCTTTATCCCCACGGCCCGACAGATTGACAATAATCGACTGGTCTTTGCTCATGGTTTTGGCAAGTTTCAACGCATACGCAATGGCGTGCGAGCTTTCTAATGCAGGAATAATGCCTTCTTTTTGGGTACATTCACGAAAGCCAACCATCGCTTCTTCATCGGTACAAGGTACATACTGCACACGGTCGATATCTTTTAAGAAACTATGCTCAGGACCCACGCCAGGATAATCAAGCCCTGCTGAAATCGAATGGGTGCCCAAAATCTGCCCATCATCATCCGCCATCAAATACGTGCGGTTGCCGTGTAATACGCCCACTCGACCGACGGTAAGTGGTGCAGCATGGTTGCCTGTCTCGACCCCATCGCCGCCGGCTTCGATACCATACATTTTGACGTCTTTATCATTTAAAAAGTCATAAAACAGTCCGATGGCATTACTACCGCCACCGACACAAGCGACTAACGCATCGGGCAGTTTGCCTGTTTTTTGGTAGTGTTGTAGTTTGGCTTCTTTGCCGATAATGGCTTGAAAGTCACGTACCAGCATGGGATATGGGTGCGGGCCTGCGACGGTACCAATGACATAATAAGTGCTATCGACATTGGTGACCCAGTCACGCATGGCTTCGTTCATGGCGTCTTTGAGCGTGCGAGTGCCCGATGTGACGGGTACCACTGTTGCCCCAAGCAAACGCATACGATACACGTTCATGGCTTGGCGTTCGACATCATCTGCGCCCATATACACCACGCACTCTAAGCCCAGACGCGCCGCGATGGTGGCAGTTGCTACGCCATGTTGCCCTGCGCCTGTCTCGGCAATGATGCGTTTTTTGCCGACCATTTTGGCAAGCAAGGCTTGACCGATGGTGTTGTTGACTTTGTGAGCGCCTGTGTGGTTTAAGTCTTCACGTTTAAGATAAATCTGCGCGCCACCGATATCATCACTTAGGCGCTTGGCATGATAAAGTGGCGTTGGTCTGCCGACATAATTGACCAAGTCGTCTTGAAAAGCTTTCCAAAATTCGGGGTTGGCTTTGGCAGTGTTATAGATATGCTCAAGTTGTTCCAGTGCCGCCATCAGGGTTTCAGAGACAAAGCGTCCCCCATGAATGCCAAAATGTCCGCTGGCATCTGGGTATTGATTAAAGTCTTTTACTTCAGTTGGATTTTGAATGTTCATTATTTTCTCTCTAATTTTATAAATCTTTAACGACTTTTAAACCTGCAAAGGTTTGTGCGGTAGGCATGACTTCAATACGGTTGATATTGACGTGTTTGGGCTGTTCAATCAGCCATGCCACCATATTGGCGATATCTTGTGGGGTGACATATTGCACGCTGTCATAAACTTGCGCGGCTTTGGCGTCATCGCCATGAAAACGAATATTGCTAAACTCTGTGCCACCACATAGTCCTGGCTCGATATTACTGACACGGATATTTTTACCAACCAAATCGGCACGCAAGTTTAGGCTAAACTGAGTCACAAAGGCTTTGGTCGCGCCATACACATTACCACCAAAATACGGATAATTGCCTGCGGTTGAGCTTAAATTAATAATGTAGCCGTCGTTGTTGGCGACCATGAGAGGTAAAATTTCATGGGTTAAATGAATCAAGCCTAGAATATTGGTATTGACCATTTGTTGCCAATCGGCAAAGTCTGTTTTATCCGCGGGTTCAAGTCCCAGTGCCAATCCTGCGTTATTGACTAGCACATCTAGGTTATTGAGTACATCGCTTGGCAAAGTTTGTAGCGCGGTTTTGGTGGCGGGCAAGTCCGATACGTCAAAGTTTAGCGGGATAAAGTTGTCACCCAGTTGGCTCTTTAGTTCATCCAATTTTTCTTGGCGTCTACCAGTGCCGATGACGGTATGACCTTTTGAAATGAGTAATTCGGCAATTGCCTTGCCAAATCCTGCGGTTACGCCTGTGACCAAGATATTCATTGTATCCCCTATCATTTTTCATGTTCTATTATACTAGTACGTTAGTATATACCAATTTATTTGAAAAGCAATCTTTATCCTTACAGGATTTATTTGCGAGTTTGTTCAATAAATTTTTGCATTTTCGCCGAATTTTTAATCCCTTTTGCTGACTCAATCCCCCCACTCACATCCACGCCGTACACATTGGTTTTGGCAATCGCCTCGCCGACATTATCTGCAGTGAGTCCCCCCGCCAAAATAATCGGTAACGGCGAGTTTTTAGGGATTTTATCCCAATCAAAACTATCGCCCGTTCCGCCAAATTTATCGGGATGATAGGCATCAAGTAGCACGCTACACGCCCCAAAGTCTTTAAGTTCTTGGATTTGGGTGACAATCGTCTCCGTGGTGTCATCATGGCTGATTCGTAATGCCTTTATCCAGCGTTTATTGATTCTATCTGCCATCAGCTTGCATTCTTGCGGCGATTCATCACCGTGAAACTGCACGATATCAAACGGCACGTGATGCGATAGATAAACCAGTTCTTGCTCGGGCATATTGACCACCAATGCCACCACCGTGGTAAACGCAGGCACCGCTTTGGCAAGATCACAGGCTTGCTGAGGGGTCACCGCTCGCGGACTTGGCTCATAAAATACAAAACCCACCGCATCGATGCCAAGATTGACCGCATTTGTAATATCTTCAAGTTGGGTAAAGCCACAAAATTTGACCGCTGTATTTTTCATTGAGTTGTGTTTGTCTTGAAAATGATAAAAGCTAGTATAACGAAAAAAGGCACCCAAACGGATGCCTTTTCTCAGTCTTTTATTAGGCTATAACGAATGTCACATTCGCTTAAATTAAAGCCGCCTAGATTAAGCCTCTTTTTTTTCTGATTGTTCTGACTTTTCCGCTTTGTCTGCATCGTCAGCTTTCTTAGCGTCTGCAAGTTCTTCTATTTTTTCCTGAGCAGTCTCTTTAAGCGTGGCTGCTTTTTCTTGAACTGTTTCTTTTTTTTCTTGAACTGTTTCTTTTAAGGTTTCAGCTGTTTGCATGACACTGTCAATCACTGTGCTTTTGTCATCAGCGCTATCTTTTGCATGGTCTCTTGATTGCGCTTTAGAGTGCTTTTTGCTATCTGCTGCTGATTTGGCGGTGTTGATGCCGAGCATGCTATAACAAGGACAATGACCCGTCGCACCCGATACTAAGGGTATTAAGCCAAGCATTTTCATCTTTTTGCTTTTCGCTGATTTTAGTAAAGCTAGACCTGCCACAACACGCACGACTCGTTCTTTGTTGCCCACATTGGTTTTCATTTATTATTCTTCCTTATATTATGATAATTGATTTAAGGGAACTTTAAGGTAGCGAACGCCATTGTCTTCTGGTTTTGGCAATTCACCTGCATTGATGTTAACTTGTACCGATGGCAAAATCAAACGTGGCATTGCAAGTGTTTTGTCACGTTGGTTACGCATTCGTACAAATTCTGCTTTAGGCGTGCCTTGTTTGACATGAATGTTGCGTAATTTTTGCTCACCGACACAAACCGTTGCGATATGCTCACGCCCGCCCTTGGGTGGGTAATCATGGCAAAGATACAGCAGGGTATCATCGGGCAAGGCTAATAAACGCTGAATCGAGTCATACAAATCCTCAGCACTACCATGGGGAAAGTCACAGCGTGCAGAGCCGACATCAGGGGCAAAAATAGTATCACCGACGAATACCGCAATTTTTTCTTTGTCTCCGCTTTTATCCCTCACTTTATATGCCATATCGGCTGGGGTATGACCCGGTACATGCATGGCGGTAATGCTCAAATCACCCAGTGTTAACTCGCTGCCTTCCTCAGTCAAAATATCAAATTGACTGGCATCGGTGGCTAGGTCGTCAAAGTTAAAAATGGTTTTAAAGATTTTTTGCACGTTTTCGATATATTTACCCATCACTATTTTACCGCCTAATTGCGCTTTGATATAAGGCGCGGACGATAAATGATCGGCATGGGCGTGGGTTTCGATGATATAGTCCAAGGTCAACCCTTGTGATTTGACAAACCCAATGACGCTATTGGCATTGTCGTAGCTAATGTTGCCGGCGGCTAGGTCAAAATCCAATACTGGGTCGATGATGGCACAGTGTTTGCTAGCTGTATCGACTAGAACGTGGGTAAAAGTGTCAGTGTCTTTGTCTAAAAAAGAATGAATGTTCATAAGTTTTCCTATTATCTAAAAACGCTTTTGGCATATCTTTATGGCAATTTCAACTGAAAAAACACTTTATACTTTTGTATAATAGCCGCATTGCAAGGCATTGCTCAATTCATTATATTATTTTATAATATGTTTTTAAATATATTGTATTGCGCAAACGTTTATTGATTTTAAAATTATGTGATAAGTTTGATGGTAGCAGCAATTAGTATCAGCCATCAAAACACCTTGGGGGAAAAGTCATGTCTGAAATTGCCGAACTGCAGTCCGATGCGCCTGTGTCGATGGATGCAACCATGCTCGATCAAATGCACGCTGCTGCAGGAAAAGCCAGCCAGTTGTTAAAGTCATTATCTCATCCTGACCGCTTGATGCTGCTGTGTCAATTGACGCAAGGTGAGCATTGTGTGAGCCAGCTTGAAGAGAAAGTGGGACTGGGTCAACCAAGTCTGTCGCAGCAATTGGGGATTTTGCGTAAAGATGGTTTGGTCAACACCCGCCGCGAAGGCAAACAAATCTATTATTCAGTCGCCAGTGACGATGCCTTGGCAATTCTCAATGTACTGTATGATCGCTTTTGTCAGACAAAATAATTAAATCTAAAGCCAACCAGTCTGCTAGTTTATTGGAAGCTAATTTATCGGACGCTAACTTATTGGAATAACCACTGTATCGGGATAACCACCTTGCCATTACATTTAGCCAACTTGCGACGATTACCCCACTGGGTAACGCACTATAACAAGGCAAATCTCAGTCAAGATTTGTTGGCGGGTGTTATCGTGGGTATTTTGGTGATTCCGCAAAGTTTGGGTTATGCCATGCTGTCAGGGTTGCCCCCTGTATATGGGTTATACTCAGCGATTGTGCCGGTACTGGTGTATGCGTGGATTGGCGCAAGCTCGGTCAATGCCGTCGGTCCTGTGGCGATTACGGCGATTATGACCGCACAAGCGCTGCAGCCCTATAATGAATTACCGCCCATGCATTATGCCATTATGGCGTCGTTTTTGGCGCTGATAACAGGGGCACTATTGTGGCTAGCAAGCGTGTTTCGGCTCGGCTGGATTACCCAGTTTATTAGCCGTGGCGTGACGGCAGGGTTTATTAGTGGTGCGGCGATTTTGATTTTGGTCGGGCAAATCAAATATGTGACGGGTATCGCGATCAGTGGCAATTCACTGCTAGAGAATGTTGAAACTTTTTTGTTTCACCGCCGTGAGTTGCACGTGCCCACCTTGATGGTCGGTGTTGCGGCATTCACCGTACTTATTATCAACCGCTATTATCTTAAAACTTGGCTCAAACCTTTATTGGCTGACAGAGTCATTGAGGTCATCACGCGTATGTTACCCCTTGCGGTGCTGGCAATCGGTATTATCGCCAGTCAATTTGGCAACTTTGCCGCTATAGGTATTCGCACGGTGGCGGATGTACCCAGTGGTTTGCCGCATTTTGTGCTGCCGTTTTACCAGATTTCGCCCGTTGAACTCATTAATTTATTACCTGCAGCCGGATTAATGGCGCTGATTGCGTTTGTCTCTAGCAACTCGGTTGCCAGCTCATTTGCCCGACAACGCCATGAAGCTTACGATGCTAATCTGGAACTTAAAGGCTTGGGCTTTGCAAATATAGCAGGTGCATTTTTTCAGTCGTTTACCATTGTCGGTGGCTTCTCACGCACCGCGGTAAATGTCGATGCGGGCGCGCAAAGTCCCCTTGCCAGTATGTTATCGGTACTGGTGATGACATTGGTATTGCTGTTTTTTAGCCAAACTTTAGAGCCACTTCCCTATGCCATATTGGGTGCTACGATCATGTCAGTGATTATCAGTATGATTGATGTGCAAACGCTCAAGCAAGCGCTGCGCTATGACAAACTCGATGCGCTGGCATTTGGCGTGGCACTCACAGGTGTGTTATTGTTTGGGCTAAATGTTGGCTTGGTGGCGGGGCTGTTAGCCTCCTTTGCAGGCCTGATTTGGCAAACCAGCCATCCGCATATCGCGATTGTGGGTCAAATTGGTGATACCGGGCATTTTCGTAATGTTGCACGCCATGCAGTGACGCAGTTTGATGATTTGTTGATCATTCGTATTGATGAAAGCCTGTTTTATGGTAATGCCCAGTCCGTACTACACTTTATTGAGCAAGCGATTGCCAGTCATTCACAGACTAAAAATCTGGTACTGATGTTATCGGCAGTCAATCACATCGATTTGACGGCACAAGATATGCTCATCAATCTAAACCAAAATTTGGCAGCTCAAGCTATCACCCTACATTTTTCGGAAGTCAAAGGGCCTGTGATGGATGTGATTGAAAAAACCGATGTGATTCAAAAAATAACAGGCAAGGTATTTTTAAGTACGCAACAAGCGGTTAAACAATTAACCCAATAAATATACTTGTCGTAGTCAGTAAAAACATGAATAATCAACGCTAACTTTATAAGGAAACACAACATGCCAAACAATACTGTTTTTTATGGTCAAATTCAACCTGAGCAAGTTGACAAAATCGGCGCGCAGGGCTTTAAAACCATCATCAACAACCGCCCCGATGGCGAAGAACCCAACCAACCGCTGCAAACGGATATCGCTACTAAAGCACAGCAAGCAGGGCTCGCCTATCATTATCTACCGGTCGTTGGTGGTCAATTAACCCGTGAGCAAGTTGAGCAGTTTGCCGAGATTTTTAATCAAGCAGAAAAACCGGTGTTTATGTTCTGTCGTTCGGGCAACCGCTCAAACGTGTTATTTCAGTCTGCCAAACAGCTTGATTTGCTAGACGACTAATCCTTTTTAGTGAAAACCATGACAGCAAAAATCACCCTGTGGATAGACGCTGACGCAATTCCCAATATTGCCAAGCAAATCATCATCAAAACTGCGCAGCGCACGCAGACGACCACGATTTTTGTCGCCAATCGTGCCATTGCTTTGCCGCGGTTGCCAGTTTTGCAGATGATAGTGGTCGAAGGCGGTTTTGATAAAGCGGATGACTATATCGCAGCGCAGTGTGTGGCGCGTGATGTGGTCATCACAAGCGATATCCCCCTCGCCAATGATTGCATTGAAAAAGGCGCTAAGGTGGTGACTTCTCGCGGTTTTGTGTATGACAAAGACAATATCAAGCAAAAGCTTAATATGCGCGATTTTATGGATACCATGCGAAGTACGGGTGTGCTTGAGCCAAATCAGCAAGGCGGACAAGCCCCCTATAGCGACAAAGACAAACAAGCCTTTGCCAATATTTTGAACGCTTGGATTCGCTAGTTGATTATGCTAAACCCTATTCGTGCTATTAAATTATTGTATCAACTGGAAAATCACCCCGAACCGCTGGGTGTCAGTCAGGCGATGATTGAGCAAAATGAGCAGGCCTTGGGCGTTCAATTACCTGCAGGTTTGTATCATTATTTATTGGCTTTAGGCAATATTGCTAGTCTCAATAGTGGCTTTAATCACCTTGGCTTATTGCCGTTAGAACGCTTGGGCGACCATCTCGTCATTGGCAAAACCTGCGATAATGACGGCGTTTGGGGCATTCATATAGATGAACTAAAACAACTCAATCCCATAGTGCAAATGAGCCGTAACTTTGATGCGATTGAACAAAGCGAAATTCATTGGTTTGATGAATTGCCACTGGCTGAGTTCTTACTGGCGCAAGCGATTGTCAATGGCGTCAATGGTGGATTGAAACACCATGCCCAAATTTATGATTTTGATGGAAGGTCAATTCCAGCTGATTTGAGTGAAAAATTACAGCATATCGCCAGTGAAATTACCGAACTGCGGCAGCCGCATGAGCGCTATTTTCAAGCCGAAGATTTTGGTGTGGTGATGTTATTGAGTATAGATGAGTCTATTCCCAATGCCTTGATGATTGGTTCGCAAGATGAACACAAATTCAATGACTACATCCATCAATTAGCGATTAGATTTGCAAATTAACCCAGCCGTAGCATTATGACGACTTAGCAAACCATTTTTGTCCAAACATAAAAAACGATACGCCCACTAGCATCAATACAATCCCCAAAAATTTACTCCAATGCAGGGTTTTAACAGGCATACCAAATAAACCCAAGCTATCCACCACCATACCCATGACCAGCTGACCTAAAATAAATAAAAACACCGTATTGGCAACACCGATTTTTGGCGCTAAAAAAATCGACGCAAAAACAAAAAACGCGCCCAGCGCACCGCCAAGCCATTTCCACCAATCACTGATTTGCATGTCTGATAGACCCGATTGTACCGCTTGCCAATCGACAAATAGCAAAGACACCAAGAACAATAATAGCGCGCCAACCGTAAACGATACAAATGCTGCCATTAATGGTTGACCACCAAACATTGCGCCCAATCGGGTATTAATCGCTGCTTGAATCGGAATGCCCAAGCCTGCCATCAGCCCCAAAAATAAATGCCAAATTTTCATATCAATTCCTATTTTTTGAGTTCACTGCTGTTAGGCGTGAGGGGTGGGTAAAGCGATGACATCGCGGATATGGGTTTTGCCCGTTTTAATCATCAGCAGTCGATCGATGCCAAGCTCAATGCCACTACAAGCTGGCAGGGCATCACAAGCTGCCAGCAGGTTCTCGTCAATTGGCATCACAGGTAGCCCGCGTTTTTTACGCGCCACATTGTCTTCATCAAAGCGCAGACGCAGCGCTTGTCCATCAGCCAGCTCATCATACGCATTGGCGATTTCAAGACCATTGATATACAGCTCAAAGCGTCTAGCCACCCGATTGCCGTCTTTGTCTGTGACTGTCTTGGCAAGCGCAGCAGTGGCAACAGGATAATCGTAGATGAGTGTCGGTAGCGCTTTTCCCAAATTAGGCTCCACCAAATGACTAAATAATAAATCTAACCAGCCTTGGTGATCGTCCCCCAAATCAATGTTAAGACCATTATCTTTGGCGATGGCTTTAAGAGTATCGCAACTGGCATTGAAGGGATGAATTTTAACAAAATCCATAAAGGCATCCACATAGCGATAATGGTCAAAAATCACCGGATAGCCGAGTACCGCAGACACCAAGTCATTGGTTTCTTTTGCCAGTTCATCCAAGCTAAAATTGGGACGGTACCATTCAAGCATGGTAAATTCAATGTTGTGACGGCTGCCAATTTCGTTGTCGCGAAACACGGGGCAAATCTGGTACATCGGCACTTGCCAAGCTGCCAATAGACGCTTCATGGCAAATTCGGGTGAGGTGTGCAGATAATAGGTTGTTGGTTGGTCACCCACAGTGACATTGCTAGAGACGGATTGCAAAAATATATCGGTGTTGCCCGCCTGTGACATCACTGGGGTTTGCACTTCTAGCACCTGTCGCTCGGCAAAAAACTGGCGAATGGTGGCATACATCGCAGCCCGGGCTTGGGCGGTTTGTAGGGTGCAAGTAGGTTGATAAGTGGTTGACATAGCAGTTTGGATAGTTGGATTTGCGACAATATTAGCAGACCCAAAAAAAATAGCTAGTATTTTCCCATACTGGCTATTTTTGCTTTATCTCACGTTAAACATTTTTATCAAATTTTAAACACGTATGATTGCCATTCACGGCGCAGCGGGTAATTTTTACGCAGGTTATCGAAGTCTTTGCCTTCAATATCACCATTTGCGTTTGCCACACTACGTAAACGCTTGTCATCGGCTTTGATATCATACATCACAGGAATTTTATTGAGCAGTTGGTGGCGCTCGTGGTCTTTGAGTGGGTTATGCACTTCTTGAAACAGCGGCACTTCAGCTGGCATCAAGCTATGAAAATCAACCGTTGGGGCAACCTGTAAATATTTGCATAAGGCATTATAGACAAACTGTGTGCCCCTAAGTTTGCCTTCTAGAGTATAACCGGCAATATGTGGGGTGACGATACTACAGGCTTTGAGCAGCTCTGCATCGATATTGGGCTCGTGTTCAAACACATCGAGTACACACACATTCGGGCTTGCAACAATATCATCACGACCGAGCACTTCACCGCGTGAGGTATTGATGATGATGGCAGTATCGGATACGGTTTGCCAGCGCGCTTGGGTCATCAAATAGTCGTGGTGGGTGGGATATGAGCTGTTGTGCGCATGCGTCAGTGGCACGTGAAAGCTAATCACATTGCTTTCTTGCAGTACAGTTTCAAGTTTGGCGTTGTTGACTACCGACGGTGGTTTGAGTGGGTCATAGCCCAGCACATTCCAGCCATAGGAAATCGCATATTGCGCTAGCGTATTACCGATATTGCCCACCCCAATAATCCCAAGGTTGATGGGTTTGAATAAATAATCAGGGCGTAAATTGGCAATCGCTGCCACCACATATTGGGCAACCGAATGTTTACTACAGCCAGCTGCATGGGCAAAAATGATGCCGCGCTTGGCGAGGTACTCCACATCGACATGGTCGATGCCGATGGTGGTACTACCGACAAATTTGACGCTTTTATTGTTGTCTAACAACAGCTTGTTGACAGGCGTGACGGAACGTACTAGCAAAATATCAGGCTGATGCTCATCTATCACAGCCGCGTCAATCTCACGCCCTGCCATCGCAATCAATTCGATGGGTCGCCCTAAAGTGTGTTCATTAAAAAAATCGCTTAAATGAGCAATATTGCCATCAGCAATAATTTTCATATTGTATCCCTATCTTTCTTTTTGTTGTCATCATCCAACTTACAGACCGTTAGCATAACAAATTTTTATGACCTTTTGATGCGTATGCTGACTTTTTTCAAATAAAAATTGGGGAAATTTATCGCATCATTTTGACCAGTATCACCATGATAATCAAAACAAGCACCCCACCGACAGCAATCACCAGGAGTTTTTTATCTTTGGCTGTATCTTTGGTGGATAATTGGGTTTGTAAGCGCAGCTTGTCATTCATAAGTTGCTGCGTCAACTCATTGGATAGTGAGGATGGTGGCGGCGCTTTTGGTGTCTGTGATGTTTTGGCTGCCTGTGCTATCTGGGTAGTTGGCTCTATTGATGGTTGTAAAGTTGGCTTTACATCAGCAAGTTTTTGCTCAGTCTTTTGCTGAATAGCAGCTTGTTGCAAACTGCCTTGTTGCTTATCAGTAGCTGACATTGGATTTTCTAGCTTTTCTGACATCAATCCGATAGCTGAACTTTGTTCTCGGCTAGATGCTCGATTAGGTGCTCGGTTGGGTTTAAATTTTGGCCATAGCCGCTTTTGGGTTGCGGCATCGGTGCTATCCTGTGCGTATTTTTGCTGCCAGTGGATATAGGGAAGTAAATCATAATCTTGCCCAAATTGCTCATAAGCCAAACTTAGCCAATAGTGATAATAGGCTTTATCCCATAATTGGCTAGGCAATACCATAATTTCGCCCTGCTCGGCTTTATTTTGGTAAGCATTAGTATGAATGATAATGGGCACTATGCTGTTTGATAACATGCCATTGGGCAAATGACGCCGCCAAATCCAACTGGTAGTTATCCGATAGTTTGTTGCTGCGATACTGGCTGGATAAGCCAAATTAAACACCCTAGATGTGTCGTCTTGGCAATGTAATTGATAAAATGCTACATCGGGCATAGCATTTGGCGGCTGATTGGTAGCAACCGCATCCATTAATTGACTTGCCTTGGCTTGCAAATCTTCTACCCTTGCTTGCCCGCTTGGATCAAACAAAATGTCGGCACAACTTACCCGATGGTTGGCAAAAGGCGTGTCGCGTTCCTCTTCTGATATAGGCTCGGTTAACGCTGCATCAGATTTTATCACAACACCCCACACTACTTTGCCATAGCGATATAAATCCTCAGTCGCTTCTACTTGCCGATACAGTTCATCTTTAATCAAGTTATCACTGACGTATACCTGCAAATAGCCTTGCTCATGGTGGCTGGCTTGCAAAATATGTTTTGTCAAGTCAAACCCGCGCCAATCAATTCTGGTATAGTCAAAAGCTGCCATATTCACATTGGGTTGATTATCGAGTATCGGCAATAGCGCAAAATCAAAATGCGTCACTAGCTGCGCGTTTTGTTGCTGGGTACGCTGGTCTTTGGGCGGCAATACCCAGCTATCAAGTTGATTGACATAGGCATCTTGCCACAGCGTTTTGACCGCGGTATTTTGTGTTGAAGGCGTGCTTAGCAGTGCTTGGTAAAAGTGAGTGGTTAACGCGGCTATTTGTTCTGAGTTAATCGCTGTTTGTGCGCCTTTTTGATGACTGACTAACGGATAAATTTTTAGACTGTGCCAATCATTGGCAGACTGATATGGCAACACAAGCTGCAGCTGTAAGCGAGGGTTTTCATACACCCATATCTCAATCACAATCCCTTCGGTACGCCCCATCGGCAAATTGGTATAGCTATCAAAACAGCCAACGATTATTGTGGCTAATTGTGGGTTTTGATGCAGCGTTTGGTAGAGGCTATCAATCAGCGTGTCTGTATTTGTGGCTGTATCTGTGTCTGTGTCTGTTTCTATGTTTGTATCTAAATCCATATCGCTAGGTGATAACAACTTAATATTGGATGGATTAAATGCGGTTAATTCATCGGCTGTATTGTCGCTGGTATTGGCTTGATACACACAAGGTAAAATCGGCTGACCTTGTGATAGCCTTAATAGCACAGATGCCACCAATTCACCCGCCGCTTGCATGGCTGACGTCCAGTGCGCTGGCAAGTCAGCGGTAGCGCTCACAGCGTCTTGATAAGGATAAACCGTTAGGTGACCTGCATTTTGCCGCTGCAAAATATCCGCAAACTCAGCAGCGGTAGTCGGAAAATTTCTAGCAAGTCCAAATAACCGATTGGTCACTACCAGCATCGGCGTGCGATAGCAGTCCTCAAACAGCAGTACAAAACTATGCTCAAGGCATTCAGCAAACTCCTCGCCCAAGCTGTCATACATCTGCGCAAAAGATACCCAGCGCACGGGCGCATTGGCCAAGCGACTGCTGGTCACGCCAATATAAAACCCCAGCAAATAGCAAAATGCTTGACGTGAGGTGTCTTGCAAAAAATCCAGATAATCCGCTTGCGTAAACCCAAACGCCTGCTGGATAGCCGATAACGCCTCATCAATTTGCACCAAACTATCACGGCTATGATCAAAACTCACCGCTGCCAGATAGGTAGAAAATGCGATAGCGGCATCCTGTAGTTTGCCTGTTTTCACTTTTGCCAAGTAGCCCTGACACACTGCCTCAGGCGATTGCAATAAGTTGACTTGCGATTGCTGATAGACAGTTTGCGTCATCTGGGCAATAAACTGTGGCAACACATCCTTACCCTGCAGCAAATCTGGTAATAGCTTAAGCGGTTGGCAATAGACTTTGTGCCCGATGTGCGCGGTGAGTGACGCGTAAAAATCGGCAGGTAACTGTGACTGGATGGGGTACTTATTTTGCCGTGCCAGTTGTGCTGACATCCTGTCATAGTCATACCAAGCAATCGGTTGCCCGGTGGTTTTGGCTAAATAGTCTGCAATATAGGCGGCGAGCGCTACTATAAGTGCTTGCCCGCTTTGGTTTGCCAATAATTGTGGCAATTGAATGTGGCGTTTTGCCATTGCTGCAAAAAACCGACTGAGTTGTTGTAGGCTGTTGGCTGAATAATCAAAGTCAATCTTTTGCAAGTTTTCCCAAAACAGTATCTCAAACGGCGGTGTCTGTTTGGTCTGCAAATAATATAATAAGGTGTTGACTTGTTGGGCTATGGTCGGCTTCATCGGGGATTTTTGGCAACAATTTTTTATCATTTTGGGGTAAATTGTTGGCTTTGGCAAGTGCTAGCCGTCGGTGCTGCCGCAATAAAAAAACAAAGCCCATGTTGGGTGAATGGGCTTTTGTCATCTACTGACTTTCAAATACTGACTTTTAAACTTTTTTGACGCTTATTTTAAAAAATCAGGGTCTTTATAAGCCGGGTTTGGATAATCATAAAAGCCCTTCCCCACTTCAAACCCTGTGCGACCTTTATCAATCAGTTCGGTTTGCAGTTTTTGGATAAATCGCTCGGCAGTTTTTGAGCCTGTTTTGGCTTTTTGCTGGCTGATATTAACAATGGTATTAACCCCTACGATATCCATCATGGCAAACGGTCCCATCGGTGCGCCTGTGCCAATCATCCAAGTTTTATCGACTGTGTGGGGATCGGCAATGTCATTGGCATACAAGTGCATACCGGCATTTAAAAAAGGCACTAATAGGGTATTTAAGATATAGCCAGGCTGTTCTTTGTTGAGTGGTAACGCCACCATGCCAATGGCTTTGGCATAAGCAACAATGCTGTCAAATACTGTCGGGTCGGTATGCGCTGAGCCCATGACTTCTGCGGTGTTGTTCACCCATATACGGTTGGCAAAGTGTAACGCCAAAAATTTATCGGGACGACCTGTAGCCTCGACCATTTGGCTAGGAATCAACGTTGAGCTGTTACTGGCAAAAATCGTGTGGCTTGGGGCTACACTTGCCAGCGCTTTATAAAATTCATTTTTGATATCAAGGACTTCTGGTAAGGCTTCAATCACTAAATCAGCCTCTGCCACCGCTTCGCCTAAGTCAGTCACATAGCGAATCGCATGGGTAATTACTTGGGCTTGTGCTGGGCTTTTTTCATAGAATTTGGCGTAAATGGGCATGAGTTTTGCGATGCGCCCTTTGACCTTTTCAGGTTCTTTATCAAAGATCGTGACGTTAAAGCCAAAAAAGGCGTTTTGCATGGCGATTTGAGAACCCAGTACGCCGCCGCCCGCTACCGTAACCTGCTTGATGGATGAAGTATTTGCTGTTGTCATGATTTATTCCTTTAAATCGCTATTACTATTAATAGTTTGCAAGTTATTGTAGCGGATTTTGGGTAGTATGCCTACCTCGGCAATATAGACTGACAAGACAACACAATATTACCCCAAAAAAAAAATTACCCGCCAAAAAAAAGCCAAACTATGACGTTTGGCTTTTTTTGAAAAATAACTAAAAAACAGGTGAAGAATTATTGCAACATGAGGTATTCAAACGCACTGAGTGCCGCTTTACTACCTTCGCCCATCGCAATATTAATTTGCTTAAACGGTACAGTAGTCACATCACCACAGGCAAAAATTCCGGGTTTGTTGGTTTGGCATTTCTCATTGATTTCAATTTCACCAAATTTGGTCACCTGTACCAAATCTTTAACCACTTCCGAGTTTGGCACCAATCCGATTTGCACAAAGATAGCAGATAATGGCAATTCTTTGTTTTCACCGGTGGTACGGTCTTGGTAAATTAGCGAACTGACTTTACCAGCGGTTGCTTTAACTTCTTGGCTCGCTACACTTGTCATGATATCGATATTATCGCGCTCTTTGGCTTTATTAATCAATACTTGGTCTGCTTTGAGCGTGTCAGCAAATTCTAACACTGTCACGTGTTTGACAATGCCTGCCAAGTCAATTGCCGCTTCAATCCCTGAGTTACCGCCGCCCACAACTGCCACGTCTTTACCTTTAAAGAACGGACCGTCACAGTGCGGACAATACGCGACGCCGCTACCGATATTTTCGTCTTCACCTTTGATATTAAGCTTACGCCATTTTGCCCCTGTCGCTACGATAATCGCACGCGTGGCGAAACTTTCACCGGTATTGAGCGTAATTTGGTAGGTTAGCTTATCCTCGCCTTGCTCATTCATTTGTGCAGAATTTTCGGTGATGGATGTCACGCTTACCATTTCTTTGACCGTGATACTATAAGCGGTGATATGTTTGACAAAATTGGCAGATAATTCATTACCATTGGTCAACGGGATTGAAATCAAGTTTTCGATATCTTGGGTATCTTTCACTTGCCCACCGATACGATCAGCCACCATGGTCACCTTTAAGCCTTTACGTGCCACATAAATGGCTGCCGCCACACCCGCAGGTCCGCCACCGATGATGGTCACATCTTGCTCTTCAA
Source organism: Moraxella sp. CTOTU48841 (assembly GCF_032061225.1). Taxonomy (NCBI): domain Bacteria; kingdom Pseudomonadati; phylum Pseudomonadota; class Gammaproteobacteria; order Moraxellales; family Moraxellaceae; genus Moraxella; species Moraxella sp. CTOTU48841. The sequence continues at coordinate 74,476 of NZ_DAMBFQ010000007.1, forward strand.
GCTGTTCGGCTGCTGCTGCAGCACTCATCAAATCTGGATATTGCTGTTGCAGTTTCTCGATGAGTTTGGCAGTGTCAATTTTACCATTGGCAAAAGGTTTGCCATTTAAATATACCGCAGGTACGCCTTGGATTTTGCGCTCGTTAATCATGTCTTGGAACACACCACCATCAATCATTTCATTGCTGATGTTGTCATTGAGTAACGCAAATTGGTTTAGCGCTTGCACCACGTCAGGACAGTTGTGGCAAGACAACGAGACGAAAGTTTCAAATTTTAGCGGTTGTTTAATCGCCTTAATGATATTTTGAATACCTGGGTCAAGTTTGAGCTCACTGCCACCTGATTGCAAAATCGCCAAAATCAATGAGGTAAACTCGTGACCACCTGGAATACCACTAAAAATGATACCCGTATCTTTGTCTTGGCTACGGATTTTAAAACTCATCGGTGATAGATTGGCATCGAATTGTTGACTCAAACTAATCTTATCAGTAGTGCCTGCAATTTGGGTCAAAAAATCCACCAGTTCAGCGCGCTGTTCATGTTCACCCTCACCCAACACAAACTCAATCGGGCGAGTCATACGTTCGCTATAACTTTTTACTGCATCTAATAAACCTTGATCTAACATGGTATCTTCCTTCTAGTCATTGGGTAAGTCATTGTGTTAACCTTATTATTGTGATTTTTGTGGGCTTTGACAATCTAAGAAAGTTGATAGCTATGTTTTAAAAAACAAAACGTTTATTATTTTATATAACAAAATATTAATACATAAATTACTTAAGTGCATTGATAACGTGGCTTTTCCCCCTCACCAATTGTTACCGATTAGCGTATAGTCAACCCTACAATTTTTCGTTACAATGCTAATAAGACAAATACAATATACCAACTCAATCAAATTTGTCTTATATGTTGACCCCTTTGCATTATTTTTCACATACAACCAAAAAAGGAAAGGACTATGTTTCCAGAACATCGCGAACTTATTAGCAAACTAAAAACTTCTGATAAACACTTTGAAAAATTATTTGATAAACACAACGAATTAGATGCTCAAATCATTAACCTAGAAAAAGATCCTGTTGCAGCAGGCAGCCGTGATGACGAAATTGAAGCATTAAAAAAACAAAAACTGCAATTAAAAGATGAAATCTACAAAATCTTAGAAGACAATAAACATAAATAAGTTCTAAGCTAAATTCGATTTTTTGATTAAAGCCCTGTTCGTTGTGACAGGGCTTTTGCTATTGATAGCGAGTGTAAGGCTTAAATCAACCAATTAACCCTACTTTAAGAAAATTGGACTGTAAAAAAATTGGTTTAAGTGTGGCTGACGGCATTATTTTTTTGTGGATATATTAACCAAGAAGCATAACAGCATCGTCACCATAATCACCGGCAAGGTATTCCCGATATCGAGTGGATGGGCAAGCCAATAACGGTACAAGCAAAAACCAATCGCCCAGACAATCAAATTTTTGACATGAAAACGCTGTTTGATACCGCTATTTTTTAAAATAAAAAAGTCCACAATTTGAATGGCTGCCATTGGCGCAAACACCGAGCCTAAAAAGTATAGAAATTCAGTGATATCATCCATGGGAAACAGCATCGCTGCGATAGTACAGATGAGGGTAATGCCAATCGCCAAGCCTTTTTCTGGAAGTTTTTGCCACAGCGAGACACCCGACACGCCTGCAGAGTACGCATCCAAAAACGTGGTTGTCACCGTCGCGAGCACAATCAACAATAACCCAGTCACGCCCAATCCAAGCTGTAATAGCATTTGGGCAAAATCCGACGTTTGGGTATACAATGCCATGCTCAGTCCAATCGCATACATCCACGCACTCATCACCCCATAGCTCACGGTGCTCACGAGCGTCGCTTGCAAAGGTTTTTGCGCATTGCGAGTATAATCACTCACTAGCGGCAACCATGATAATGGCATAATGACCGCGAGCTCCACCGCTGCCCCGAAGCTCATTGCTGCTGCCATGTCTTTTGTCGCTGCCACATCCCCAGCGCCTAACTTAAATAATTTAAACGACAAAATAAGCGTTAACATAAATAACCCAGCCACCGCCAACGCATTGATTTTGCCAAAGAAGCGGGTGCCCATCCACAGCCACAGCACAATCAGTGCGCCAATCACACCACACCATGCCGCTTGTCCGATAGCCCAAATCCCATTGACCGCCAATGCCCCATCATAAATCATGATGGCTGTCCAGCCGACCAATTGCACAACATTTAGCAAAGCAAAAAGCATCCCACCTTGAAAACCAAAACTACCCTTCACCGTTTCCATGGCACTTTTGCGTTGGGTTGCCCCAATATAGCCGACTAAAAAAAATAGCACCCCACCTATCATATGCCCAATGACGATGGCTAACAAGCCACGCTCCCACCCCAACGGCGCAAGGTAGGTGCCCGTTAAAATCTCAGCGATTGACACCGCTGCCCCTGCCCACAGCAAGGCGTGATGGCTACTTGTGGTCTGACTGCCAGTTTGGTGGGTGGTTTGTGCGCTATCCATGGTTATTTTCTCAAACTTCAAAGAAGCTGATTTTATCATTGTTAACAACAGTAGTTGAATAAAAAAACCCCAAATCTTTCAATTTGAGGTTTTTAATTTTATCTAATTGTCAGTCAATAAAAATAGACAAGAAAGATTAGATTTTACCCACTAAATCTAGGCTTGGTTTTAAGGTTTCTTTACCTTTTTCCCATGCCGCTGGACATACTTCACCGTCATTGTCACGCACGTATTGAGCGGCTTGGATTTTACGGATTAAGTCTTTAGCAGAACGACCGATACCTAAGTCATGAATTTCTGCCACTTTGATTTTACCGTCTGGGTCTACCAAGAAAGTACCACGAAGGGCAGCGTTGTCTTCTTCAATCATCACGTTAAAGCCGCGAGTGATTTTACCAGTACCATCGCCAAGCATTGGGTATTTTACTTTAGCGATTGCAGGTGACGCATCTGCCCATGCTTTGTGTACAAAATGGGTGTCTGTCGATACCGCATAAACTTCCGCGCCTAATGCTTTGATTTCTTCGTAATGGTCTGCCATGTCTTCAAGTTCAGTTGGGCAAACAAAGGTAAAGTCATGTGGGTAGAAGAAAAATACTGCCCATTTGCCTTTAACGTCATCAGATGAGATTTCTTTGAATTCACCATTCACAAATGCTTGGGTTTTGAATTCTGGAATGGTTTGGTTGATAATTGCAGCCATGGATTTTTCCTTATATAAGCTATTGTTGTGGTTAAAAATTTAGCAACATCACCATTTGACAAAGCCAAATCAGTGAGTGCTATATTGATAACACAAATTTGATGTCATTGGCAACCTAGCTTTTTAGGCTTCTAGCTTGTTAGGCTATAGTCGGTTGCTGTTTTTTACTCATCAAACGTTGTTATCGATGGGTCTATCTTAGTACAATTTAAGATTCAGTCTAGTTTAAAGTTTTTAATTGATTGATTAATTTTTTAAATTAACCTTGCTAGTTATGTCTTGTAGTTTCAATCTTTAGGCTATCTTGTAATTATTTTGAAAGGCTCGATAATGAGTTTACTGTCAAGACCAAATTAATGATAGATTAAAAAAGATTCCACTCGTAAAAGCACACAAAAATGGTAAACTAAATTTGAAATGATTCGGTTCATTGAAGTTTTTAGCATGCATCTTTTGCGTGTTGTTTGCTAGGGTAGCCGTCAGTTTTTTTACCCTTTTATCTTTTTATTTATTTTTAACTAAAACGCGTTAGCGAAAATTTTACGCTATTTTAAAGGTTAAAATTCAAACCATGATTACATTACGACAATTAGAATTTGCATTGGCAGTTGCCAAATACAAGCATTTTAAACGGGCAGCAGAAGAGTGTAATATCTCACAATCTGCTTTAAGCTTGGGGATTGCAGAGCTGGAAAAGCAGCTTGATACCCAAATTTTTGAGCGTAACAACAAACAAGTGCTAATCACCCCGATTGGGGAGGAAATTCTTGAGCGTGCCACGCGGATATTTGCCGAAGTCAATGATTTGGTGACCCGTGCCCAGACGCACCAAACCCCACTCGCCTATCCGATGACGATTGGTATCATCCCAACCATTGCGCCGTTTTTACTACCCAAGGTATTGCCGCTACTGCGCCAACAATTCCCACAGTTTCAGCTCAATGTGGTAGAAGAACAAACTGAGCGACTGCTTGAAAAAGTCCGTTATGGCGCGATTGACACCGCCATTATTGCGCTGCCTTACAATACTGACGGCTTGTTATCATTTGAGTTTTGGTCAGAGACGTTTTTGGCGGTATTTGCTAAAGACAGTAAACATGCCAACTTACCCAGCATCAATGCCGACGAGTTAGCCAACAGTAACTTGATGCTGCTAGGCGAAGGACATTGTTTGACCGATCATGCGCTATCGGTGTGTCACCTCGATAAAAGCCGCGTCAAACACGCCTTTAGTGAAGCGAGCCTGCATACGTTAATTCAAATGGCTATCAGCGGTATGGGCACCACGCTAGTGCCGCAAATGGCAGCTGGGCAAGTGCGCCAGCAAACTGACAATGTGTCGTTAGTGCCGCTCAATGAAGCCGGTCCGCATCGCCGCTTGGCGTTTGTCACCCGTCTCAACTATGCGCGGGTCGATGATGTTAATCTATTGGGTCGCTTGTTTGCCCAAGGGTTACACGATAGTGAATTGGCGTCTGCGCCAGCCATCGCAGATTCTGAGTCCATGACTTCAGCGAAGCCCGCCACAGAGGCATAATTTTTTATGCTGACCTTATTACATACATCAGATTGGCATTTGGGGCGTAGGCTTTACGGTAAGCCACGCTACGATGAATTTAAGCAGTTTTTAGACTGGCAGTTACAGACGCTGCGTGAGCAAAAAGTCGATGTGCTATTGATTGCAGGGGATATTTTTGATACCACCGCACCCAGTAACCAAGCGCAAAATTTATATTATGATTTTTTAAGTCAAGTTTGCGATACCGATTGTCGCCATGTGATTATCGTAGCGGGCAACCATGATTCAGCCAGTTTTTTGGAGGCACCCAAACAGCTACTCAAAGCCTTTAACATCCATATCATCGGTAGTATGACAGATACGCCGACTGATGAAGTGATTACGTTATCAGATAAATTAGGGCAACCTGAGCTCATTGTCATGGCAGTGCCCTACTTGCGTGACCGTGATGTGCGAACCGTTGGGCATGGCGAACGATTGGATGATAAAGAACGCAAACTTGCCCAAGGCATCAAAGCCCATTATGCACAGATTGCCGATATTGCCATTGCGCAACAAGCGCAGCTCAAAGCCACATATAATCGTAGCATTCCGATTGTGGCAACAGGACACTTATTTACTGTAGGCGGGCAAACGATGGAAGGCGATGGGGTGCGTGATTTGTATGTCGGGTCACTCGGTAGTATCGGCGCCGAGATTTTCCACCCCCAGATTGACTATGTGGCGCTTGGGCATTTACATATCCCGCAAGTGGTTGGCGGACAACCACACATCCGTTACGCTGGCTCACCCATTGCCATGGGTTTTGGTGAAAGTCGCCAGCAAAAACAAGTGCATTTGCTGCGATTTGATGCCAAGCCTGACTTACTGTCTCAGCCATTACAGACTTTAACCATTCAAAAAAAACCGCTTGTCTCTGCGCCAACCCCTGTCAAAAAAGGCAAAAGGGTGAGCCATGCGTCGATGGATTTATTTGCGGATGAAGAGTTGCCTGAATCATCGATGCTTGGCGCGATAAATGCTGAGGCTGGGATTAACGCAGAGGTTGATGCACAAGCGAGCCATAAAGCAGGATATGATACACCCGGTGATCATCTAAGTGGGCAAATGAGTGGACAGCCTTACAATATAGCCAAGCTTAGCGATACTACCCTCCTGCAATCACTGCCTGTTCCTGTGTTCCAACCCATACAAACGCTCAAAGGCGATTGGCAAACCATCAAAACTAGCTTACACAGCCTAAAAAGATCCCAACAATCGGTTTGGCTTGAAGTGGTGTATGACGGGCAAGAAGTCGTGGGTGATTTATCAGAAAAAATTGCAGAACTGGTTAAAGACTCTAGGCTTGAAGTACTACGCATCAAAAATCAACAAAAACGCGATCAAGTGATGCAAAGCCAGCGCATGGATGAGTCACTTGAAGAGTTAAACCCGACACAAGTATTTGAACGCTGCCTAATTGCCCATCAAGTGCTAGAAGAGCAAAAACCCATGTTATGGTCAAGGTATACTGAAGTGCTTGAAAGCTTGCAAGGGGGGCAGCAATGAGAATCTTAAAGCTACGCTTTCAAAACCTTAATTCATTGCAAGGCGAATGGGAAATTGACTTTCGTCATGCCGCGTATGCTGATGAAGGTATTTTTGCCATCACAGGCTCGACAGGTGCGGGCAAAAGCACCATTTTAGATGCCATTTGTCTTGCCTTATACGGTGCGACGCCACGCTTGGGCGAGATTACCCAAAGCAGAAATGACCTCATGTCACGCCATACCGGCGAATGTCGAAGCGAAGTAATTTTTGCCACCAAAAGTGGCAGTTATCGCTGTACCTGGCTACAAAAGCGCGCCAGAAAAAACCCTGAAGGCAATTTACAATCGCCGATGCACGAAATCGCCCCTTTTACCGATGACGCTGCAGATTTACCACCGCTTGAAACCCAAACCAGAAAAACTAGAAAACTGGTCGCTGAATTCACCGGCATGGATTTTGACCGTTTTACCCGTGCCATGCTACTGGCGCAAGGCAGTTTTGCCGCTTTTTTGCAAGCCAATAGCGATGAGCGCTCCAATCTGCTCGAAGAAATCACCGGCACCGAAATCTATGGCGATATCTCAAGAAAAGTACACGAGTTTAAAACCCAATCAGACGCTGAACTTAAGACGCTCACGGATCGCTTATCAGGCATGACAGTGTTATCTGATGAAGAAGTACAAAGCCTAACCTCACAAAAAAACGCCCTGATTGACATCGTCAATCAAACCAAAACCGCCATGACTAAAATCGAGTCTGATAAGCTATGGCGACAAAACCTTGACGCCTACACGCACCAAATCAACAAGCTTGAGCATGAAGCACGCGACCTTGCCGAGCAAGAAAGCCAATTTGCCCCACAAAGAACCCGACTACAGCACGCACTAAAAGCCCTTGAAGTGTCGGGTGATATTAAAAAACTTGATTATCAGCGCGATTTATTGACTGCACAGCTCAGTGAGCTTGCCAGTTATCAGTACCAGCTACCCACCGCCGAACGCAATTACCAACTTGCTCAAAAAAACCAAGATGAGCGTCAAGCAAAAGCCCAGCAAACCGAAAACGACTGGCAACAAGCCCAACCGTTATTAAACCAAGTGCGCAAGCTTGACACTACCCTTGGGCAAAAAAATCAGTACGCCCAAGAGATTGTGCAGCAGTTGTCACAGCTTGGTGAGCAATTGGCTCATAATGCCCAAAGCATTGATAGTCAGCAGCAGCAGCTTGTTAGCCAGCAAATAGAGCGTGAACAGCTTACCCAAGCGCAGCAGCAAATCCCTCAGGCAACAACCTTGCCTCAAACATTGGCCTACCTCACCCAGCTACAAGAAACTAGCCAAGCACTCAGTGAACAAGCGCAGGCTTTAGTCAACGAACAGCAGCAGTTACAAGGTGATTTTCATCACAATGGGCAGCAAGCCAGCGCTCTGCAATCTCAGCTCACGCAATTGCAATCACAAATTTCTGAGCATCGACAAAACTTAGACAGCCAAACCAGTCAATTATATCATCTGACACAAGGGCAGTCGGCAGCAGCATTGCGACAGCGGGTTGAAACTTATTGGCAAACCGACCAGCAGCTTGCCGCTATCCAAAGCGATGTGCAGACTTGGCAAACCAACCTGCAACACTATCAGCAATTTGCGCAGCAATTAGCCGATGGTCAAACTCAACTGGCTCAGATTGCTAGCCAACGACTAACTAGCGAGCAGCAGCAACAAGCCGCCGAGCAAACCGTCGAATTGTTAAATCGCAACTTGATTTTATTGGCAAAAATTCAAGATTTGACCGAGGAGCGCGATAGATTACGCCACGGCGAACCTTGCCCGCTGTGTGGCTCAACCTCGCATCCTTTCGCCACCCATCAGCCCTACACGCCCGATGATACAGAGCAACAATTAGCGATTGCCAAACAACGGCTTGATGACATCAATCGCCAATTACAGCAATTATTGCTTGAAGAACATGCACTCACAAATAACCAGCAACAGCTCAATGAGCATTTGCAGCACTTACAGGCACACAACCAACGCTTATTAAATCAATTACAGCTTGCCAGCCAACACCTTATACATGCTCAGCCCGTACAACAGGCAATTGAAGCGTTGCCGCCCGTTGCAGCCCCTAGCACCGATGACGATATAGCCCACCAAGCCCTTCAAACATTTGCGACGATAATCCAGACTGAACAAACCAACAATCAGCAGGCTTTGGCAGCGCTGCAAGATTCACTGACGCAAATCGAAGCCGTACAATCCGAGCAGCAGCAAACCCAGCAGCGCTTAGCAAAACTGAGCGAGCAATACCATGATGTTTTGCAGCAACACACCTTGCTACAAAATCAGCAGCAACATCGCCAAGACAGAATCCGCGATATTGATGCCCAGCAAATGGTTATCGCCGAGAAACAACATCAAGTAATGCAGCGCATTGACAAGTTGCTGATGCCGTTTGCAACGCGCGAACGCACTTTTAGTTTTGCTACCACACAGGATGTGAATGCCCAATTAAATCAGCATATTGATGCCCTTTCGCAACTTTTACAGCGCTATCAAGGATTAGAAACTAAGCTTAGCCATATCAATGACACCATCACAGGGATTGAGCAAGCGCTCACCCGATTGGTGGCAGATCAGCACCATTTAACCCAAAATCAACACCAAGTCCGTCAACGACAGCAAGCATTGGCGCAAGAGATTAGCGAGCTACAGGCGCAGCGATACGCCTTGTTTGGCGAACAAGCGGTAGACATCGTCTCTCACGCATTAGTCCAAGCAAAAAATCAGGCTTTGCAGGACTATCAAATCAGCCAAACCGCCTTTCATGAGCAGCTAAGTCAGCTGCAGATTTTGCAACAACAAATCGCATCTTTGACCACTAGCACCACCCAACTAAAAATTGCCCAGCAAACCCTACAAGCCGATATTCAGCAGCGTTTTGCGATATTGGGTTTTGTGGATGACGCCGATTATCGCGCTGCGGTGTTAGTCGATACCGAGCGAGAACGCTTACAACAGCTTGCCAATCAACTCCATGATAGCCAGCAGCGCAATCATAACCTACTGTCTGAAGCTAAACGCACACAGCAGCAGTTACTCGATCATCCCCAAACTGCGCTGTCAGTTGAACAATTGCTCGATGCGCTTGGGCAATTGCAACAGCAATTTAGCGAGCAGCAAAAACAATTGGGCGCCGTTGAACAGCAGCTAGCAGCCAACGAAGCCCTTAAACAAAACCAGCAGCAACTATTAGATGCCATCAACCAACAGCGCAACCATACCGAAGAATGGAAGGTATTGCATCAGTTGATTGGTTCAAGCGATGGCAAAAAATTCCGTAACTTTGCCCAAGGCTTGACCTTTAATATCATGGTTGCCCACGCCAATGAGCAGCTTAAAAAAATGAGCGACCGTTATTTGCTGATAGCTGATAGCGAGCAGCCCTTGATGCTCAATGTGATGGACAATTACCAAGGCGGGCAAATCCGCACCAGCAAAAATTTATCAGGTGGTGAGAGTTTTATTATCAGCTTGTCGCTTGCATTGGGACTGTCAAATATGGCCAGTCACCGTATGCAAGTAGATTCGCTGTTTTTGGATGAAGGCTTTGGTACGCTCGATGAAGAAGCGCTCGATGTAGCGCTCGACACCCTAACCAACCTACAGCAATCGGGCAAGCTAATTGGCGTGATTTCCCATATACAGGCGCTCAAAGATAGAATCAGCAGTCAAATCCAAGTAGTGCCACAAACAGGTGGCATCAGTAAAATTATCGGTGCCGGTATTACCAAGCTTAGTTAACGCAGTCTAGTCTAGGCTAGGCTAGGTTTGGTTAAGCTAAATTAAGCTAAGCTAATAAGTTAAGCGGCGCGGCAAACCCATCGCAGCAATCGATTTATAGACCGCTTCATCTTGCTGTCATGTCATTGGTTCATACTACTGTTTATGTCAATGTTTACCCCTCGCTTAATCAAAACCTGAGTGCTCAGGGTTATTTGTGTCAACTCATAAGGGCAACACGATGTTAACCAAACTTTCGCAGCTTTTAGCACAAGGGCGCTTTGTCTCCCCTATCCCTGCCGTGGTGGTGCACCCTACTACCGATATCATCTTGCAATCTTGTATCCAAGCACATCAGCACCACATCATCACCCCGATTTTGGTCGGTCCAAAACACAAAATCGAAAAAGCCGCTACTGACGCCAATTTAGCTATTTCAGACTTTATGTTAGTGGATGCTGAGCATAGCCATGACGCGGTTGAAATCGCCGCAAAAATGGTTCGTGAACAGCAAGCCGACTTTATCATCAAAGGTTCAGTGCATACCGATGAGTTAATGGGTGTTCTGATCGATAAAACCCAAAACCTACGCACCGAGCGCCGTATGAGCCACGTGTGGTTAATGGAAAGTCCCACGTATCACAAGCTTTTAACCTTGACCGATTGTGCACTCAACGTGGTGCCAGATTTGCTGACCAAAAAAGACATTTTGCAAAATGCGATTGATTTTGCGCACGCGCTGGACATTGAGCAGCCTAAAGTAGCCATCTTGGCAGCGGTTGAAGAAGTCAAACCGCAAATGCAATCGACCATTGATGCTGCGGCGTTATGCAAAATGGCAGACCGGGGGCAAATCACCGGCGCCTTGCTTGATGGACCCCTAGCATTCGACAATGCGATTAGCCAACAGTCTGCGGATATCAAACATATCCACTCACCTGTCACGGGCGATGTCGATATTTTACTAGTACCTGACTTAGAAGCGGGCAATATGCTAGGTAAACAGTTAATTTATTTGGGTGAAGCCAAAGCCGCTGGCATTGTCATGGGTTCAAAAGTGCCGATTGTGTTGACCAGTCGTTCGGATGATGAACTCGACCGCCTGTATTCTATTGCCCTTGGCGCCTACGTTGCGCAAAAGCGTAAACAAGCTTGATGTTAATTCAGGTTAATTGAGATTAGTTGAGATTACTAGCATGAACGATTCTGTAATGATGCATACTGACTCGACTCACCCGATTGTGGTGACCTTTAACGTGGGTTCAGCGACTATCAAAATGGCGGCGTACGACACGGCTAAGGCAGTCGACTCATCTCCGCTTGCGTGGTCACCCTTGTTTGATGTCAATATCAACCTAAAAACCAAAAACAAAGTCTGGCACGCCATGCCACAATCTTTGGCTGACTGGGAACCCCAAGATAGCCTGACAGACACCGCGGTAAGCCTTTTTACTCGTGTCAAACAGGCCTTTCCCGCGCGTGACATTGTCTGTATCCACCGAGTGGTTCATGGTGGCAAACACTATCATGTTCCTGTGGTGATTAACGAGACAGTGATGGCACATTTGGTGGAGTTATCACCGATTTGTCCGCTACATCAGCCTCCTGCCCTATCTGTGGTCAACGCGCTGCAAGCCATGGATAAAAACCTGGTGCACATCGCTGCCTTTGATACCGCCTTTCACTACCATCGCCCAGAGATTTGGTCTAGCTATGCGCTGCCAAAATCGCTGCGCGATCAAGGCGTGCGCTGTTACGGTTTTCATGGCTTATCGTATCAGGCGATTATGCGCAAACTTGAAACCTATCTCCCAAAGATTGCCAAAAAACGCTTAATCATCGCGCATTTGGGTAGTGGCTGTAGTATCACCGCGGTCGACAATGGCGAATCAAAAGACAGTACCTTTGGCTTTAGTGGATTAGATGGCGTACCAATGGGCACCCGTCCGGGTCATTTGGATTCTGGGGTGATTTTATATATGGTTGAGCAAGGTTGGACGCTCGAGCAAATGAACCAATGCCTATATAAAGAGTCGGGCTTGCTCGGTTTATCTGAAATTAGCAATGACGTGCGTGATTTGCTCGCTAGTGATGACCCACGTGCCAAATTTGCACTGGCGTATTTTGCCACCCATGCCGCTAAAGAAATCGCAAGCTTGATGGTTAGTATGAAAGGCTGTGATGCGCTTATCTTTACCGCAGGGATAGGCGAGCAGTCGGCGATTATCCGTCAGATGATTGTCGAACAACTCGATTTTTTAGGTTTTAGTCTGGATGCGGATAAAAATATCGATGGCCGTATTGATGTGCCTATTTTACGAATCAACTCAGATGATGACAAACAAATTTATGTCATATTGACCGATGAGCAACTTGAATTGGCCTTATCACTTGAGCATGCAATCACGATCGAAACTGATGCGTAAAAGCTACCAACTCTTTACTTATGTCCACAATAGCGCATCAGATATAACCGATTTTTATCTATTCCCTACTTTCATTGTAGGTTTGATTATGTTATTACAAATATTAACATAAATTATGATTGTTTTTTACTTTTAAGCGAGTAATAAGGTTTAATTTAGCATTTTTTCATGATATTGTAATATCAAGCAAACATACTATGCTTAAAGCTTATCACATTCATTTTAGTGATATTTTTGATTAAAAGATGGATTGTAATTTGGTGGTGTTTAAACCTTTCTTGTTTCTTCTGGTAGCCTAATGAGGTCAATTATGAACAACGATTTTATGGATAAAATGAAAGATAGTTCACGTCAACTGTATGCACCATGGTCACGCTTCAACCAAGCGATGTTACGAAATGCGGAAAAAATGACAGACTTTTCTTTAGAAACAATGCGTCATTACTCAGAAATGGGTTTGGAGCAACTTCGCAATGTTTCTTCTGTTGATTCTCCAGAAGCAGCTTCAAGCTTTAACCAAAAACAAACTGAACTGCTCAATCAATTGGGTCAAAAAATGTTGTCAGATGCACAACGTTTGACTGAGCTTGGCAACGAAATCCGTAATGAAGTCATGTCAGCGATGAACGAAATCTATAGCCAAAATGCATCAAGCATGCAAGATGCCATGCAAAGCGCCGCTAGCAACGCATCAAAAACGGCAGAAGACTTTAATCGCAAAGTAAACGAAAACATGCACAAAGCGGCAAACCAAATGTCAGAAGCGGTTAAGCAAACCACCCAAAACATAAATAAAGCTGCTTCTAGCGTGACAGCTGGGGCTACCCGAAATACTAATGATGTAGCACAAGATAGCGAAGCAACAAAACCCGCAGCAAAAACAACCCCTGCGACAAAATAATTAGTTTGGTGCATCGTAGTCGTTCTTAAGACTGTATCATTTATAAATAGCTATTTATGTTTTACCTGATAGATGAATAGCGGCTTATGAATCTATAAAAGTGGTGGATTAGACAGATGCCTAATCCACCATATTTTTAAGTAAGCGTGCATACTCACAGCGAATTCTCATCAAACACATAATAACGGGACTTATCATGGCAGACAATAAAGACACCCAATATCAAGGAACGAACGCTAACTCAGCCAATGACAACAGCCAAAGTTCAGACAACACCAATAACAACCCTTTTGGTTATAACCCATTCGCCAATTTTCCCTTCGGCAATAATGCTTTTGGTAACAATGCTTTTGGCATACCTCAAAATCCGCTGGATTTTTTGAGTAAAACCAATCCATTTGCTCACATGGCCTCTAGTATTCCGCCTTACAATGCTGCGGTCGGTGAATTCTATAGCGAATTTTTTGGCAATATGACCAAACTGAGCCAACAAATTGCACAGCAATCGATGCGTGCCAACCAAGCGCCGCAGTATACCAATACTTCCATCATGATGGATTTAATGGATGGTTGGCGTAAAATGGGTCAGATGGTGACCAATCACCCAGGCACGATGGTTGAAGACCAATTGCAGTTGTTTAAAGACCAAATGCACTTGTGGCAAAACACACTACAACAATTTGCCGGTAAAAAAATCGACCCAGTGGCGAGCCCGGAAAAAGGCGACAAACGGTTTAGTGATGAAGAATGGGAGGACAATCCTATTTTTAACTTCCTAAAACAGTATTATTTATTAACTACCCAAGCGATGATGGATGCGATTGATGGCGTTGAAGGTATTGATGAAAAAACCCGTCAACGTTTGGCTTTTTTTACCCGCCAATGGATCAATGCAGTAGCCCCAACCAACTTCTTATTGACCAACCCTGAAGTACTACGTTTGACCATCGAAAGTCGGGGTCAAAACCTGGTTCAAGGTATGAAGCAGTTGGCTGAGGACATGGGTAATAGCGCCGATACACTCAATATCCGTATGACTGACCAAAGCGCGTTCCGGGTGGGTGACAACATCGCCACCTCAAAAGGCAAAGTGGTATTTGAAAACCACATGATGCAGCTCATCCAGTATGACCCTTCAACTGACAAAGTAAAACAACGTCCGTTGTTGATGGTGCCACCATGGATCAACAAATTCTACATCATGGACTTACGTGAGAACAACTCGTTTGTGCGTTGGGCAGCCAATGAAGGTCATACGGTTTATGTCATCTCTTGGGCCAACCCAACGCCTGAGTACAAAAATGTTGGCATGAGCACTTACATGAAAGACGGTGTGCTTGCAGCGATGGATCAAATTGAAGCCATCACGGGTGAAAAAACCATCAATATTACAGGTTATTGTATTGGCGGTATGTTGACAGCATTGACGCTAGGCTACCTTGCCGCAACCAAGCAAGAAAGCCGCATTGCTAGTGCGACACTTTGGGCCACCATTATTGATTTCTCAGATCCAGGTGATATCGGCGTCTTTATCGATGACAAAATCGTTACTGCGATTGACAAGCAAAACGCCGAGAAAGGTGTATTTGATGGGCGAATGATGGGCGTGTCATTTAGCCTACTGCGTGAGAATAGCCTATACTGGAACTACTACGTACAAAACTACCTAAAAGGCGAGCGGCCCGTACCTTTTGACTTGTTATACTGGAACTCAGACTGTACCAACGTGACTGCTGCCCTGCACCATTTTCTACTGCGTGAGTTCTATATCAACAACTTGCTGCGTAAACCGGGTGGGGTTGAAATTGACGGCATGAAAATTGACTTATCAAAAGTTAAAACCCCTGTGTTTATGGTGGCAACCTTGCAAGACCATATCGCAAAATGGAAAAGCTGTTACCCAGGTACGCAAGTATTTGGTGGTGAAAAAGTATTTGTGTTGGGTGAATCAGGTCATATTGCGGGTATCATGAACCCCCCAGGTAGTAAATATGGTTACTACACCAATGATAACTACACTGCGGACGCTGACCAATGGTACAAAGACGCCACCTATGTTAAAGATACCTGGTGGACAAGATGGCATGACTGGATCAAACCATTTGAGGGCAACGAAATCAAGGCCCGTGTTGTCGGTCAAAATAGCCAAGGTAAAGAAATCCCAACCTATGGCGATGCCCCTGGAAGCTATGTCACGGTCAAAGCGACTGAAGCCTTAACCGGTCATAACTTTGCAGAAGCCTACCGTTCGCAATTACCACCCGTATAATATATCGTTATCACACAACATCCCGTGATTGCCTAGCCTCTCACGGGCTTTTTATAAAATAGCCAAATCGCCCATCAGCTACATAGATTTGCTAGTCAAAAGTTGTGATATTGAGTAGAATGAACGCCATATTCTGCGCATAATAGCGATTGGAAACACTTTGAATAGAGCGCCTATGTCGATTGAACCAGCACAAAACAACCTATCACTTAGTAAGCTAGACCGCAATATTGTCTTCTTTGATCGGGCGATTCGCTCGTTTATTCCAAACAGCAATCTTAGCACCCGTCCGTTACCTGTCTCTAGCCCCGATGTGCCAAAACTGTCCGTGGAAGAAGCGCGTCATGTCGCAGGTCTCATGCGTATCAATCACACCGGCGAAGTATGCGCGCAAGGACTGTATCATGGTCAAGCATTTACTGCCAAACAAGCAACGGTCAAAAAAGCCATGCACCAATCTGCGCTAGAGGAGATTGACCATTTGGTATGGTGTGAGACACGGTTAAATGAATTGGGTAGTCATCCCAGTATTTTTAGTCCGCTTTGGTATGGGCTATCGTTTGGCATGGGTGCGGTAGCGGGATTGATTTCTGATGAGTTTAGTTTGGGGTTTGTCGCAGAGACGGAAACTCAAGTCAGCGAGCATTTGCACAGTCATATTGGTAAGCTGCCTGCTCACGATAAACGCAGTGCTGAGATTTTAAGCCAAATGGATAAAGAAGAATTGCACCACCGTGATAAAGCAGTTGAGTCAGGCGCTAGCCCATTGCCACTACCCATCAAAACCACGATGCGTTTTTTGGCAAATTGCATGAAAACGGTGGCGTATCATATTTAAACAAGCGTGTTTAAATGAGCGTGACTGACGGGCTCAATCGTTGGCTGGCGTGTTTATTGCTATAACCTTGCTTAATCGCGCTGTTTTCGCGTAAAAATATAACAATAACTTTATTATTTTTTGATAGTATTTTTAGATTGTTGCTTTACATTGTTGCTATGGGATAAGCTGATTGATTTATGCAATCTATCCCACCCAATTTTTTAAGGAAATTTCAATGACTCACATGGTAAAACCCCTAGCCTATACTTTAGCTATTTTGATGGCAACCAATGCCACTGTAGCGATGGCGGCAACTGCAACCGCAAAAACAACGACCAAGACGACCACCACCAAAACCACCACGGCAAAACCCGCTACCCAGACAACAGCAACTAAAAAAACCACGGTGACCAAAGCCAAGACTACCAACAAATCAACCGAAAAATCAGCTGATACGGTCAATAGCGTGAAGGATACTACCCCGCAAACGACACCGCCGTCAGATACCTCGAATACAGGTTCAATGATAGTGCCTGTCTTGACCGCCCCCACGGTTGCCAACGTGATGTATCCATCTACCAACAGCGTACAATTGGTAGGCACGGATATTTCAGCACAAAACTTTGCCAATATCCCGCTACCGACTTTAACGCTTAGTAATATCTCAACAATAAAAACCGTTTTGGTTCCACGAACCACGGATAACAGTACACAGTTAGATGTCAGCGTGTTAGACGATTTTATTACTTATGCTACCCCAATGGCGCGTCATTACCCACCTGTTTTTTCGAGCCGTACTGAGCGCTACAATGCCACTGAGCGACTCAAATCTTTGACCGCATGGATTGAAAGCTATGCACAAAACCCAAATGCCTCCTATGAGGTGCTACTGCGGGCAGCAAAACTCAATGCCATGGGTCGCAATCTGGATTTAGGTTCGGATTATGCCGTGCGTGCAGGCAATTATATCGCCCGTGCTATTAAGCTCAATGACACAGCAGAAGCCAACTTTTTATATGGCGCAATGCTCGCTGAGGGTGGCGGCTTTAAAGAAGGTACCAAGTACTTAGAAAAAGCCGAAAAAATGGGCTATTTAGAAGCTACGCAAAGTTTGGCGCAAGCAGATTTGCTGGATGATAAAAAAGACCGTGCCATTCAACGGCTAATGGAATTTAAGGCCAAAAATCCAGACAATCCGTATATCGATGAACAATTACGCATCGTCAATAGCGGTAAATACTACATTTGGGATATCCCTGCAAAAGTCGTTCAATAATTTTTTGCGTTCATACCCTAGCCGTGGTTTAATATCACTGCTAATTCACCATGCTAATTCATCATCATAGTTGAATTTTAGCATGGTGATTTTTTTCATGCTGTCATTCAGTGATAGGCAGATTTTTTACGCTACATTTTTTTGTGCTATCTATCGTTGCTCTATTCTTTTTTGCTCTATTTTAGCCGAGTAAATCACCATGCCGCTAACAAACCAATCTACTAGATTTTGTCAAAAGACTCTCATCACAGCGACGACATTGGTTACTATCATCACCCTTACTGGCTGCGCCACCACCAAAATCGGTAGCCGCGATACTGCAAGAGCCATCATAGATCAGCGGGTCAGCGTGTTATCGGGCAGCCGCTTGAGTTCTGACACCAAAAGCCGTTTAGTACAGGCAGGCTTAGATGAAGAAAAATGCTTGGCAAATATGCCTGCCTGTGTAGTGACACTCAAGCAAGCGGATCTTAATACCGATAAAGGGATTTATGGCGCAATTAGTGAGCTGTTTTATGCCTCTGCCCAGCAGCGCCAGCAAGCCAAAACTTGTAGCAATCCGCCAAAAGACTTGGCCACAGACTATGCCAAAGATTTGGTTGGCAAGATCGACGTTGTAGCGCCCAAACCCGATGAAATCTCTTGTACCACCGCCTTTCAAGACGATATGCTGCAATCGATTCGGTTTTCTTACATTTATTTGATGTACGATATCCTTAATCCAGCCGTCGTCAATCAACAACCGTCACAATTGTATTATCTGCCAAAAGAACGCGATACCCAAATTCAGGATTTGTATTACGCTGCCATCGACGCGTTAGGTGATCGCTTGTATCATCAAAAAATGGCAGAAAATTATCAAATCACTCGCAACAACCTGCGTATCAATATCAATGGACAGCCGTTTACCCAAAGGTCAGCATCGATGAAGCTGATTTCAAGCTACCAGATTGATTTATCAAAATTTAATACCATCAGTCGCCGAGACGGGTTTGGCATCAATTACGTGGCGCTACTCAATAGTCGCATCAATACGGCGGTGATTATTGACTTGTTGCAACACTATGCTAATGATACACCGCTAGAAGAGCGTATCCACCAAACAGGACATTTGCCTATGACTGCGGTTTTGGTGCCCAAAGGCAATACTATTGATGAGGTACAAAAAACCACCGATTTTTCGCTCAATATTTATGATCCTTATCAGTTTAAAAGCGTCTCTATACTCAACAAAGATTTTGCGCTATCGGCGAATTTTTCGGCAGCCTACGGATTGTGGTCACAGGACAATCGCCTAGGCAATATCAGCTATTTTAGTATGTTTTCCTCGCCGTATCAGCAGACCCAGCCGCATTTATTTATGCTTGAGCCATACAATCCCAATAAACGCGTGATTATCATGATGCATGGGTTGGCATCAAGTCCTGAAACTTGGATTGGACTGACCAATGACATTTTTAATGACCCAAAACTTCGCGAAAATTTCCAAGTTTGGCAGATTTTTTATCCAACCAATATCCCGATGTTGGAAAACCGCCACCAAATTTATGACTTGATTGAACGCGCTTTTAAAACCGTCGACCCTGAGCAGCAGGACGTTGCCAGTCAACATGCGGTGCTGATTGGTCATAGCATGGGTGGGGTGATTGGGCGTTTGTTGGTATCAAATGATAACTTGACGCCCAAAGTCGAATCGCTGGTTGCCAATTACTCACAGCTAAATAATTTTTCAGCGGACTACGCCGCATTTGTCCGTCATGCGCAAAACAAAACGCTCAGTGACCGCTTCAAACTGCAAGCGCTACCGCAAGTCGATCGCGCGATTTTTATCTCTTCACCATTTCGCGGTACCGATTATGCCGATCGCTGGTTTACTCGCAGTTTGCGCCGTATCATCTCGCTACCGGCAGGGTTTATCCGCACCGTGTATGGCAATTTAAATTCGCTATTTACTGAAGGGGTGGTTTCAAGCAATCCTCTGGCACAGCTATTTTTGGAAAATGGCGCGAGCCAGTTGAGCAGCCACTCTTACTTTAACCAATTGACGGCAGATGTCAAAATCGCGCCCAATGTTGCCGTCAATAACATCATCGCCACTGATGATAAGGATTTGTCCAATGCGCTTAATCAGTTTACCGCTAAGGCAGCCAATAGCCCTACTGATGATGTATCGGCATCCATAACATCTTTGGAAAATAACAATACGACGTCGAGCGTTAGACCCGCCACAGAGACCAAACTGTATAACACCACTAGTTTGGCGCAAGCCAAACAAAGTCTGGATGAGAAAAAGCAACTCTTAGAATCGGTGAAATATGGCGCAACCGACCGTATCTCCGATGGTATTGTGCCGTACAACAGCTCGCATTTAGAAGGCGTGGAATCTGAAAAAGTGCTTACCGGTCGTCACAATGTTCATACTAGCCCGCAGGCGATTTTGGAGCTACGTCGTATCCTACATCAACAACTCGCTCGCTATGGCGTCACCCAAGCACCGCCTGACAGACAGCCTTAGTGGCTATCCTGCCTCAGCCTCAATAAAAAAGCGAATAGCCTTCACTATTCGCTTCTTATTACACTGTTTTTTATTCAACTGTTTATTAGTACTAATTATTGGTACTACTGACAGCCCAACCTTTAAACTTTAGCAAAATACTTGGTCAATACCTCAAGACAACGCGTCACCTTGGCAGGTTGTTGTTCATGTCTGGGCGTTACCGCATACAGCATATAACTTGGTAATTGGTAACCTGGCAATACTTCCACCAAATCGCCATTTGCCAATTCTTTTTGGATATCGAGTGACATGATGCGGGCAACGCCATGCCCTTCTTTGGCAAGGGTCGTGGCAAGCATAATGTTGTTGGTTTGAATACGTGTTGGCATACGCACGCGTGATTTTTTACCTGTTTCCACATTCACCATATCGACTTGATTGGGGTCTTTGACAAGACTAATGCCAATCATATTGAGTTTGGCCAAATCTTTTGGCTCGGTCAATTTTTCATTTTGACGTAAAAAATGCGGGGAAGCGACGAGCAACTGACGTATCTCAGTCAAAGGAAACGTGGATAAACTACTGTCATTAAGGTTTGGTGACATCCGAAGGGCGATATCGATACGCTCTTCAATCAAGTCAACATACTGATTGTCCGCTTCAAAATGGATGGTTAAATCATCATGCGCCGAAATCCAAGTCGATAACGCGGGTAAAATATGATTGACACCCAATTCTGGCGTGGTCGCAATGCGTAAGTTCCCTGCTAACTCATCGCGTAATTGATTGACACGGATACGACCTTGTTCGGCTGCCGCAACCACATCTTTGGCACTCTCATAAAAACTAGTGCCTGCTTCTGTTAAGCTTAACTTACGAGTTGAGCGATGCAATAACACCACCCCCATATCGTTTTCTAACGAGCGGATTTGTTGACTGACCGCACTTGTTGTTATGCCCAGTTCTTTTGCAGCACCACTAAATGAACCATGACGTACAACACTTGCAAAAACCGCCATGCCTCTTAAATTATCAAGCATATTTCACCCAATTTTATCACTTAATCAAAGTCACTTTTAAAAGCTGATGTATTATACGCCATTAGCAAGATAAATTAAACGACATCGGAATTTATTAAGTAAAATTATTAATATTTTTTCAATTATTTAATATTGTATTTTATTGATTTTCTTAACAAATATTAGTTTTCTTCAATTACTAGTCTGTTAAAAAAGTAAAAATTAGAATTTATATAAATTAAATTGACTTATTGAATTAACTTAACAGAGCTAATCGAGGCGTGTTGCTGCAAAAGTGCCTGCGTAACTGCTTGTTGTTCAAGCTGGTGGGTAGCTTGTTGTAACGCTAGTTTTTCGCGGGCTTCTTGTAGCGCTTCTGGTTTTAATCCATCTAGCGCTTGAAAATTACTTGCCGACTCCGCCAAACGAATATCAATCCCCTCAAAACGCTGTTGCAGTTTTTGGCAAAAATTATCAAAAGTTGCGGTATGGGTCAAAAAGTTTTGTTCGGTGACAAATTGGCTGACCCCATGAATCTCGCCGGTCATGACTCCACGTTTGGCAAGCACTAATTCATCCTCATCGAGCCAGCCTTGCTCACGGGCATTAAACACCCAATAATCCCATTTGGCAGGTGTCCACTCGCCTTCAAGGGTTACATGAGTGGGTTTGAGTAATGCCAGGGGCGATACATTAGCAATATCACTCCCCTCTGCCGCCATAGTGTGGTGGGAATGGTCAACATTAACATTGGTAACTGGCGCTGGCGCATTGTTTTTTATCAATGCGCTATCTTCTGTGACAATGCTAGGCGTGTTGCCAGACTCTGCAACGATGTCTGGCGCAGTAATTTCATGATGACTATCGCTTGATTGCAAATCAGATAAGCGATTGGCATCGTCTAGTCTGGTTGGAGTTTGCCCTGCGGTGGTACTTGCCGCGGTTGTATCGTTAGATATTAAATGGGTATCATCAAATGTCTGTTGTTCAATGCCTTGTTCAATGCTTTCTTCAATGATTTGTTCAATGCTATCAACGTTTGGCGCAGATTTGAGCAGATTGTTATCCGATAAGTTGTTATCACTCTGCTCGGAGGTTACTTGTAAGCTATCTTCAGCCACCACTGAAGACTTTGCACCTTGCATTGATTCGCTAGGCGTTGTGTCAACAAGTTGAGAATCAGGACTTTGAGAATCAGGACTTTGAGACTCAGGACTTTGAAAATCAGGGTTATTAGCGATTGGCGGACGAAGTGGGATTTGGTTACGATGAAGCGGCTTGAACGCCATCAAGCGGAGCAAACACATCTCTAGCGCTTGCATCGGCGTATTGGCTAATGCCAAGTTTTCACGGCTTTTTACCACAATGTCATAATATAGTTGTAATAGCTCTGCGGGTAACTGCTGAGCCAGTTGTTGCAATTGCTCGCTTTGCTGACGATTGAGTTGCAAATCAAAATTTGGCAAGGCCTGCAAAATGGCCAACTGATGCAGCGTCTCAGCCAATCTGTCAAATACGGCTTTGGCATCCACCACCTGCTCACGCAGAAGCTGAATGGCCTGGGTCAACTGCTGGGTATTTTGCTGGTAAATATTGGCAAGGATAGCGATGACATCGGCTTGGTCAATTAAGCCAAGCATCTGGCGAATCACTTCATCTGTGACATTGCCATTGCCTAACGCAATGGCTTGATCAGTGAGTGACAACGCATCTCGCACGGAGCCTTTGGCACTGCTCGATAGCTGCCATAAGGCATCAGGCTCGTAGCTGATTTGCTCTTTGTTCAGAATCGTGCCAAGATATTCAGCTAACGCCACTTGCGGCAAAGGTCTGAGCACAAATTGCAGACAACGCGAGATGATGGTAATGGGCAGTTTTTGTGGGTCAGTAGTCGCAAGCAGAAACTTCACATGCGCTGGCGGCTCTTCGAGGGTTTTTAGTAGCGCATTGAAACTATGCGTCGATAGCATATGCACTTCATCAATTAGATAGACTTTGTAGCGACCTTGGGTCGGTGCATACGGTACGTTGTCGAGTAATTCACGGGTATCTTCAACTTTGGTACGTGATGCCGCATCAATCTCAATCAAATCAATAAAGCGACCGCTATCGATGGATTGGCATACACCACAGACGCCACAAGGCTCGCTTGTCACCCCTGTCTCACAGTTAAGGCATTTTGCCAAAATACGGGCAATGGTGGTCTTGCCGACACCGCGCGTACCCGTAAATAGATACGCATGATGCAAGCGCTGGTTATGGATGGCATTGATTAATGCTTTGGACACATGTTCTTGTCCCAGCAGCTCATGGAAGTTTTTTGGACGATATTTGCGTGCTAGGACTTGATACATGGTTATGGATACATGGCAACAAAAACGTTAAAAAAAAGAAATAACCTTAACCCGCTCGTAGTAAAACTAAACCGCTGGGCTATTGGCTTTAATTAGGGGTTGTAATTCACCGTCTTGGAACATTTGATAGATGATATCGCTGCCGCCAATCAGTTCACCTGCCACCCATAATTGTGGGAAAGTTGGCCAGTTAGCAATCTGTGGCAAAGTTGCACGGATTTCTGGGTTTTCAAGAATATTGACAAACGCAAATGGGCGACCAATTTGGGTTAATACATCCACCGCACGCGCAGAAAAACCGCATTGTGGGAACTGTGGCGTGCCTTTCATATAAAGCAATACGCTGTGTTGAGCGATTTGGTCACGGATGGTTTGTTCGATGTCAGTTTGGTTCATATCAGTCATATGAAATTCCTTTATCAGGCCCTTGTTAAAGTAGAGCGCTATCTTCACAGCTAGAATTTGACTCACTAATGATGAGTGCAGGGTTGCTATTATACGCTATAATGGTTATCGAAAGTAAACATTCAAGATGCCCATCCCAAAAAAGTCAGCAGCAAAACTACCCAAAAATTCCATTAATCTGATGAAGTCACTTGTTCAAGCAACACCACACAGCTCACCATAATCCCTTCTTGACGACCGGTAAACCCAAGCTTTTCAGTCGTGGTGGCTTTAACGCTGATTTGGTCAATCGCGCATCCCATGACACCGGCAATACGCGATTGAATCTCGGTACGATAAGGCAATAGTTTTGGACGCTCCGCCATGATGGTGATGTCGGCATTGATCAGCGCAAAGCCTTTTGATTGGATAAATTGGTACACTTGGTTTAGCAAAATGGTCGAATCTATATTGCGAAAACGCTCATCGGTATCCGGGAAAAACTGCCCAATATCGCCCAGTGCCAATGCACCAAGCAACGCATCACACAACGCATGTAATACCACATCGCCATCAGAATGCGCAAGCAAACTGTGGGTATGGGGAATTTGCACCCCGCCTAATGTTATAAATTGGTTTTCTGTGCCGTCGTTGACAAAGGCATGGACGTCAATACCCTGACCGATTCTTATCATGGTTAATCCTATTGTTTTATCTTGCTATCGTGATTTTGGGGGAGCCATTGTGTTTGGTTTAGCGGTGCCTCTATTCTAACAGTTCTAACAGTGACTGTTTTAGTGGACTCTATTTTAACGGTTAAAGCATGATTTACAAGTAGTTAGGCTGCCTTAAATGACAGCTATGGATAGCATTCGAATAACGACTTTGAATAAAAAATTAGCATAAACAGTTACTATCGCTGCTTGAATTAAAAATTGGCTATCAAACGAGATTTCCCGTATAACGTCTAAAAAAATTGATAAATCCTAGTAAATTGCTATGGTATTTTATTATATAACGTTATATAATATAAAAATAAACCCATCAAGTGGGGAGCTTGATGGGAGTGGGTAATGCACTATTTGTTGTTATTTTTATTGTTTCTTTCTTCTTCTTTGTCCTGCTTAGGTGAGCCATAATACTACATTATGGCTTTTTTCTTTTTATCCTAGTCAAAAAAATTTGTGTTTTTTATATCCTTCTGAATTTATTTTAGCGTATTTGCCTCTGTGCTCTATGTGCTCTTTGTTATGAATTGTTAAATTAAGTTTCTTTAGTTTCTTTAATAAAACTATTAGGTTCTGTTGAACATTCAAAGCTTCAGCCAATGATAAGCAAAGGCTAGAGCGA
>NZ_DAMBFQ010000008.1:0-90464 GCF_032061225.1 Moraxella sp. CTOTU48841
TTCTCAAGCTGTCTTTTTTATTTCTATACCAGCATACTTTTCATACCACTACCAATTTTTTTATTAGCCCCTAACAAAAGTATTAGCACTTCTGCTGGTTAACATTTAATCCATTATAGCATTATAGATTTGCTTGATAAACAATTAAACATAATATCTTAATCATTTATATAGCAATTTTAACTCAAAAAAAAAGCCCCTGTTATTAGGAGCTTTAATTTGGTACCAGTGGTCGGACTCGAACCGACACGCTTTTAAAGGCAACGGATTTTGAATCCGTCGTGTCTACCAATTTCACCACACTGGCATAGATAGATGGCTATAGCTTTTTAGTTTATCTCTAATCGGCTATGTGGGGTGGTATTTTAGCAACTTTATTTTTTTTTGCAACAACTTTTTCAGTTATTTCTACCTAAAAACAAAAAATACGTAAAAAATAATTTTTCAATAAAATCGATACGTTTTTTACACACTCACTTACTACTTTGTATAGTATTCTTGCCCGCCACTTAATCATAATATCGCTAAAACTAGGGTAAAATTTGTTAATTTATGACTTTTAATCAACCTGCTTCGATCTTTTTCAATAGGATGCTATGTATTGTCACAGCATTAATGGCGGGTTGTAATTCTTCAAATAACAATCAAAATTCAACGGCGGCCAATAACCAATCTCGCAAAGAACCTGCCAAAGCTATTTCAACCAATGCGCCTGTTGCCTCTTCACCCAAAGCGACAGAAACTCTACGTATCGCCGCTTTTTCCAATCTTCGCATGGTATTGCCTATCTTGGTATCAGATTTTAACCATAATTATCCGAATATAAAGATTCAAATTACTTTTGCGCCTAATACTGCGCTTTATAATACGGTAAATGCCAATCCACAAAACTTTGATATTTATTTATCGGGTAACCAGACTTACCCAAAGCGAATGCTTGCCAGTGTTAACGGTGTTAAATCATCGCCTTTTACTTATACCCGTGGTCAGCTAGTGCTTTATAGTCATAAATACCCCATGGACATTAGCCCTACTACCACGCTCGATCAGTTGATGCTCGACAATAAACCCTTTAGTTTAGCGATAGCCAATCCAGAGAATTTAGCTTATGGCGTGGCAGCAGAAGCCTGGTTGGTCAATCAAAACCTTTATAATAATATCAAGCCTAAGATTGTTTATACCAATGCCCTAGATGAAACTTTTGCGTTAACTGAAAGTGGGAAAGCAGATTTTGGATTTGTAAGCCTCTCGCAAGTATTGAATAAACCCAATAACATTGCCCTGCAAAATGTCAATACACTAAGCAATAACTACTTGATACTGCCTAAAAATAGTTATCCGCCAATTCTGCAAGATGGCATTATTTTGAATCAACCTGACACCAGTCAAATTTTTGTGGATTATCTAAAATCGGCAAAAGCACAAGATGTTTTAACCGATGCGGGTTTTTTGCCGATTTGTACCTCGACAACTATCTTACCTGCTTGCAAATAGGAGGTTGGGTTTTAATTATCCGCTACTTGCAAGTCGCGAATTAATTTGCAATTGCTGATTTTAATTGATTAGCCAGCGCTGCTAGACGCTCATGATCGCCTTGTCTATCTTCATGCAAGCCAAGATGATAAATACTGCTTGGAATCAAATGAACGTGGTAATGAAATACCGATTGTCCTGCCTCCGCATTATTTAACTGCATCTGCACAATACCTTGGCGATTAAATACCTTGCGCTGCGCTGCCATGACTCTTTGCGCGGTGCTAAACACTGCCGCAATGTAATCTGCTGGCATATCCGACAATTCAACGGCTTCACATTTTGGAATCACTAAAACATGCCCTTCTGCCATCGGCATGATATCCATAAAGGCAAGCGTTTTGTCATCTTCATAAACTTTATGGCTAGGAATCTCACCACGAAGAATTTTGGCAAAAATATTTTGATTGTCATACTGCATTGATTACATTCCTTTTATTGTTTAATGAGGCTAAGAAACAAGACTCAGCAATTAGGCTAAGCAAAAAAATCCAATATCGTTTCATTTAAGATAAATTGTCGATCATCACCCAGCATAGTGACATCATAATTATGTACAAAGCTGACTGCTAATGCGCGACTGGGATCACACCAAGCCATAGACCCATTATATCCCATATGTCCAAATGCATCAGACACATCATGGAACAGACTAAACACACGATGATAACCGAGTCGCCATGCCATAACTGCTGGCATGATTTTGTCAAATTGCTCATTATGTATGGTTGAAAGCGCCTTAAAAACAGCAGAATTGATTAGCGTTTTACCTTGCCAAACACCACGATTTGCAAGCATGGCGTAGACGGTAGCCAATGCTATCGCACTGGCGACACCATTTGCGGCAGGAATTTTCGCCTGTAGCGTGATAGGGTGATAATAATTAAATTGTCTGCTACCGATGGGTACTAGTGCTGACTTGTAGTCTTCGATATTGATATTAGCAGGTTGAAAATAGAGCGCGTTAATGGCTTGCGTCGTCAAAGGACTGTCCGATTGAGACAATGTTAACCATGCTGGGTAAAAAGGCAGTGATTGATAAAATTGTAGCGTTAAATCGGCATCTTGAGTGAGTAAAGGCTTAACTTGAGTCTCTTTGGCACGTATTTGACCGGCAACCTGCTCGACTTTGTCTTTGGGTACCCCAAAGTAGACTTGACCGACCAAATTAAGCGGTTGCAATAAATAATATTCTAGGGCTTGCTGCAGCGGTAATTGCGTTACTTTTTCAATCAGCCCACCCAATACCCAGCCTGATACCAAAGCACTATAAGCCGCACTAGAATCCGCATTGGAAGCCGCGCTGGATTCGGTTGATTGATTAACAGGCTGCTTCTTATTAGCTGAGCTATTACCTGAACTCTGCGTATTAGTTGGACTATTTAATGCCATTTGCTCGACGTTACTGAGCATCAATTGCCAATCTAGCATGTCTTTGGCGTGTTCGGTAATACTGACAATATTAAATAATCCTGATTCGTGCGTTAGCATATCACGCAAAGTGACGCTATCTTTGCCATTTTGGGCAAATGCTGGCCAATAGCTAGCCAGAGTTTTGTCATACGCTAAAAGATTTTGACTCACTAAAATATGAATCAACGTAACCAGTATCCCCTTACCTGTCGAAAAATTCAGCGACAAGGTGGATGGCTGCCAAGGGGTGATTTGCTGGTTAGTTTTATCAATATTTGCGATACCGTGAGCCAATTGAGTGACCGCTTTACCTTGATGAAAAATAACCAGACTGCAGCCACCTACCTTTTGATTAAGATCAAATTGTGATAACAGTTGGGCTAGGTGTTGATTGAGCGCTTGATAATCCATTAAATCCTTCATTACTTCAATAGCATCCTAAAAAATCCTGTGCTAAAAAACACCCTGCTAAAAAAATAGCCGCTTAACATTGAACCCTTATTGAAATTTTTCTGTCGCTTTTTTATCGCTATTATTTAGCCTGCGCTTGGGTGATTTTCCCTATCAAATTGGCTTTTGGTGTAGTAGCATCATACACACCAAAATCCACTTGCTCGTCACGATTATCAAATTTTGCGATAAACTCTACTTCAGAGGGCAAAAAAATCGGCAATTTAAACGTCACATCACAGGTAAAGCTCTCTGGCAAATCACCCAACGCACCCAAGCATTTGGCTTTTGTCCACATACCATGGGCAATGGCTTTTGGAAAACCAAATGCTTTGGCGGATAAAGGATGCAAATGAATCAAATTAAAATCCCCAGAAATAAAGGCATAGCGACGCCCAATATCTTCGGGAATTTCCCAAAATTCATGCATATCATTACTATCAAGTGTGGGCTTGGGTTCTACTTGCGTCGTCGATGCTTTGTGAGTCATTTTTTGACGTTTTTGGCGTGATAAATACGTCGAAGTCCCTTCCCACACCAGCTCATCTTTTTCAAAAACTTTAGTGACAAAATCAAATTGCTTACCACGATCGTGGTCGCGCAGGTTAGCAAAGCTTACCGCCATTTTAAAAATTGCGCTATCTTTAATGCGCCGATATTGGGTGACACTGTTTTGCACATGAATCAAGCCGAGCATCGCAAAGGGAAATGGCTCTTTGACCATCATGTTCATCTGTAACGACTGCGACAGCACCGCAAAATACGTCGGCGGCACGTAGCTATTGTTTTCAAAACCACAAATTCTGCGGTAATCGGCTAAGTTATCATGGTCGATTTCAAGCGTATTGACGCTATAAGTAGCATTGGGCAGCACCGCATTGGCTGATTTGTCTTGGTCGCCAATGGGTAAAAAACTTTTGATAATATTGGCATAGGTGGTGTGCGGCTTTGGCAAACGACTAAAATTTTGGTCTGACATACAGACTGTCCTTACTTTTTTACTTTTTAAGCTTGAGCCAAAAAATGGCTATTTGATTAGATAGTATTCGGGGTATATTCCATTACTTTTTATTACCGTCAGATCTCAAAATCTGAGAACTTAGTTTATTATAAACGAATGTCACAATCTAATTGTTGATTTTTTGCATAAAGCTTAGTTTAAGTTTGACTTAGAAAAAATGATGAAAAAAAATCAGTATCGAAAATATCGCTACTGATTTTTTTCAGCCCGTCAATAATTACGCACCCAACACACTTTGACCACAGACGCGGACAATGTTGCCATTGACGCCGCCCGATGCAGGGCAAGCCAGCCAAGCGATAGTTTCAGCCACATCAATCGGCAAACCGCCTTGGCTCATTGAATTCATTCTGCGACCTGCTTCTCGAATCGCAAAAGGTATCGCAGCGGTCATTTGGGTTTCGATAAATCCTGGCGCTACCGCGTTGATGGTAATGCCATTCTTTAACGTAGGCGCAGTCGCTTGTACCGCGCCAATCACGCCAGCTTTGCTCATGGCATAATTGGTCTGTCCCAAATTGCCGGCAATACCGCTAATGGATGATACACATACAATTCTCGCGTTTTCATTGAAACTGTCATGACTGAGTAAATAATCATCAATTTTTTCTTCCGCATTGAGATTGACGTTCATGACGGCATCCCACATGTTATCATCCATTTTTGCCAATGTCTTGTCACGTGTTATGCCTGCATTATGCACAATACCATCTAAGCCGCCACGTTTGGCTGCCGCTGCGGCTATTTTTTCACCAGCATCGTCAGCTGTGATATCTAATGTTAAAGTAGAGCCACCTATCTCACCTGCTACTTTTTGCAAGTCCGATTGCTGTGCAGCTACATCGACACAAATGACATGTGCGCCATCACGCGATAATACCTTTGCGATGGCTTCGCCAATACCTCGGCTCGCGCCAGTCACAACCAGTGTTTTATCTTTTAAAGGTTTTTGCCAATCAACCGTGACTGGGTTGCCTTCACCCACTCTCACCACTTGTCCTGACACATAAGCAGAACGCGGTGAGGCAAAAAAACGTAAAGTAGATTCAAGATTTTGCGCCGCATTTGGGTCTACATAGATAAGCTGGCTTGTAATACCGCGCTTAAATTCTTTACCGACGGATTTAACAAATCCTTCTAAAGCACGCTGGGCTGCTGCCTGTGCGATACTGGTGCATTTTTCAGGTGGCAACCCAATGACGATGACGCGACCTGAGCGGTCAATTGAACGCGCAATCGGATGAAAGAAGTTGTAAACTTGTTTCAGCTCATGGGTTGTGTTGATACCGGAAGCATCGAAAATAGCCACTTTAAAATACTGATTTGCGCCAAACTGCTCGGCTTCAATCTGTGCATTTTGTAAAGCATCACGCGCTGACTCATTGGCGTCTAGATAGACATCGGCTTGCACATTGGCTAATACTTTGGCAATGTCATTTGCCATCACGGCGTTCTCACTGGCCCCAAAAATGACACTGCCGGTAATAGGTGCTTGACCGTCTTTATAACGCTCAAGACTAATTGGCATTGGTAGACCCAAATTTTGGGCAATCTTACGTCCCAATGGATTTTGCACAAATTCTGAATAATGGTCTGACATAAGGACTCCTTTGAATAGTTAGTTTTGCTTAGGCTATTAGATAAGACTGAATTAAAAAGTGAGTTAAACACTCAATTAAACACAGCTGCTAAACATAGATACTGTGTAAATTTTATACCAATCAAACAACATTGAACAGTCATATCAAATAAAATTTTATTGGTTTTGTTCATTTATATAAATTATCGTTATATATATAACTTTAGGCGATATTTTTGTCTGCGTTTTATGGTAACATCACTGCAACTTAAAAAGTTTAGTTATTTTTAAAAGATTTCGTTATTTTTAAAAATTATTTGGTTAAGCTTATCCAATTTTTTTAATTGATTGCTCAAAAGGACTTTTCTATGGACAATTTTCAACACCCAACTCAACAGCCTGCTGGCAAAAAGGTCGCTATTTTAGGTGGCAACCGTATTCCTTTCGCCCGCTCAAATGGTCAATATACCAATGTCAGCAACTCTGAAATGTTGACAGCTGCGCTTAATGGCTTGGTGGAACGCTATAATTTACAAGATAAACGCTTGGGTGAAGTAGTAGCGGGCGCGGTCATTAAATTAAGCCGTGATATCAATCTCACCCGTGAATGTGTGTTAAGCACGGCGTTAAGTCCGCAGACACCTGCTTATGATGTGTCACAGGCGTGTGGTACGGGACTACAAGCCGCTTTCGCGGTGAGCAATAAAATCGCCTTGGGACTCATTGATTCGGGGATTGCAGGCGGTGTCGACACCACCTCTGACGCCCCTTTAGGCATTGGTGATGGGCTGCGTAAAGCGCTGTTAAAACTTAATAATGCCAAAACCAATAAAGATCGCTTGCAAGCGTTATTAAGCATTAATCCAAAAGACTTGATTGATGCACCGCAAAATGGTGAACCTCGTACCAAATTATCGATGGGTGAGCACCAAGCCATCACCGCACTTGAATGGGCGATCACCCGTGAAGCACAAGATGAGTTTACCTTTAATAGCCATAAAAACTTGGCACGAGCGTACGATGAGGGATTTTTTGATGATTTAATCACACCATTTAAGGGCTTAACACGCGATAACAATCTACGTCCTGATATTTCGTTAGAAAAATTGGCGTCATTAAAACCCGTATTTGGTAAGAAAAATGCCAACCCGACTATGACGGCGGGCAACTCAACACCGCTGACCGATGGCGCGTCTTGTGTTTTATTAGGAACGGATGAGTGGGCTGCAGCGAATGGATTAAAACCGCTTGCTTATCTCACCTACCAAGAAACCGCTGCAGTTGATTTTACAGGTAAAAAAGGTGTTAAAGAAGGCCTCTTGATGGCACCTGCGTATGCTGTCCCACGTATGTTGGAACGTGCCGGATTGACGCTGCAAGACTTTGATTATTATGAAATTCATGAAGCATTTGCTTCACAGGTATTGTCTACACTTGCTGCGTGGGAAGACGAAAGTTTTTGTAAAGAACGCTTAGGTCTTGATAAGCCACTTGGCGCAATTGACCGCAGTAAACTTAACGTAAATGGCTCATCACTTGCTGCAGGGCATCCGTTTGCCGCAACCGGTGGTCGCATTCTTGCTAGCACCGCTAAACTACTGGACCAAAAAGGATCGGGTCGTGCGCTGATTTCTATCTGTGCGGCGGGCGGACAAGGTGTGGTCGCCATTTTAGAAAAATAATCAAGTAACTGATAAATAAATACTTAAAAAATAGTGTAAAAAAGGCGAGATAATGCACTCGCCTTTTTTATCGCCTAACTAAATTTAATCGGTTTTTCACCGTCCTCGTCCTGCGGTTTATTTGGGTAGTGATGATCATGACCGATATCACAGTCTTCTGCCGCTTTTTTGGGACGATGAATATAGCCAGTGCGCTCTTCGACGCCCAAAAATTCATGCTCCCACACCATCACCGCTTGCATACAAGTTTGACGCTGTTCCTCCGTCAACTTTCGACCATCTTCCCATTTGCCAAGCGAAATCGCTTGACGAAATTTTTCAACAATTTCAGGCGTTAACGCTGATAAAATCGCTTGTTTATCCATGACTGAATTGTCCTTATACCCTTGAATAAATCACAATAGTTTAAAAAAATTTTGCTAAATAATTAAAAAATTATAGCAAATTAAGCGGCTAAAATCTATTTGGCAAGTTGTCTCATACGAGCCTAGCTGCCTACAATGATATGATTACAAATTGGGCAATGTTAATTTGCACACAGATATTATATGCTTTGCTTATCAAAAGTTGTGAAAACTTACCTTATGAAAATTTACCTTATAAAATAGAGCAATGCTATGAACTCTCTCAAATACAGCTATCATCGACACGCTGTAACCCGTGTTTTTAATCAAAAGAAAATAGTTTTTAATCAAAAGAAAATAGCTTTTAATCAAAAGCAGTTGGCTCAAGCAGCCTTTGTATTAAGCCTAATATCCGCTCAACATTATGCGTTCGCAGCGCCTGTATCGCCTGTATCAACTGCTCCAGTTCAGCAATTTTTGTCAGATACAGCCCCATCTACGCCGACGCCTATTACCGCTACGCAAACGCTGCAAACGGCATTGACATCCGCCCATGAGCAAAACTTAGCTTCGCAAAAAGCGTGGCTGCGGTTGTTGTATTATCCTGAAACAGTCACCACAAAACAGCCCTTTGAAAGTCGGATCAACAATCGTTTTAACTCACAAGCGAGCCAACGACAATTTTTTGCCAGCGCGCAAGGCGCCAAAAATCCCCAAGCAGAACTTGATGAAATGCTCACACAGTTATTTCACCCTACCAAAAAAAATAATGCCTCTGTCCAATGTCGCTTTCCCGCTCGTACACAGTGGCTCATTGAAAACTTAGACATCGATACCTCAAGCCTACCCCATCAACATTGTGATGCGCTCGATTCATGGCTACAAAAAATCAACCCCCAATCCGTCTCATTAATTTTTGCCAGTGAGTATTTAGATAGCCCACCGTCTGCATTTGCCCATAGTTTTTTGCGATTTGATAATGCCGACCTTAGCAATCAATACTATTTAAACTTCACCCCGAAAGTCACCGACGGTGAGCATTTTTTAAAATTTGCTTACAAATCTAGTATCGGTGGCAATGTAGGCGAATTTACCATGACCAATTATCAGCAGGGTATCAAAGAATATTTGCAAGATAATGGGCGCAATGTGTGGCAGTATCAGCTCAATCTTACTGATAAACAAGTTAAACAACTTGCCTATCGAACTTGGGAAATCAAAGACCAAAATTTGCCCTATTATCTGTTATCCGATAACTGTGCCTCTGAAATTTTGGTGTTACTAAACTCTATTTTTCCCGATAAAAATTTTTTAGTGAATGACTCCCCGATGGTTTCCCCTGCCCAAGTGGTACGCATGTTAAACCACGAAAATTTGATTCGCTCTACCAATTTTAGTCCTTCAACACCGACTATTGTGCAAGCGCAATTAAATGCCCGCAACGCGGCAAATCATCCCAAGGCTTTTAACAATACTCATCAAAATCGGGTGTTAAGTTCTCAGATATTGCCATTGCCTAGCCGCGACAATCCTGAACTGGCTAATCCTTTAAGTCGATTTGATATCGGCGTCAGTCAGCAGTCGTTTGGTGGGGTGAGTGGACGACCTAAATTAGACAGCAACCAGGCTGTCACTTTAAATTATCGCATGGTGTATCGTGATGCGTTGGATAAAATTGATGGCTATCCCATAGGCTCACAATTGACGGCATTGAGTATGGGTCTTAGCATCCATGACAACGCCGACCATCGAGATACCGTGCAACTTGAGCAGCTCGGATTATTTGATGTGCGTTCATTGCATCCGATTAATAGCGCAAAAAAAGGTATTTCATGGGGTGGCAATATTGGCTTACAGCGAGTCTTTGATGGTATCAAGGCTATTAACAGAGATGACCACAGCGTTACAGACAATCATTTGGTCGCAAATATCAGCGGTGAATTTGGTAAAAGCGTGGCAATCGGTAACGCCGCCCCAAACACAGGCGATATGCCCGCCAATATTTGCTATGGCTTGGGCACCATTGCAGCGCAGTTTGGTAAGGGCTTATATCATGGTTATCGTGCTGGGCTTGGCGTCAATATTGGGTGCAATGCAGAATTGCGTCCAAATTGGCGTGCGATATCGGAATTAACACTGCCATTTTGGTTAAGTGGCGATAGCGATAACGAAAGCTATTGGCAGCCCAAATTCAGTATTGGTAGTCAATATGATATCAATCAAACCAATGCGATTCGGGTCACCGCTAGCCGTGAATGGTTGCCGAAGTCCGACAGTATCGATAACATTGATGAGGTTGCGCTAAAATGGCTACACTATTTTGAATAATCTACTTTGAAGAATCTACGCCTAGCCAATTTTTTGCTACGCCAAGCCAAAATGGCGCAACAACGCCATGCCGATGGCTAGACTAAACATAGAAAACACGGTGGTAAATCCTAAAATATTGGCCGCTAATATTTCATTGCCGCCCATGCTGCGAGCCATCACATAACTGGCAGCAGCAACAGGCGATGTTACCATAATAAACATCACGCCCATTTGTATCGGTGATAACTGCATCAAGCCACCCACCACAACCGCTGTGATAGGCGCCACGATGATTCGACCGATGCTAGCCTGCATAGACACGCCTGTCATATTGAGCATCGACTTGATATCGAGTGTCGCGCCTGCACAAATCAAAGCCAACGGTAACGCTACGGCCGCCAATAACTCGCCTGTTTTGATGATAAATTCAGGCGGCATCGGCAGCTGCAATAACCGATAAGCAAACGCCGATACCAACGCAATAATTAACGGATTTTGCCCGATTTTTTTGGTCATGGTGATGGCCTTTTTAACCACGCCTTGGCTGCTGTTGTCATTTCTGCTTAGGCTAATCACAGACAACACATTATACACAATGGTTAAAAGACCCATATAAACCGCACCGATACTGACGCCTTGGCTACCATAGGCGTTGGTGACAGTCGCCAGCCCCATAATCGCCATGTTACTGCGAAAGACACCTTGCACAAACACACCTTTATCGCGGCTATCTTTGACAAAAAAATAGGCAAATAGCTCACCGAGAAAAAACAGCCCAAAAGTGACCATCAATCCGGCTTTAATCAAATCCACCTGCTCCGCAAAATGAATGTCACTTTTTAGAATACTAAAAAACAGTAAACATGGCAGGCAATAGTTAAAAACCATATCAGAGGCGATTTCAACAAACGACTGGTTGATGGTTTGTTTTTTTTGCATCATCACCCCCAATAACATCAGCAAGATATTGGGCAAGGTAATTTTTAGAGCAAAGAGAAAGGCAGTTAGCATAATAATTTTTTTGAGTAGAAAATAAAAAAGTCCCAAGTATGGCACATACCAATACCATGGGACTTATGTAGCATGGTCTAAAGTTAAGAGCTTAGCACTTCACGCGCTTTTTTGCTTTTTTTAATCATCATGGCTAAAAGCTGTACCGCAGCTGGCGTGACGCCGCTAATGCGACTGGCTTGGGCAAGCGTCGTTGGGCGCACTTTTTCAAGTTTTTGCACGATTTCATTGGAAAGCCCAGAGATATCATGATAAGTAAAATCGTCTGGAATCAGCGTATGTTCAAGTTTTTTCATCTGACCGATTTCAACTTGCTGACGATCGATATAACCGGCGTATTTGACACCAATTTCAATTTGCTCACCCACTTCAGCAGACACGGGCGATTCGGTCAATTCGCTAATATCATCAAATGATACGTTTGGACGTTTTAACAAATCAAGCGCGTTATTCTCTTTGGTCAGTACTTCGCCGGTTTTATCGATAAATGATTGACCCAGCGTATTAGTGGGCGTTGCCCAAAGCGAGCGTAAACGTGCGGTTTCTTGCTCAATCGCTGTCATTTTATCGCTATACACTTGCCAGCGCGCATCGTCCACCAGTCCTAAGTCACGCCCAATTTCTGTCAAGCGTTGATCGGCATTGTCTTCCCGTAGCAGCAGACGGTATTCGGCACGACTGGTAAACATACGGTACGGCTCTTTGGTGCCATGGGTGATGAGATCATCTACCAACACACCGATATAGGCTTGGTCGCGGCGCGGTGTCCAAGCATCCAGTCCTTGGGTGCGACGTGCAGCATTTAAGCCAGCTAAGATACCTTGCGCAGCGGCTTCTTCATACCCTGTCGTTCCATTGATTTGACCGGCAAAAAATAGGTTATCAATCGATTTGGTCTCAAGGCTTGGTTTAAGATTTTGTGGGTCAAAATAATCGTATTCAATTGCGTAGCCAGGACGCAAGATGTGCGCGTTTTCCAGCCCTTTCATGGAGCGTACTAAAGCCAACTGAATATCAAATGGTAGACTTGTTGAAATCCCATTGGGATAAAGTTCATGGGTGGTCAACCCTTCAGGCTCAATAAAAATCTGATGGCTGTCTTTATCAGCAAATCGATGAATTTTATCTTCAATCGATGGGCAATAACGGGGACCGATGCCTTCAATCACGCCTGAATACATGGGTGAGCGATCCAGCCCGCTGCGGATAATGTCATGGGTGCGTTCATTGGTATGGGTGATATAGCAGTTGATTTGGCGCGGATGCATGGACACATCGCCCAAATACGACATGACGGGCAGTGGTGTATCCCCTGGCTGCACGGTCATGACACTAAAATCTACCGTGCGTGCATCAATGCGTGGTGGCGTGCCTGTTTTGAGACGTCCAACCGGCAGCTTGAGTTCACGCAATCTATCCGCCAAACGGATAGAAGGCGGATCGCCTGCACGTCCACCTTTGTGATTTTCTAACCCAATATGAATAGTACCACCTAAAAAAGTGCCAGAGGTCAACACCACTGCGCCGCAAGCAAATTCAATCCCCGATTGGGTAACCACGGCTACCGCTTTGCCGTTTTCAACCAAAATATCATCCGCCGCTTGTTGGAAAATATCCAAGTTTGGCTGATTCTCTAAGGTGTAGCGAATCGCCGCTTTATATAAAATACGGTCCGCTTGGGCGCGTGTGGCACGGACAGCGGCACCTTTACGGCTATTTAACACACGAAACTGAATCCCTGCTTTGTCGGTTGCAAGCGCCATAGCGCCGCCCAACGCATCGACTTCACGCACCAAATGCGACTTTCCAATCCCGCCAATCGCAGGATTACAGCTCATCTGTCCCAAGGTTTCAATATTATGCGTCAATAACAGCGTCTGCTGACCCATGCGCGCAGCAGCTAGCGCCGCTTCTGTGCCAGCATGACCGCCACCAATCACAATTACGTCGTAGATTTTAGGGTATTTCATCGTGTCACCCATGATTCGCTTGTCAATAAAAACTGACAATTATACCATGCTTAGATGGCTATCGATTATTTTTTTATCAATGCCAATCTTTGAGTATTTAGGGTGATAACTTCGCCTCAACAATCACCAACGACATGACGAAAAAATCCAAGTCATTCGGCTTGGATTTTGATTCATTCACGCATTCATAGTTGTTATGAATCGATTTGGCTATCGCGGATGATTAGTAACTCGTCTTTTAAACTTGTGACTTTAAGTTCGTTGGCATCATTAAACACTTGAATGTTAGCGCCTTTGCTATCTTTATAATCTTTATGACGACGAAAGTTGTGCTCAATTTCAAAACGGACCACCGTCTCAAGCAATGATTGTAATTCTGCTAACGTATAATGTTCCCATTGAATTTCAAGATGGGGGGCTAATTTACCTGTAATCATACGAACTTTATTATCAATTTTGACGACTTTGGTGGTCATGCCGATGCTCCAATATTTTTATTAGTAATTATGACTGTTATCAATAAATGCGGCTGGATGAACTAAAGATTGCTTTAATGCTAACGGATTAACCGGCTTTTATCAAGCAAGATTCATAGACTGGGCAATCACCTCAACCACGCTAGCCACTGTTATAAATTGTCTGGTCACTTATCAGTCATTTAATGAAAAAATAGGCGCGCTAGACGCTCTTGGACGCCTAAAAACAGCCTCATCTTGATAAAATGCTGGTATCACATTGTCATCACTATAGCCAGGGATACCCATCACAGGTAACGGCTGAAAGCTTTTGGATGATAGCTTAACGGCATTATGCGCCAAATCTGGCATTGCCAGTTGGTGAAATAGCTTAGCAATTGCGGTATCAAGCTGGTTTCTCTGACTCGCTATAGATTGCTCAAACCAACCCTCCTCTACTAAAATCAGCAAGGTATGACTGGTGATATTTTTTCTTGGGTTAAGCAATTTTTCAAGCAGGGCATGACCAAATGGAAAAAAGGCAATGGTACGATGTTGACCCAACCAATTTGCTCTATGCGTGACTAAAGCCGTTTGCCATTTAAAGGCTTGTAACTGTTCAAGCAATAGTTTATCTGAGCTCACTACAATGCCGCCATTTTCATCAAATACGGTTAACGCATTACGCAGCGCTGTTCTAGCGTTATGAATACCATGTTGCAAAATATCTTTGGCATGAAGTTCGTTAAATACCGCTTTAGCCTGTGGAAAATTCAGCCAAATTAAACCGTTAAGCAAATCATGGTGATTGTCACGGGTTGGAATTTTACCTGTGTTGGCAATAAAACTCTCATAAGCCTCACCCTCAGGCAGACACGCTTGCTCAACAAAGCGAATGGGTAATTTTTTAAAATTGCCTATACGGCTGGCGTTTACATCTTCATATCTATCTAAACAGGCATTCAAATTTTCAACAATATTGATAGCAGGGGCATGACTATGTGTTGCATGAGGATGTTTTGCGTCAAGCTTCGGAAAATTCGGAAAATAAGTCAAATAGTGATACCAAGGTTTATCAAAATCAATGCTGACATTGGTGGGATGAGTCGATGACATAAATACAATCTGACAATATAAGAATAAGAAAAATAATCGTAGGCTAAACCAAAAATATTAGCACACTTTTGGTTAACCCTATGATAGATAATTACCACCTACCAATCATTACCAGCCAATCATAGATAATGGTTTAGATACTGTTGACCTCAATCCATAAGGATATCGCATTTTTTTGAATAGCATGCCTTGTATAACCTGTTTTGCATAATAAGCGATTTTTAGCACGATGTTGCAAAACATCATATAATAAGATACAGTCATTCAAATTTTACCACCCAGTAGAAGTAGAGTTATTACATGCATATTTTTCTAGCTCGCAATAATGTGCAAGCCGGCCCTTATACCCTTGAACAACTCAATCAAATGCTTGCGACAGGGCAAGTGTTACTCACTGATTTGATGTGGCATCAAGGAATGAATAACTGGAACACGGTCAATGCGATGACGGATGGACAATTTTTTTACCGTCCAACGATTGATGAAAGCTTGCCAGTCGATACCCACCACCGTGAGCAGCCCGCTTCTGATGAAGCCGATTATATTATTAACAACACGCCTAATCCTATATCGCCTTCAGAAGACGCTGAGAATGTTTGGGATCGCTATTCAGCGAATAACCCGCACAAATCTCCTAACCCTACCAAGGTCACATTGACCAAGAAACTTAGCTCGAACCAAGACATTGCCCATGCCAAAAAACAGTTAGACCTTGCCAGCATCGGTAGTCGTATCGCAGCAAAATTGGTAGATACCCTGCTTATGGTATTGGCGTCGTCGCCGCTGTTCATCTCCCTGTACAATAGCCCAAATTTTGATAAGTTACTCAAATGGGCAGAAGCAGGACAAACCCGATTGACGTCTGCCCAGCAGATGGAACTCATGTCAGCGTTACCTGAGCATATATTGTTGTTGACCAATATTTTGGTATGGGGCTTAATGATTGCGCAAGTCCTATTATTGATGCGCCGTGGTCAGACCATCGGTAAGATGATAATGGGCATACGTATTTTGGATCGCCAATCCAATGCCATTCCTGGATTTTTTAACTTAATCATTATGCGTGGGTTATTTACCACATTGGCTTACTCTTTATCGATTTTTGGTTTGGTTGTGTTAGTCGTTGATTTGGTCATGATGCTCACCAGCAAAGAGCGATTAAGCTTACATGATAAAATCGCCAAAACTTATGTGGTACGTGCCGATGACACCCAAACCACGCCCCTTGCGTTAAAACCTGACTAAAGTGAATTAAAATCATCAAACCGTGTGGTATAGCCATGCGGTTTTTTTATGCTCAGTTGCCAACACGCCTCACCACGCGCTAGGTATTTCACCTCAAAATGCGTGCGCTCACTATGATTGGGTACTTGGGTTTTCTCCACCGGTACTTGCCAAACCGTCAGTGCTTTATGCTCGGCTTCATCTATATAACTTTCAATATTACTGGCAAGTATAAGCTCGCCACCTGGTTTTAACCGAGACAGCAACCACTCAAAAAACGGCATGTTAAGCCAGCGTTGGTTGGGATTGTGTGGCTCTGGATTGGGATAAAGAATAAACACCCCTGACAAGCTTTGCGCGGGCACACCATGCGTGACCCAAGCAATGGCATCGGCATGAATAGTCGTTAAATTAGACAACTGCGCTTGATTCGCCATTTTTTGCATGGCTTGATATTTTTCTGCCGTACGTTCAATCGCGATGAGATGGGCATTGGCATTATCGCTGGCAAAACTCAAGGCATGCTTGCCTTTACCTGCACCGATTTCAAGAAAAATGGTGGGTTGCTGCCAAAATGTTGCGGCAAGTGGCTGAAAATCTCTGGGATGACGGATACGATCGGGTTGAAACGGTCTGGTAAATTGATGACTTAGCATGAACAGTCGCTTGATTCGCCCAAAAAAAAGGATTTATAGTATACTATGGCAAATAATCCGATACACCATTTTTAAGAATACCTTTTGTTTATGTCTAAAATCGAGCCCACCCCATCAAATACACCTGTCAAAACCTACTCCTGTCCGCGCTGCGGCAAACCCACCGTTTGGGCAGATAACCCCACCAAGCCATTTTGCAGTGCGCGCTGTAAACTTATTGATTTAGGCGCTTGGGCGAATGAGGACTATAAAGTCGGTGCAGAAGACACCCCGTTTAGTGACGAATTAGACGCTTTTAAATAACATAGATTTGATTGGTTAGTGATTGCGCTAGCTTATGACTCGCTGACTATGATTAAAGGAATCCCCATGAGCTCTTATTTACTCCCCACCTATAAACGCCAGCCCATTAGCTTTGTCAAAGGTCAAGGTAGTTACCTTTATACCGCTGACGGAACGCCGTATTTGGATGCGTTAACAGGGATTGCTGTCTGTGGACTGGGTCATTGTCATCCGCGTGTCACTGCGGCGATTGCCGATCAAGCCGCAACGCTTGTGCATACTAGCAATCTTTTTGGTATTGATTGGCAAGAGCGCGCGGGTGAAAAGTTATGCCAAGTCGCAGGCATGGATAAAGTATTTTTTGCCAATAGCGGCGCCGAAGCCAACGAAGCGGCATTAAAAATGGCGCGACTGTTTGCATCAAATCGTGGGCAAACCCAAGCCAAAGTGATTGTGATGGAAAAATCGTTTCATGGACGCACCTTACTGACCGTATCCGCTACCGCAAATCCAACCGCTAGAGCAGGATTTTTTACCTTAGATGATGATTTTATTCGTGTGCCTTTTGGGGATATTGAAGCCATTAGCCAAGCGATTGCCGATAACGACAATGTTTGCGCTGTGATGCTTGAGCCTATCCAAGGTGAAAGTGGCGTCAATACTGCGGCCAATGGCTTTGATTTTTTAAGCCAAGTTCGCAAAGTTTGTGATGACCATGACTTATTAATGATTTTAGATGAGGTGCAAACGGGCAATGGTCGGACGGGGCAATATTTCGCTTATCAATATTCATCCATCAAACCTGATATTTTGACCACAGCAAAAGGTTTGGGGAATGGTTTTCCTGTGGGTGCGTGCATGACCACGGCAAAAGCCAATGATATTTTTAGCTATGGCTCACACGGCTCAACGTATGGTGGTACGCCGCTTGCTTGCCGTGTGGTTAGCGAAGTGATTGATGTCATTGATGATGAAAATATGATGGCAACTACCCTTAGCAATAGCGCAGCGTTGATTGAACAAATCACCAGCGAGCTGGGTAGCCAAGGGGTTACTGTACGCGGAACAGGCATGATGCTAGGGGTGGTGATGCCACAGGATCGCGGCATTGCATTTGATACTTTAGTCGATAAAGCGCGTGACAATCATCATCTAATCATCAATGTGGCAGGCGGTAATGCCATTCGTTTATTGCCACCGCTCAATATGAGTGCCGATGAAACCGCCCAAATCGGTGAGCGCCTCATTCACCTTATCCAATCAGCCATGTAGTTTTTTTGCACTTAATAGTAAAGTTAGCCGATTAGTCAATATCGGCTTTTTCATCGCAAACTTGCCAGTCAACCGTTTGATTTTGACAAGATGATATAATAGCTGTGTTTATATTGGGGTAATTTTATGACAACCATTGCTGTTTTTGGGCACAAAAAACCAGATACCGATGCTATCGTATCCGCCATCGTCATGACCTATTGGCTCAATCAACAAGGTATAGATGCCAAAAGTTACCGCTTAGATGATATCAATCAAGAAACCAAATTTTTAATTGAACTTGCTAAAGTCCGATTACCAGAATTACTCACTCATCTTGAACCTAACCAACTCGCTGCTTTA
This sequence comes from Moraxella sp. CTOTU48841, assembly GCF_032061225.1. Lineage (NCBI taxonomy): Bacteria > Pseudomonadati > Pseudomonadota > Gammaproteobacteria > Moraxellales > Moraxellaceae > Moraxella > Moraxella sp. CTOTU48841. The sequence goes on from NZ_DAMBFQ010000008.1 coordinate 18,661, forward strand.
GTCGATCATAACGAAAGCCAGCAATCGATTGCCAATCTAGCAGACGCCCATATTTGTTACCTTGTCGACCATCATAAACTTGGTGATTTGACCACTGCCGAACCTGCCTATATTCGATTTGAACCTGTCGGCTCTACCAGCACCATTTTATACCATATGTTTATGGAAAAGAATTTGCTGATTTCTCAGCAAATGGCGACATTGATGGCAGGTGCAATCATTTCTGATACGCTTAATCTGACAGGTCCTACCACTACAGACAGTGACAAGCAAGCGTTACAAGCAGTCATCCACCTTGCAGGGATTCACGATACAAACAGCTTTGCCAATCAATTATTCGATGCAAAAAGCAATATCAGCGACTTAACGGATGATGCGTTAGTCACTACCGATTATAAACAGTTTATGTTCTCAAATAAAAAATGGGCAATCGCTAGTATCGAAACTGTTAATCCTGATGTGGTGTTTTCGCGCATTGAGGGCATCCAACAAGCCAGTGAACTAATCCGCCAAAGAGATGGCTTGGATTATATGTTAGTTATTATTGTTGATATTTTAAAACAGCAATCTTGGGCGGTTGGTAGCAACGATGCACAAAATGAAATCATTGAGCAAGCATTTAATACCAGACTCAATGATAAATTGCTTGATTTGGGTAACTTGGTCAGCCGAAAAAAACAATTTGTGCCTACTTTAGAAGCATTTTATGCCCAATAGTCAGTTTTTAATTTACAAAAAAGGGCTAAATTGTTAGCCCTTTTTTTATTCAAAAATATTTTTTATGCTTCAACTTTACCCAAATTCGGAAACTTTATCGATAAAATCGCTGTCACTGTTAGCACGGCGGCAATAAAGCCTAACGAGATAGCCATCGGCACATGGAATACATCAAGTAGCAGCATTTTCGCGCCAATAAACACCAAGATGACACTAAGCGCATAAGGCAATAAATGGAATTTATCCGCCAAACCCGATAACAAGAAAAACATCGCCCGCAGACCCAAAATAGCCAACAAGTTTGCCGTCAAAACAATAAACGGGTCGGTAGTGACCGCAAAAATTGCAGGAATCGAATCCACCGCAAAAATCACATCCGACAATTCAACCAAGATAAGCACCACCGCTAATGGGGTAAAATACTTAACGCCATTTTTCACCAACACAAATCGCTCTTGACCTGACGCATCATGGCTGTCATCGCTGATTTTCAGATGTTTTTGTAAAAACTTATATAAGCCTGACTGCTTCGGGTCTTCTTGCTCATCGTGGTTTTGCCACATTTTTACACCCGTGTAGAGCAAAAACGCACCGAAAATATATAAAATCCAGCTAAACTCCGTGACAAGCCAAGCGCCTGCAAAAATCATCACCGTACGCATGACAATCGCACCAATCACCCCGTACAGTAAAATCTTCCGTTGCATCGCAGGCGACACCGCAAACGCCGCAAAAATCATCAACCATACAAAAACGTTATCAATGGCGAGCGATTTTTCCAGTAAATATCCTGTAAAAAACTCCCCTACTTTTTGAGTGGCGATAGCACCGCCAAAATTTTGTGCTAGATACCACCATAGACCGCCAGCGAACAGCACAGACACGCCCACCCAAATGGCACTCCAAATACCCGCTTGTTTCATCGAAACCGCTTCACCATTTTTTGGGGTTTTAAAGGTAAAAAAATCAACCAATAACAGTATCGCTACGATAGCAAAGAACACGGCATATAGCATGGGCCTGCCAATGCTCATGGGTTCTGTCATTTGATTTACTGCTGCAAGTAACATTATCGCTCCTTAGTATGCATTTACAAACTATGGTTGGCAATAAGTCAAAGGATTTTGGAAAAACGCTAAGCACAAAAAAACCTTGACTCACACCGACCAAATATGTGGTTGTGTTAAGTCAAGGTCTGGCTTACTATTTGATAATTAGCTCAATATATGGCTAAAAAATAGCTGATTTACCGGTAAGCGGCTACTTACGTAATGACGATAAATCACAAACTACTGAAGTGAGAAGTTACTCCCCTTGATAGCGATAATGTAGCAGATTACAGACTACTTATCAATTGAATTTATCAATCAGTAAATTTTGTATTTATTGGTCATGTTAGCTAGCGTCTTTGTGTTTAACGAGTTAATTAAATACTTTCCCCGTACAGTTAGGATGGTAAACTAACAACCATGCGTAAAATTATTCATATCGATATGGATGCGTTCTTTGCCAGTGTTGAGCAACGGGATAATCCTGAGTTACAAGGTAAACCATTGGTGGTTGGCGGTGATCCCAATGGGCGTGGTGTCGTCGCAGCAGCAAGTTATGAGATACGCAAGTTTGGTGTGCATTCTGCCATGTCATGCTATCGAGCGCGTCAGCTGTGCCCACAAGCAATTTTTGTCAAACCACGCTTTGAGGTGTATCGTGAAGTCAGTGAGCAAATTCGTACCATCATGCACCAATATACGCCACTGGTCGAACCTTTATCACTGGATGAGGCGTATTTGGATGTGACCGATAGCCCGCATGAAAAAAATTCTGCGACACTAATCGCCAATCGCATTCGCCAACAGATTTTGCAACAAACACAACTGACCGCTTCAGCCGGGGTGTCTTACAACAAAATGCTTGCCAAAATCGCGTCAGATTTAAATAAACCCAACGGTATTGCGGTTATCACACCTGAGCAAGGATTGGATTTTATCGCCAATTTACCGGTAAAAAAATTTCACGGGATTGGCAAAGCCACCGTCAAAATGTTGCATGACATGGGTATATTTACAGGATTGGATTTACGCAATACCCCAGCGGACGTATTAAAACAACGCTTTGGCAAACGGGGTGATTTCTTTCACCAGATTGCCCACGGTATTGATAATCGAGAGGTTAAAGCTGAGCGCAAACATAAATCTGTCGGTTCTGAGACAACGTTTTTACAAAATACCATGGATGATAAAGTCATTGTGGCTGCCCTATATCGTGAAAATAGCCAAGCGTTTAAAGATTTACAAAAAAAGCAGCGTTACGCTCGCACCATCACCATTAAAATCAAATACAGCGATTTTAGTGTGATTACCCGCTCTCATAGTATTTCCTCCCACTTTGAACAAGAATCTGATGCCCATTATTGGATTCAATGGTTATATGAGCATACCCCAAAACTTTTACCCGTGCGTTTGGTTGGGGTGACTTATTCAAATTTGCTGCAAGCTGAAGCCTCGCCACAGATGCCATTACTCTAAACCACTATAAGCCAAATTTTGCCAAGATATTTTTTAGCTAAACGTTCAAAAAATTTTATGTAAATGCTAACAACAGCAAAACCCTGCTATATTGCAGGGTCTTACTTTATTGTTATCCTACTTAATTAAAATTAGATGAGCCTAACTTTAATCTAACGATGGTTAGGTAAGCTGTGCTACGTTAATTTTATTTGCTTCTTCAGTATACTCACTCATACGGTCGAAGTTTAAGTATTTGTAGATATCGGCTGACATGCTGTTGAGCTTACCAGCATATTGTTGATATTCTTCGTTGGTAGGTAGCTTACCAAGTACCGCAGCCACCGACGCTAACTCTGCAGAAGCCAAGTACACGTTGGCACCTTGACCTAAACGGTTCGGGAAGTTACGTGTCGAAGTTGATACAGCCGTTGATTTTGGTGCGATACGCGCTTGGTTACCCATACACAGTGAACAACCCGGCATTTCAGTACGTGCGCCCGCTTGTGCATAGACATTGTACAGACCTTCATCCATCAATTGACGTGCATCCATTTTAGTGGGTGGTGCAATCCATAGACGTGTGCTTAAGCTACCCGCAGGTACTTCTTTTAACAACGCGCCCGCTGCACGGAAGTGACCGATGTTGGTCATACATGAACCGATGAATACTTCATCAATCTTGTCGCCGGCAACATCTGCCAAGGTTTTGGCATCATCTGGGTCGTTTGGACAGCAAAGAATCGGTTCTTTGATGGCGCTCATATCGATAGTGATGTCAGCGGCATATTCTGCGTCTGCATCAGCACGTAATAACGTTGGGTTGGCAAGCCAGCTTTCCATACCTTTGATACGGCGTGCAATCGTACGCGCATCGCCATAACCTTCAGAAATCATCCATTTGAGTAGGGTGATGTTTGACGTTAGGTATTCTTTCACCGATTCTTCAGACAGGGTGATAGTACAACCTGCCGCTGAACGTTCGGCAGAGGCATCTGATAATTCGAATGCTTGTTCAACAGTTAAGTCTTCTAAACCTTCGATTTCTAGGATACGGCCGTTAAATACGTTTTTCTTACCGGCTTTCTCAACGGTCAATAAACCTTCTTTGATAGCTTGGTAAGGAATCGCATGTACCAAGTCACGCAAGGTGATACCAGGCTGCATTTCACCGACAAAACGTACACGAACTGATTCTGGCATATCTAATGGCATCACACCGGTTGCTGCAGCAAACGCCACTAGACCTGAACCTGCTGGAAACGAAATACCCATTGGGAAGCGGGTATGTGAGTCACCACCTGTACCAACGGTATCTGGCAATAGCATACGGTTGAGCCATGAGTGAATAATACCATCACCTGGACGTAATGATACACCGCCACGGTTCATGATAAAATCAGGGAGTGTGTGCTGAGTTTCTACATCGATTGGTTTTGGATAAGCTGCGGTATGACAGAATGATTGCATGACCAAATCTGCAGAGAAGCCTAAACAAGCCAAGTCTTTTAATTCGTCACGGGTCATTGGACCTGTGGTATCTTGCGAACCCACGGTTGTCATTTTTGGTTCACAGTAGGCACCCGGACGAATACCTTCAACGCCACAAGCTTTACCGACCATTTTTTGCGCTAAAGTATAGCCTTTACCAGTGTCTGCAGGTTGTTCTGGTTTTGCAAAAATGTCAGACGCGCCCAAACCTAGATATTCACGGGCTTTGTTGGTCAAGCCACGACCTACGATCAATGGAATACGACCACCGGCGCGCACTTCATCGAGCAGCGTTGGTGATTTTAATTCAAAAGTTGCAAGCACTTCGTCAGAATCATGTTTGGTGATTTTGCCGTCATGTGGGTAGATATCAAATACATCACCCATGTTAAGTTTGCTAACATCCACTTCGATAGGTAATGAGCCCGCATCTTCCATGGTGTTGAAGAAAATCGGTGCGATTTTACCACCCAATACCAGGCCGCCAGCACGTTTGTTTGGCACGCCTTGGATGTCGTCACCCATTAACCACAATACCGAGTTAGTCGCTGATTTACGGCTTGAACCGGTACCGACCACATCACCCACATATGCCAATGGAATACCGTCTTTTTTCATCTCTTCGATTTGTTTCATCGGACCAATCACGCCGTCTTGGTCTGGCACAATGCCTTCACGCGCATTTTTTAACATGGCTAATGCGTGTAGGGGGATGTCTGGACGTGACCATGCATCTTGGGCAGGTGACAAATCATCGGTATTGGTTTCACCGGTGACTTTGAAGGTTTTGTAAGTGGCTTTTTTTGGTACTTCTGGACGGCTGGTGAACCATTCGGCGTTTGCCCAAGATTGTAACACTTCTTTGGCTACTTCATTGCCCGCTTCCGCTTTTTCAGTGACATCATTAAAGGCATCAAATACCAATAAGGTTTTTTTCAGCGCGTCGCCCGCAGCTTTCGCCAATTCTTTGTCGTCTAATGCTTGGATTAATGGTTCTACGTTGTAACCACCTTGCATATGACCCAGTAACTCAATCGCTTTTAGTTTTGAAATCAGTGGCGAAGTGGTTTCGCCTTTAACGATGGCCGCTAGAAATGCCGCTTTAACATACGCTGCTTGGTCAACCCCAGGTGGAATACGGTTTTCTAATAAGTCTATAAGTGTTTCTTCTTCACCGGCTGGTGGATTTTTTAATAATTCGACCAAATCAGCCGTTTGCTGTTCGTTAAGTGGCTGTGGCACAATACCCTGTGCCGCACGATTTTCGACGTGTTTACGATAGTTCTCTAGCATGAATCGTCCTCATAGTCATGTAAGATTATTGTGTTAACCATGCGTCTGAAAGCCCTCTTCACAACACAGTTGAATTTTGAAATGGCTACTAGCCAGCATGGCTTTGGCTAAAAAATTTAACCCTTCTAATATACTTGAAATGTGATGAAATGTTAATGAGAAAATACGTTTTTGTTAACATAGCCATTATTTTTTAAAGAAATAGCCCAATAATTTTTAATAAATGCGTTTGAGCCGATTATCGCTTTTTTTACTAAGATGAAAAATAACTTTGGCTCTGTACTTTAAACAACAAAGCTTATCCCAAAATAGTTTAAATTCGTCAGCATAGATTTCTGTTATAATAACCCCCTAAAATCTGCTAAATGAATTTAAGGATTAATCATAGCAATGACCGACACTGTACAAACTTTTGCCCCTTCAACGCCGCACACCGATAGACCCATCGCTCGTGACAAATCAAATTTCGATAAGCCAAAACGTCCTGAAGTGGGTGAAAAACTACGTGGCCATGATAAAGTTGCCCGTATTCCGATTAAAATCATTCCAACGGTAGAAACCCCAAAAAAACCTGACTGGATTCGCGTCAAACTGTCATCGCCGAGTGAAGTAGCGCGCATCAAGTCAACCTTGCGTGAACAAAAGCTGTATACGGTGTGTGAAGAAGCGGCTTGCCCTAACCTTCCCCAATGTTTTGGTGATGGCACCGCGACCTTTATGATTATGGGTGATATTTGTACCCGTCGCTGCCCATTTTGTGATGTGGCGCATGGTCGCCCCAATGCGCTCGATGAGCTTGAGCCGATTCACACCGCTGAGACCATTGCTGGTCTAGGATTAAAATATGCGGTGATTACCTCGGTTGACCGAGATGATTTGCGTGACGGCGGCGCGGAACATTTTGCCAATGTCATTAAAGAATCTCGTCAGTTAAGCCCTAATTGTTTGATTGAGATTTTAGTCCCTGATTTTCGCGGTCGTGAGCAAGTGGCACTTGATATCTTAAGTGACACAGCACCTGATGTATTTAACCACAATATCGAAACCGTGCCACGTTTGTATAAAGCGTTTCGCCCAGGGTCGGATTATCAGCATTCATTACAGCTGTTAAAAGATTACAAAGCGCGTCGACCTGATATTGTCACCAAATGTGGTTTTATGGTGGGTCTTGGCGAGACTGAAGAAGAAGTTTATGCCTTACTTGATGATTTAAAGGCGCATGATGTCGATTTAATTACCATCGGTCAATATTTGCAGCCAAGCAAATCGCACGCCCCAGTTGATAGATTTGTGCATCCTGATGAATTCGACCGTTATACTGCACACGGTAAAAAATTGGGCTTTGCAAATATTTGGGCAGGTCCGATGGTGCGCTCAAGCTATTTTGCCGATCGTCAATACTATGGTGAGCCTTGCCCGCGCCCTACCCGTGGTGCCAATCCGTTATCAGAAGCGGACATGAAAAAATCAGGCTGTTGATTTGTGAATTTGTGCGTTGATTTACAGCCGTCATTAGACGGCTTTTTTATGCTACCCTAATTATAAAATAACACTCACAGGAAATTTGCGATGAATAACAACTACACATTCTATCTGCCTAAGGTGACGCCCGTTGCTACGTTACTAATCGTGCATGGCATGGCAGAACACCAAGGGCGCTACCAAACCTTTGCGCAATTCTTAGCAAATCATGATATTGCGGTGTTGACCTTTGACCATTTAGGTCATGGACAGCAAGCCTATGACAATGGTTGCTTAGGCTATATGGGTAACCCCAATCCTGCTGAGTTGATGATTGACAATGTGATGAACCATGCACAGTTAATCGCTGAAAAATACCCTGATATCCCCCATTTTATCTTGGGTCACAGTATGGGGTCATTTATCGTTCGCTGTATTTTGCAGCGCTATGGTGAGCGATTTGCGGGCGCAGTAATTATGGGTACCTCAGATTTTAATCCATTGGCAAATTTGTTTGTGCCTGTAACCAAAAACCTTAATCACTTTACCACGCGGCGCACCAATCCGGTATTGGATAAAATTTTAAACCAATTTAATAACCTACCCTTTAGAAAAGAACCCGATTTACAAGGGTTTAATTGGCTCAATTCAGATCCCAAGCAAGTAAAAGCCTACCTTGATGACAAGCTTTGCGGCTTTCAGTTTACCAACAATGGCTATTTTGCGCTCATGTCGTTGATGCAAGCAGGCACCAATAAGCATTGGTATCAACAAGTACCCAGGCAGTTGCCGCTGCTATTTGTCAGCGGAAAAGATGACCCTGTTGGGCAGATGGGAAAAGGGATTCCGCGTATTGTCAAACGTTTGCAAAAAAATAATTTTCCCTCGGTTAGCATGCAGCAATATGAAGCGATGCGCCACGAAATCTTGCTAGAGCCTAATCACCAACAAGTGTATGACGATATTTTGACTTGGCTCACTCACCATATCGATTAGCTTAAAAAACCCCTGAGTCTCACTAATGAGTGTGACTTTTCAGTGTTTAAGCAGCGTTTTATAACTGTCATGATGAATAGACTATTAGCCTCGTTTTGACACGCCAGTTGTTTGTTAGAAATATCGATGTGATATATTGAAAGATTTGAAAAAACAACCATTTAATCTAAAGTTATTCATGCAGTTAAGTTATAGGAAATGTCATTGAGTACAACTGATAAAATTAAAGTGCGTTTAGATAAATGGCTATGGGCAGCAAGGTTTTATAAAACTCGCACCCTAGCCAAGGAAGCGATTGAATCGGGACGGGTACACCATTTTGGCAATCGCGTCAAAGTCAGTAAAGAAATAGCGGTGGGTGATGAATTGACCATTCGCCAAGGGTCAGCCAATCATTACACTCAAAAGACGGTCAAGGTGCTGGCGCTGTCCGAAGTGCGCGGCAATGCCACTGCCGCCAGTGTGCTCTATCAAGAGACCGATGCCAGTATCAGTCAACGAGAATTTTTCACCGAACAAAAAAAACTTGCCAATCTTGCCCGCCCCGATCATCGCCCAAATAAAAAACAGCGTCGTCAGCTGAGCCGTTTTAGGGATATCAACCATTTTGGCAGTGATGAAGAAGGTTTTTAATTGGCTGTCATGAGGTCATAAAAATCGCAATTTTCCCTGTCATATTTCGTTATAATAAGCACTTTATCATTGCACTAGTCATTGCACTGGCGATGAGCAACTCTGCCGATTATTAACGATATTTTATGACCAATTTTTTTGAACCTAACCCTGTGCAGGCTAATCCTAGCTATGTGGATATTAGCGCATACAATACCATGGCATTAGCTTGTCAAGCCAAACAATTCATTCGTTTAACTCATCTGTCTGATATTGAGCCGACTTTTAAGCAACTGGCAGCCCATCAACAAGCATTTGTTGTGCTATCTAATGGCAGTAATATCATTTTGCCCGAAGTGTTGGACGCGGTTGTCGTGTCACCCAGTCTTCAAGGTAAAACTGTCCTGTCTGAAGATAGCCAAACGATAACCCTTGAGGTGATGGCTGGCGAGGATTGGCATACGCTCGTGCTAGACACGGTCAATCAAGGTTGGTATGGACTAGAAAATTTGGCGTTAATCCCAAGCTGGGTGGGTGGTAGTCCCGTGCAAAACATCGGTGCCTATGGGGTACAAGCTGAAGATGTGATAGAGAGTGTAAAAGCGTTTCATATACCGAGTTTAACGTGGCATCATCTAAGCAAAGCTGATTGCCAGTTTAGCTACCGTGACAGCCTGTTTAAACAGCAAGCCGGGCAATGGCTCATTACCAGCGTCATTTTTACCCTCAGTAAAACTGCCAAACCCAATACCCAGTACGGCGATGTGGCAAAAGTTGCACAGCACTATGCTAGCCTAGCGGGTCGCAATGAAGTCACACCCGTGGATACCATGAACGCCATCATCGACATTCGTCAAAGTAAACTGCCCGATACCAACGACTTGCCCAATTGTGGCAGCTTTTTTAAAAACCCCATCGTCGCCAAATCTCAAGTTGACCAGTTACTTCAGAGCTATCCCAATCTGGTGCATTATCCTGTCAAAGATGCCCAAGGCAATTTGACTGATTACTGTAAAGTTGCCGCTGGCTGGCTTATTGACCAATCAAGGCTTAAGGGTAAAGGCATTGCACCGATTTTAACGCATGTAAAACAAGCCCTAGTCTTGACTAACCATGCGCCAAAAGTTGCGACGCAGCGTGATGTTGCCAAAACTATGCAATTTATACAGCAGACTGTATTGGATAAATTTGGGATAAAATTGGAAGCTGAACCGGTTTGGATTGAATCTGATGGTAGCATTCGCCAAGCTCGTTAATTATCTTGAGCGATTTTTTTCAACCATCAAACGGATTTTGACCGTTGTGGTATTGGTGGGGTGTTTAATCACACTCAGTTTTTTCACACCCCTGTTTTCTACCATTGTATTGTTTATCTTAGATTGCTATCGCCTGCCAGAATCGGCGGTGAGTGTCAATCCTGCAACGGCGATTGTGGTGTTAGGTGGCGGATTAACCAATAACCAACAAAATGAGATTGTGATTAATCAATTTACCGAAAGTCGATTGATTAAAGCCAGCCAAGTGTATCAGCAGACTGGCTTACCCATCATCGTCAGTGGTAAGGAGGCGCCATGGATGGCAAAATGGCTACAAAAAAAAGGCATTATGTGGGTTGTGGCAGAAAAAAACAGCTTTAACACCTGTCAAAATGCAAAATACACCGCAGAAATGGTCAATGTCAAACAGGCAATTTTGGTGACAGATGCGTATCACATGAACCGCTCAAGACGGCAGTTTGCCATCAATGGCTTGGCAACTATTCCAAGTATCGCCCCCTTACCAAAGGCAAATGATTGGCAGCACTTTGATCAGAACCTGCAGCATTCAAGACGTGCCTCATATGAATTGTTGGCATTCGCTCGCGATCTTGTCAAACCCCAATACGACTGCCAACCGACCAATAAATAAGTTATTTTTGAATCTCTACATTGGTGTAGCCAGCTGATTGTAAGGCAGACTTGGCTTGTTGGGCACGACCGCCTCCACGACTATACACTTTAATGGTATCTGATTTTGCAATGCCTTGCGCCGTTATTTTGGCAAGTAATTCATTGTGTGGAATGTTAATGGCACCTGCGGGATGATTCACAGAATACTCTTCTGGGGTACGTACATCAATGACCACTGTCGCAGCGTTTGCTGTTGGCATCAATAATGCGCCCACCATGACAGCCGCTCCTAAGGCAAGCAACTGTTTCTTTGAAAGCTTAAAGATTTTAGGCATCAACATCATAATTTCCTTGTAGAATTTTGAGTTTTAAAACCAAGTTAAACCTCAATGTTTAACCCACTATAATTATAGCATTCATTGTTCGCACTCAAATCACTGAGTTGCTTTGATTTGCAACCCATGTGTTTGTTTTGTAAGCATACATTCGGCTATTGGATGACTCTTTGATTACTCATGAATTACTCAGGCCACGCTGCGACATTTTGCCGCATTTATTTATGCCAAAATAAGCGTATAATGGTTTTTTTAACTTAATTCGTTTGTTACGCCAAGTAATGGGGATGCACGATGCAAAGCATGTATTTTTTGATTCCTATTAGTCTAGTGCTATTTGTATTGGGTATTTTTGCGATTTATTACGCCATCAAATCACGCCAATTTGACGATTTGGACAATGAATCTCAGCGGGTCATTTTGGATGACAGACAATTTCGCCGCGAACAATTGGGGCAAAATCCCGCCAAGCCTTCATCTTCTCATCCCCCAAAAATACAAGACCCTACTGACGAGCAAAAATAACGCGTTGGTGTTATCTTTCTTCCTGCTGATTTCTTTCTATTGATTTATTTACTTTTTTTGAAAAATTTTTAGACTTTTTTGGAGCATTTTATGACATGGGCATTATTTTTGGCAGCCTTTAGCATGGGGCTGTTTGGCTCACCGCACTGTCTGGGTATGTGCGGTGGCATTGTGACGGCGTTTGGGCTGTCTATGCAGCATGTATCTGATAGCAAAAAAAATGGCTTGATTTTGACGTATCATTTCGGACGCCTCATCAGTTATGCCTTGCTTGGATTGATTGCCAGCGTTGTTGGGGTGGCAATCTTTCAGTCCATTATGAGTAATAGTGCGCCAAGAATTGTACTGGGTGCGGTATTGGTGTTGATTGGGCTTGCGATGCTTGGGTTACCGCTGTTTAATCAGTTAGAAAAGTTCGGGATGCGCTTTTGGCAATCGCTCGCCCCGATACGCAAAAAAGTGTTTCCGATTGATAGCTTTGGTAAAGCTTTGTTTGCTGGCCTGCTTTGGGGGTTTTTGCCGTGTGGATTGGTGTATGGTGCGCTCATGATGGCGATTGCTGGCAACAACATCGCTACAGGGGCGGCTCTGATGTTTGTATTTGGGCTAGGTACGATGCCGATGTTGATTGCCACACAAAAAACTGTGGGGATGCTACAGTCGAGTATTAAAAATTTTCGCCTTCGCCAAATTAATGGGGTGATTATGATGTTGTCTGGGCTTGCGGTGATTTTTATCCCGATGATGATGCACCATAACCATAATCATGGTTCACATAATCAAGGTTCACACAGTCATGCCATGAATGAGACGAGTATGCACCATGATATGTCGACGATGAATCATTCTGCGTCTAATCCTGCTTCGACTACTATGCCTATCAACCATAATATGAGTGATGATATGAACCATAATATGAGCCATAACATGAATCACGACATGCACAATATGCAGGATATGGATAAGCACCATGAGATGGCGATGCCTGCCAGTACCAGTCATAATCACTAGTCACTAATCATTCATTTATATTGCCCAAAAAAAACAAACCTCTTAATCGGTATATTAAGAGGTTATCGGTTGCGAATTTTCACGTTTTACGCCTAACTTGCAGTTTACATTTCTACCGCGTCATCGCCTTCGTCAAGATAGATGATATCGGTTTCATATTCAAACGCTTCATTTAACATATCTAACATTTTTTACTCCTATCCTTCTTTATCCAATATCCCATAGTGGTGGATTTTTTATTAATTTTAGGGCTTCTGCCATTTTTTAGTTGTTTACTTACTATTTTACGTTATCAATGCAACTTCATAACGTCATGATATTTAACGTGAGTTTGATGACATTAGCATGAAATTCATGTGACAGGAATATGAATTTACAAAAAATTACTTTTATTGAAGAATACTCCAGCTATTGAGCAGGTTTGTCGGTGTCGTAAGTAGTTTTAGGCACGCTTTTGAGTCGCTGTTGCTGTCCATCATAGGCTTGTTTTTGAACGCGGTAAATTTCATACACGCATAGTTCTTCGCAGCCGTTGTCGCAACATTCCCAATCTTCAGGATAAGTAGGTTCTTCAATTAGGCGTTCGCCATTAGGTAATTGATTTTCCATCATTTTCTAAATCTTCTTTTTCGCTATAACACGCTTATGATGAGCCAATAATTATTTATTATCAGGTCATCATCACGCTTTTAAAGATAATTTCTCTATGAGATTTTTTACCGCGTCAATCCGTCCTTCTGGTGTGGCAAGGGCTTTGTCATCCATCATTTTTAGCCCTGTCGCGCCATTCATTTTAAATTTTTTCGGATTCGATTGAATAAGCCCAATAATCGTAATCGCTTCTACTGGCGTACTGGGCGAAAACTCAAAGGTGACTTGCCGCTCATTGCCATCAATTTTGCTAATCTCCAGCGCTTCAGCCAGTAAGCGGATTTGGTGAATAGCAAATAAATTTTTGGTCGGCTCCGGCAAACTGCCAAAACGGTCTAGCATTTCGCTGCGAATGCTAATTAGGCTGTCATAGTCTTCAGCATTGGCGATTTTTTTATAAAACAATAACCGCTGATGCACATCACCCAGATAATCCTCAGGAATGAGTGCCGACAAATGCAGATTAATGTCACTGGTTAGCGATAAGGGGGTGTTTAAATCAGGTTGTTTACCTGCTTTGATGGCTTTGGTGGCACGGTTTAACATATCCATATACAGGTTAAAACCAACCGCTTGCATATTGCCGCTTTGGTTTTTGCCCAGCAGCTCGCCTGCCCCACGAATCTCAAGGTCTTCACTGGCAAGCATAAAGCCTGCCCCCAATGTGTTGGCACGGCTGATAGCATCAAGCCGCTTTTGGGCGTCGCTCGTCAAGCCTTTAATAGACGGCACAAGCAGATAACAGTAGGCTTGGTGATGACTACGCCCGACTCGACCCCGCAGTTGGTGAAGCTGGGCTAGCCCAAATTTATCGGCACGGTTAATGATAATGGTGTTGGCATTGGGGATATCAATGCCTGTTTCGATAATGGTAGTACACACTAGCACATTGTGTCTTTTGTGGTAAAACGATTGCATGATTTGCTCAAGCTCTCGTTCTTTCATCTGACCGTGAGCCACTGCCACCCGAGATTCGGGCACAAGCTCTCGCACGGTTTCTGCCATGCGCTCAATGCTCGCCACATCGTTATGTAGTAAAAACACCTGTCCGCCACGCAATAATTCACGCAAAATCGCTTCTTTGAGTAAGTTATCAGATTTTTGCATGACAAAGGTTTTAATTGCCAACCGTCTTGCCGGGGGCGTGGCAATAATCGACATGTTTCTCATACCCGATAACGCCATGTTCAGCGTACGTGGAATGGGTGTTGCGGTCATCGATAGTACGTCAACATCCGATTGCATGGCTTTGATACGCTCTTTATCTCGCACGCCAAAACGGTGTTCTTCATCAACAATCATCAGACCTAAGTTGGCAAACTTGACATCTTCTTGCAAAATACGGTGGGTACCGATGACGATATCCACTTGCCCATTTGCCAAATCTGCTAAAATTTTGTCGTGTTGTTTTTTGGTGCCAAAGCGGGAAAGCGACTCAATACGAATGGGCCAATCGGCAAATCGATCCAAAAAGTTGTCTTCGTGTTGCCCAGCAAGCAGTGTCGTCGGTACTAGCACTGCCACTTGATACCCTGCTTGTACCGCAATAAAAGCGGCACGCATTGCCACTTCGGTTTTACCAAAACCGACATCACCGCACACCAACCTATCCATTGGCTTATTTTGCTTCATATCAAACTTCACCGCCTCAATGGCATTGGCTTGGTCGGGCGTTTCTTCAAACGCAAATTGACTGGCAAATAAGTCATATTGGATTTGGTCAATTGGGAAGTTAATGCCCACTTTGGCATCACGGCGGGCTTGCACGTTGAGCAGTTCCGCCGCCACATCATGAATTTGGCTGAGTGCCTTGGCTTTGGCTTTATCCCATTTACCGCTACCTATGGTATGAAGCGGTGCGGTTGCCGAGTCGCCACCCGCATAACGGCTGATAAGCTGCAGATTTGCCACAGGCACATACACACTGGCATCATCGGCATAGGTGAGATGGATGAACTCTTGCAGTTGTCTATCAATCTCAAGGGTAATCAAGCCTTGATAACGCCCAATACCAAAATCAATATGCACCACAGGGTCGCCGATATTAAGCTCACTGACCGATTTAACCAAAAATTCATCAGACACATCGCTTTGGCGACGGCGGCGAGTCTGTAACACCTGCCGTCCAAACAACTGGGTTTCTGAGACAATCGCAAACTTATCGGGGAGTAACGCGCCTCGTTCAATCGGTGCAATGGTCAAGGCAATCGCAGTACTATGCGACTCATCCATGTTTGCAAGAAAATCGGTCAATCCTGCAACACTTTGTAAATTAAAGCGTTTTTGCAAAAGCTCCGATAAAATCTCACGGCGACCCGCAGTTTCGGCAACCAATAATATCGGTTTATCAAACTGCTCGCGAAATGCCATCAGTCTTTGTAGTGGCTCAGCAAGTTTATGGTCAACGGTTAAATCAGGGGGTGTGTCAACCAATGCATTGATTGCCCCTGCTTTGGTCTCATCGATTGGTTGTTCGCTGGTGATAATGCGAGGATATTGGGCAATTTTTTCGTTAAAGATATGTTCTGCCAGATACAAATCTTGCGGTGCCACAATCGGTTTTTCGATATCGTGCCTGCGGTCATTGTAGCGAGTTTGGATTTGTTGCCAAAAATTTTGGTAAGCCGTCTCTATTTGATTATCGACAATAAACAAGCTATCTTTGGGCAAATAACTAAAAAAATCTGAGCCATTTTGCCAAGTATCCGTGTCAAAAAATAACGGCTGATAATACTCCACCCCCGCGGGTGCAATGCCGTTCATCACATCATTAAACAGCTCAAAACGGCGGGCAGATGTGTTGGCAAAGGTGCTGGCAAAATTGGCGCGAAACGTTTCTTTACCCTCATCCAGGGGAAATTCTCGCGCCGGTAAAATCTGAAAACTGGTGATTTTACCGATGGTTTCACCCGATTTTTTTTGACTATTGATAAACTTGACATATTGATGGGGGTCACTGTCTTTTAATTCGTCCAAATCTGCTTGGGTCAAGCTACGCTGGGTTTGCGGGTTAAAAAAACGGATACTCTCAATCTCATCATCAAATAAATCAATGCGGACTGGGAATGGCTGACCAATGGCAAACAAATCAATCACGCTACCACGCACAGCAAATTCCCCAGGCTCAAAGACGTTATCTACCGCATGATAGCCCGCGGTTGCCAGTTTTCGACGTTCGGTTGCCACATCAAAGGTGTCACCCACTGACAAATCAAAGTGTTGACCCAATAGCCATGATGCAGGGGCGACACGGTGCATTAAGGTCTGCACCGAAATCAGTAAAATACCATCAGTTGGCATATGGGTAAGCAAATGAATCCGCTCAGAGACAATGTCATGGTGCGGTGACAGCTCGTCATAGGTAAGCGTTTCCCAATCAGGAAACACATGGGCATCGACCCCACTAAATGCCAACTCTGTTTCAAGCTGATTGAGCTGATTTTGGTCACGGGTCACGACGACTTTAAGTCGGTTTTGCTGACCGCTATCGCTACTGGTGAGGCTGGCGAGCCATAAGGCTTGGGTCATGCCTTGTAAGTTGCCCAGCCATTTTTTGTCATGCTTAGCATTGTCAAACAACGATTGGTTGAGGCGAAAGGAAAGTTGAGACAGGGGGTGTGTAACATTCGTCATTGTTATCGGTCTTTTGGTTATAAGTCTTTTGAGTTAAAAAGGCGAAAAATAATGACGTTATTGTGGGGGTTTTTGAGGCCGATTTAAAGCAAAAAATCAGCCAAATTTAGCGGATGTTCTATTCAATCTTAAATGCTTTTAACGTGGGGTATTATCGATATAGCAAAGTTCATAAACCAGTGCTAACCACGGCGATTTTAAACAGATTTTTCATCATAATATCCCTAGTCGATTAGTGATTTTTGACTAAGAATGATACCGTTATTATCCGCATACACAAAGTCGCCATTATTTATCATGATTCCGCCAAAATTGAGCGTCACACCCACATCGCCCACACCCTTGCGATTGGATTTGCGGGGAATGGCGCCGAGCGCTTGTACGCCGATTGGCATTTTGCCCATATCATCCACATCTCGCACACAGCCATACACAATCACGCCAGCCCAGCCATTATCAACGCCGCTTTGTGCAATCATATCGCCTAGCAAGGCACAGCGCATTGACGCCCCACCATCTACCACCAAAACCTTGCCATTGCCTTTCTCATCTTTGCCATTCGTGGCTAACAGCTCTTTAACCCGGCTATTGTCTTCAAAGCATTTGACGGTTACCACTTCACCACCAAATTTTGTGTTACCGCCATAGCTAAAAAAGCGTTTGCCTTCCATGTTGGGTGCACAAACCTGACACTCTGGATTATCATCTAATAAATCGCAGGTAATAAAATTTTGTAACGTCATGTCGCTCATCATCGTTCCTTAAGTCAATCGTGTTTTTGGGAAGGTTAGTTTCTAAACCGCGTCATCGCTAGCATTTCGCCGTTACTGATAACTTGGGTTTTTTTGGCAGTATCGACGCGATTAGCAGATTTTTCATAAGTATGTTTGATGTGCCAATTGTTGCTCACCAACGCCATTGCCATCGCCACCCTATCGGCTTCTATGGGACGGACAGGCAGTTTTTTAGGCACAATAGGTTTGATGAGTTTGTACGCCGTCTGCGCGATGGTTTCAAGTTTACGATCATCGTGTTTGCCAAGCAGCAAAGAGGGACGAAAAATTGCTAATTCTTGAAACCCTAAATTGTCAATCGCCGTCTCAAGCTCACCTTTGACACGGTTATAAAAAAAGCGACTTTCAGCATTGGCGCCCATCGCCGATAACAAAAAAAACCGCTCTACGCCTTTTTGTTTGCAAGCTTTTGCAAATGCCACATTATAGGTAAAATCGATTTGTCGAAAGGCGGCTTCACTACCCGCTTCCTTAATGGTGGTACCCAGACAGCTAAAAGCATCGGTGTCTTTACCAATCGACAGCGCAGACACAAATTCATGCATTTGATTAAAATCTTTGAGCTGGTAGAAATGCATCGAATCACTCAACCCTTTTGGCTGAGAGCGCGCAATGATAATGACCTTTTGATACAAACTGCCAAGTTGAGTGAGTAATGAATTGCCTACCAAGCCGGTTGCACCGATGATTAATGCTGTGCGCTGCATAAAACAATGACCTCAGTATGAATATTTTTATGAGTTTTGAATGTCATTTTATTTAATCACAGATAATTAAAACTTTCACCTACAAATACGTTTTTTTCAGCGTTGATGAGCATTGCCCGCTGGTTTTTTCGCCAATAGACGAAATACGCTGAATAATCTGCCGAATAAGTTGTTATTGTAGCGTGAGTTTGCTAAAATAGCGGGCTTTAAATCCGCTTGATATCGTTAATTGTGTTTCCGTGTCTAGTGATTCAAGGATTCAAGCAACCCTAACTACCCGTATCTGTAATAAGCGAATGGCTGCTCACTTACTAACAGATCGATTTATATTGCAAATCCAAGGAGATTTACGTGGCAAATTCTGCACAAGCTCGCAAACGCGCTCGTCAAAACGTTAAACGTCGTCAATTAAAAGCATCACAACGTTCTATGGTTCGTACTTTCATCAAACATGTGGTAAAAGCCGTTGAAGATAAAAACTACGATGCAGCGACTGAAGCTTACAAAAAAGCAGTTCCAGTGATTGACCGTATTGCTGACAAAGGCGTGATTCACAAAAACAAAGCAGCACGTCATAAAAGCCGCTTAAACAAAGCAATTAAAGCCCTTAAAACTGCTTAATTGTTTGTTGCATTAAAAAAGCCAATTCACATTGAATTGGCTTTTTTATTGAGACTGATTTAGTTATAAAACTGATTTACTTATAAAAAAAGCTGAAATCGAAATTTCAGCTTTTTTTATTTAGCTTACCTAAAGCCCATTGATGCGTTTCATCATGGTTTTAATTATGCTTTTAACTCAGCAAGGACTTGTTCACTGACTTTATCAATCGCTTGTGTACCATCAAATTTGGCATAGCGTGGCGCGTTTTGACCCGATTTTGCCAAGTCTTGATAAAAACCAACCAAGGCTTCTGTTTGGTTATGATAAGTCGCTAAACGATCGCGGATGGTATCTTCTTTATCGTCATCACGCTGAACCAATTCTTCACCGGTTTCGTCATCTTTACCTTCCACTTTGGGTGGATTATAGACCACATGGTACACGCGACCTGAAGCAGGATGAGAGCGACGGCCTGATAAACGAGACACGATGTCTTCATCAGGTACTGCAATTTCTACCACGTTATTGATGTGTACACCTGCATCCGCTAACGCTTGCGCTTGTGGAATGGTACGCGGAAAGCCATCAAAAATGCAGCCGTTGGCGCAATCTGGCTGCGCAATACGGGCTTTAACTAGGTTGATAATTAAATCATCTGAGACAAGTCCACCGGCATCCATGATACTTTTGGCTTGTTTGCCAAGCTCAGTACCTTCTTTGATAGCGGCACGTAGCATATCACCTGTTGAGATTTGTGGAATATTAAATTCCTTGGTGATGATTTGTGCTTGGGTACCCTTACCAGCGCCAGGTGGCCCTAAAAGAATAATACGCTTCATAAACCTATTCCTTAAGTCGAAATTATTAAAATCGCCCTATCTCATTACTGCAATAGCAAAAAAGACCCACAAATGGTGTGTTCGAATAACTAACAGTTTTGAAATACTGGGTTAACAATACTCGTTAACCGCTAAAATCTCAAGCAATTTTTGCAAAATAATTTAAATTGATAGGGGTATTAAAAATAAAAATGTGGCAAGCTTTAATCCGCCCTCTATTCAATTACGCCCGTATTCAATCAAGAGATTTTTTATAACGATTTAAGGCACGATTTTATCAATCAATACCGTTGTCGAGTCAGCTGTCTTTTCTAGCGGTACGGGGTTACTCGTCAAGTCGCCACTTTGCGGCATGGCGTCACCTGAAGCACTAACCCGGGCGGTAATCACCAAGGGCTCATTCG
This sequence comes from Moraxella sp. CTOTU48841, assembly GCF_032061225.1. Lineage (NCBI taxonomy): Bacteria > Pseudomonadati > Pseudomonadota > Gammaproteobacteria > Moraxellales > Moraxellaceae > Moraxella > Moraxella sp. CTOTU48841. The sequence continues at coordinate 39,126 of NZ_DAMBFQ010000008.1, forward strand.
TGCCAATCGCCGAGCTTAAGGTCATGGTCGGCATGATGCTATCGTTATCGCTGATGTTGATTGCCATACCATTGATGGTTAAGCTATCTGCTGACAGTTTTTTGGCAGCAACAGGGGGACCACCTGCCATCTTGCGCACATTAACAAATAAGCTTTCGCCTTTTTTTACCCGCCCTAATATCTCAGGGGTGACTTTGACATTGACTGTAATCGCCTGTTCGCCTTGGGCTTCCCGCTGATTGATAGTCTGCTCAAGTTCAGATAAGCTGCTTAAGGCTTGGGTATGATCGCCAGGACGCGCTTGGATTTCGGTGCGTAGTAGATCTACCCATTTTCGAGACTGCGCGTAGTTGCCCGCTCGCATTTCGCCCATTGCCATTAGCATTTGTGCGCCTTGGTGTTTGGGACTTTTGGCTAGAATATGCTCAACCACTTGACGGGTTTTGTCATCCATTACCCCGCCTTGGGTAAAAAAGCTAGTTTGGGCGTAGGTGATGGCGACTTTTTCATCATCAGGATTGAGACGATACGCCCTTGCCAAGGCTTCAATTGCTTGCTCGGGTGCTTGTAAGGCTACAAACACTTCAGAGAGACGAAACCAACGCAGCGGATCGGTGGCATGATGATGCACGTTGGTTTGCATGGCACTAATGAGTCCCACGCTGTCTTTGGTCGCCCATTCAGGTGGCGTATCGATTTTTGCGGTCAGCAAATCATCTGCGACTTTTCCCAAGCGATTTTGTGCATCCCATAATTGATAGACGGGCGTGCGGTCGGCAATCATCACATAAGCCATCGCAGATAACAGCGGAATCCAGATGATAACTATCAGACGGCTTTTCCAATTGGGGGTAAAATTGCTGGTATCTTGATTGTCACTGATGTCTAGTAATTGACGCTCTAACGCCAGTTTTTGGGTTTGATAAGTCGCCTCATCGATTTGACCATCGCTAAAGTCCGCCTCCAGTTCTACCAACCGTTGTTTAAATACTTCAATATTGAGCGTTAGTAGCTGATTATCAGCGCGATTGGCAATAGCGTGATGGTCGTGGGTTTGCAACCAAGGTAACAAAATAAATACCGCAAGCGTGATAGCAAACAGAAGCGCGACAATGATAAAAATAATTAGCGTTGACATTAATTTTCCTTAGCCGCTGCTTGATTGATTTCACTAGTTTTAGCACTGGCAGCATTATCATTGGCGTTTAACAAGTCTTGTAACCGCTGTTGTTCGGCGGCTGAGAGTGGCGCATAACCCTCTTCTATGGGATTAGCGATGACAGCGGCAAGTTTTGACGAATTACGGTTACGAATAAACCAAGCCAGCATCACAAACACCAATAACACAGGCGGAAAAAACCATAAAATCCAGGTAGATGGGCGCACAGGTGGTTTGTAGCTAATAAAGTCACCGTAGCGCTCATTCATATACTGGCGAATTTCAGCGTCGGAACGACCGTCTTTGACCATGTCATAGGTCTTTTGTTTTAGATCTTGTGCAATTGGCGCATCGGAACCTGCCAAGTTTTGGTTTTGACATTTTGGACAACGAAATTCTTCAATAAGCGCACGATATTGGGCTTCTTGGCGCGGGTTGTCAAATTGGTAGGTATCAATATTTGCCCACGCAGACATGGATAACCCTGCGACTAGCAACACCACACCCATCAGGTGGCGAATTTTTGCAAATATGATACTCATTGGCACACCTCACGGATTTTAGCATCGGCGGCTTGTTCACGCAGCGCTGTCATACAAGGCAATACTTGCTTGTTGTAGCGCTCTTCGTTGATTTCACCCAAGATATGCTGGCGCACATTGCCCTTGCCATCAACCACAAATGACTCTGGCACACCCGTCAAACCCAAATCAATGCCAAAACTCCCTTCTTTATCTTGCACATTGAGGGTAAATGGGTCTTCATGGGTGTTGAGATAATCGAGCGCGTCTTTGGTTTCATCTTTATAATTGACCCCAACAATCGGTACACCTGCTTTTGACATTTGCAATAAAAACGGGTGTTCAACTTTACAAGTCACACACCAAGATGCCCATATATTGAGTAGAAATGGCTGTTTGGGTAGCTGTGCTTGCGTAATCATTTGTGATGGGTTACCCAAAGACGGTAAGCTAAAACTTGGCAAAGCGCGATTGAGCGAGGTGTTGGTCACTACCGTGGTATCTTTGCCCAACCGCGTATAAAACAGCGCAATGATAATCAAAAAAAGCACCAAAGGAATCAAAAACCAAAGTTGTCTTTTACGCATTGCCATGAGCACTCTCCTCACCTAACTCACTGTCATTTTTTACTAACACGGGGGCGATTGCCGCTGGGGTGTTAATCGCTGCCAAATTCCCCGACTTGTCATCACTTATATCAGCAAGTCTAGGCAGTTTACGATAGCGTTTATCAAACATACTTAAAATCGCACCGAGCGCCAGCACAAAACCACCCCACCACACCCAGCGTACGCCAGGTTTGATATAGATACGCACCGCCCATTTAGTGGCATTGGCTTCACTTTGATTGGCGTCCAAAATAGGCTCTCCCATTGCCATATAGATATCTCTTAATGGGTTATACTGGATAGAAGCTTCGGTCATGGGCATTTGACTGACCACATAATGGCGTTTTTCTGGATAAAGGGTGGCGACTATTTGGTTATTTTTACGAACACTGACCACCGCTTGGGTGGCATCAAAGTTGGCGCCGCGGATTTTTTTTAGCTCATCCATCGTGAACTGGTAGCCCTGTACTTCAACCGATTGGTTTTTTTGCATGGCAATGTCTTTTTCGATACTTAAGCTTGTGGTAATGGCAATGCCCATCACGGATAGTAAAATACCCAAATGCGCTAGCTGCATTCCCCAATAGCCCATGTGCAGACGTTTCAGCCCAGCGCCCAGCGAGCGCGCGTTACGGGTTTTGTCTTTGATATCAATCACCATCCATACCAACACCCATAAACACAGTGCCGCTGACATAAAGATGTTGATATTGATGCCACTCACCAAGAAATAGCTTAAAACCCCGGCTAACACAAAACAGCTGGCTAAAATCGCCAAGCCTATACCCAACAATGGACGAGTGTCTTTTTTCCAACGGCTGACCGGTCCAATGGCTAAAAACAACAACAATAACCAAGTTAACGGCACAAATAACGCATTAAAATAAGGCGCGCCCACCGATACTTGACCCAGTTTTAACGCATCGGCCAGCATTGGATAAAGTGTGCCAATGACCACCACGATGGTTGCGACTAATATAATAATGTTGTTGATGACCAATAATGTCTCACGAGATTTGAGCTGATAATGGCTTTCTTGGGTCAAACGCCAACCGCGCCACGCAAACATCGCCAGACCGCCACCGATTACCACGCCCAAAATCACTAGGATAAACAGACCGCGGGTGGGGTCTGCGGCAAATGAATGAACCGAGGTAATGACCCCCGAACGTACCAAAAACGTACCCAATAAACTCAAGGCAAAAGTGAAAATCGCCAACATAATCGTCCAAGCTTTGAATACGCCGCGCTTTTCGGTAACTGCCAATGAGTGTAATAATGCCACCCCACCGAGCCAAGGCATAAAGGACGCGTTCTCCACAGGGTCCCAGAACCACCAGCCGCCCCAGCCAAGCTCGTTGTATGCCCACATTGAGCCAAACACAATCCCTAATGTCAAACAGCACCAAGCCGCTAGTGTCCAAGGACGCGACCAACGCGTCCACACCGCATCTAACCGACCTGCCCACAATGCTGCCATGGCAAAGGCAAACGGTACCACCGCGCCCACATAGCCCATATACAGCATCGGCGGATGAAAGATCAATCCGGGGTCTTGCAGTAGTGGATTCAAATCTTTGCCATCCACGGGGATGCTGGGTAGACTGCGATTAAAAGGTGACGACACAAAAATCACCATGCTTAGCATCATCATTTGCACAAAGGCTATAATCACCAACACGCGTGCGCGCATGGCAAGCGGCAGGCTTCGACTAAAAACGGCTACCGCCGCGCCCCAAGTGGCCAAAATGGTGACCCACAATAACAGTGAACCTTCATGCCCACCCCACGTGGCGGATAGGCGATAGTACCAAGGCAGCAAAGAATTTGACTGATTAGCGACATAAATCAACGTAAAATCATTGGCATAAAACCCATACATCAGGCACAAAAATGACGTACCGGTTGCCAAAAACTGAGCAATGGCAAAACTTCCCGCCAGTCGTTGCCAAGCAGGTTGGTGTTTAAACACCCCCACTGCTGGCAAAATAACCTGTAAAATGGCAATCACCAAGGCTGAAATAAGCGCAAAATAGCCCAATTCAGTAATTAACATACCCACTGCTCCTATCGCTGTAGTGGTTATCACACTGTAGAATTTTCACCAAAAAAAATGGGTCAAATTAATAAAACACCAATATCAAATGTATCCAGCCCGCCAAAAACCCTGTCACACCGCCCAAAATAATGAGCGTTAATTCATCTTCACGAAAGGCAGGACGCAACAGATTTTGAAATTCATTGGGCGTCAATGCGCGAATACGGTCTCGAAACAGCCCAAAGATTTTTTCTGCGCGGCTAAGGTTAAGCTCAGGATTACTCATCGGCACCATGGTCGCTGCAATTGACTTATCAATAATCACGTGTCTGAGCTGACCAAATTCTTTACGACCCAGACCAAATTTCAAGCTTGTTTGAATCACCTGTGATTCCAAAATTGGGTTTAGGTGTTTTTTAATCAGTTCACGCGTTTGCATCGCACGGCTGCCATACATCATTTCATACATGATATTTTTTAGCGTGACCAAATCTTTGACCACAATCTCAGCAAACACCTCAGAGACCTCAGGCTGACGTTTCATAAAACCACCTTGCCAGTTAAATTGCCCCATATGCGGTTTTTCAAAGCGGATAAATGGCAGCGATTTGCTAAAACTAAAAAATTTGGGATAGCGATAATAATGCGGCTCAATTGGATTAAATACCATCCAGATGGCAATCCAGTTGGTCAACAGCCCCCAAATCGCGGCAAAAAACGGCACCGTCCAATGCTGCGGCACAAACCAAAAAATCGCCATCTGCAAAATACCAAATACAAACCCAATCAGCGCACTGATATGCCAAATAAAATTAATCTCTTTTTGACCTACCTTTAAAAACATCCGCACCATCAGCGCACGGTCGCTTTCCATCTTGTTGACAATCATCTCGCGCATATCAACCAAGTTTTCCACATTGTAGGTCAAGTCGAGCACCAGATTTTTCATGATAGCTGGCAATTGCTCGTGTCCATACGCATAGATACGGCGTTTGACAGCAAAAGGCAGATTCGCCCATAGCGTTGCCGAGCGCTCATTCATAATTTCATCAATCAGCAAATCCAAGTTTTGGTTCATGGTTTGGCTGATAAAATCTGCCACTTCTTCAGGGTGCATGGCTTGGAAAAACTCATCGAGCGAGCCAAGCTTGGATAAAGTTTGGTCAACAATAATTCCTGAGATTTTACCCGCTTTGCGTGGCACAATGCCCTGCCAGCCGATACCGCCGCCTGGAAATCCTTGAATCTTAATGCCCCAAAAATGAATGGGATAAAATAGCATCTTGAGCGCCATCCATACATGCGCCCAAGTCACGACTGCTGTCACAAATGGAATGGTCAGCATGGCGAAAAATTGCGGATGGATTGCAAGCTTGTGCCAAATTTCTGCAAACATATCAAAAAAGCTCACATGGTGAAAAAGCTAAAATCAAAGGACCATAAAACCGAGATGACATTACAAGGTTTGCTTGACAACGTCTGTAGTATGGGTGCGTTAATATGGGTGCGTTCAAACCGCTAGATTTTAGCACAGAAAGATATATTTTACCTGAAGAAGTTATATTTTTAGCGGTTTTGCGTCCCTATGTTATCATCCATATTGCCGTCAATGCGGCTATCATAATTTGATACGTTTGTTTTGACAGCAGCTATTAGTTATTTGCGATTTTGGCAGGATTTGGGCATGCTTATTTGCCATGTTTTATGCTAGTATATCGCTCTTAAATTTTGACTTAAGCCATCAGATTTAAGCCACCCATATATAGTAGCTGGGTGATATCCCTATATTTGCATTAAGCTAAACATTCATCGCACCGCGACCCTTTTTAAAACCGTTCTAATTGCTGTTACCCGCTTATGAAACCACCCCATTCTTCAGATATGCAACGTGAAAATCTTATCTTTCGCCGCCGGGTAATTTTGGCATCGGTGTTTGTTTTTTTGGGCTTGGTTGGCTTGATTGTACGCTATGCTTATCTACAAATTTATACCCATGACCAGTACGTCACCCAGTCTGACAATAATCGTATCAAGCTGGTTTCTGCACCGCCCAGTCGCGGCTACATTTATGACCGGAACGGCGTGATTTTGGCAGATAACCAGCCTGTTTTTACCGCTGTCATCAGTCCTGATGAAATTGACAATCCTGACAATACCTTGGCACTACTCACCCCGATTTTTCAGTTGACACCTGAAGAAATCAGTGAAGCTTCAAAAGCCCTTAAAAAAAGTAAAAATGAACCTGTCACCATTAAAATTGGACTTACCGAACAGCAAGTTGCCCAGTTTAGTGAACGCAAACCGTTTTTTAAAGGCGTGACGATTCAAAGTAAACTCACGCGCACCTATCCCTACAGTGACTTATTTGCCCATGTGATTGGCTATGTTGGGCGTATCAGCGACAACGATAGTAAAAAGTTGGATAAAAAGCTGTATGCAGGCACCGATTTGATAGGTAAAACAGGGATTGAAAAATATTACGAGTCGCTGCTACTGGGCAAACCCGGTTATCAATCAATTGAAACCAATGCCTATGGCGATATCATCAAAAAACTCGATACCAAACCACCCATTCCCGGCAATGATATTTATCTAAGCCTTGATTATGGGTTACAAAAATTGACCAGCGATTTGTTAAATGGTAAACGCGGCGCAGCGGTAGCAATTGACCCCAGCACTGGCGAGATTTTAGCCTTTGTGAGCAATCCAAGTTTTGACCCCAATCCCTTTATCACTGGAATTAGTAGCAGAGAATACAAGGCACTGCAACAAGACCCCGACATGCCACTGTACAATCGCGCGCTACAAGGGCAATACCCCCCGGGTTCTTCTATCAAACCGATTGAGGGTTTGGCAGGGATTCATTACGGCATAATGGGATGGGACAGTAGTATTTATGATCCGGGTTATTTTAGTCTGCCTGGCGATAGCCATAAATTTCGTGACTGGAAAAAATCGGGTCATGGTAACGTCAATTTGCATAAATCCGTGGTCGAATCTGTCGATACCTACTACTACAAGCTGTCTTATCAACTGGGTATTGACCGGCTTCATGATTGGATGACGCGTTTTAATTTTGGTAGTAAAACGGGCATTGATTTGCCGGGAGAAAAAACCGGGGTCTACCCTTCTACTGAGTGGAAAATGAAAACCTATAAAAAAGCCTGGTTGCCTGGGGAAACCATTTCTGTGAGTATCGGGCAAGGGTATTTTTTGGCGACACCCTTACAGATTGCCAATGGTATCGCCATGCTAGCCGGTGATGGACAGCATTTAACCCCCCATCTGCTCAAAAAATCCACCGGTGCCGAACATGTCACCCCTATTGAAAAGCCCGATGGGAAAATTCAATACAACGGTAACCCCAATGATTGGCAGCGTATGCACCTAGCCATGGAAGATGTGGTCAAAAAAGGCACAGCGCATAATATCTATACGCCAACTTATCGCATCGCTGGCAAAACAGGCACAGCGCAGGTCAAATCTATTGCACAAGGTAAACGCTATAACGAAGCCGCGCTTGACTCGCGTCACTGGGATCATGGCTGGTTTGTTGGTTTTGCCCCAGTAGAAAACCCGCAAATTGCGATTGCCGTCATCGTAGAAAACGGTCGGCATGGTGGCTGGGTAGCACCGATTGTGCGTAAAATGATGGATTACTGGCTCATTGATAAAATCAAAAAACCGATTGTGCCCCCATCGCCTGAAGAACTTGCCAAAATCAACGCCGAAAAACAAGCCGCCAAATTGCAACGGGCAGCGTTAGTTTTGTCGGGTAAACCTATTATCGCAAAACCCAATACCGCCAAACTCCCTGCGGTGGGTGGCGCTGACTAACGTAATGTAGATGTCCAAACTATGACTTTCAAACTATGATGTCCAAAATTAGCAAACGAGCCAATAAAGCCACCAAATCCCCACATATTTCTCACGTCCGTATCGTTGGCGGCGAGTATCGGCGGCGTTTGGTGGCGTTTATCGATGCCGATGGATTGCGGCCGACCCCTGACCGTGTCCGAGAGACGCTATTTAACTGGCTTGCCAATGATTTAGTCAATGCCAAGGTACTTGATTGCTGTGCTGGTAGTGGGGTGCTCGGTTTTGAAGCCTTGTCGCGGGGTGCCAAGCAGTTAACTTCTATCGAGCCTAACCATGAGCAATTTAGGCAAATTAAAGCCACCCAAGCCATGTTAGGGATTGCTGATACAAAAATTGTGACAATGCAAGCTACGATACAACACGCCTTGCCCCAACTGGCAACTACTGAGCCGTTTGATGTGGTATTTATCGACCCGCCTTATCAACTCGCGTTATGGGATACAATTTTGCATGGGTTAATAAACCATCAGTTAATCCATCCGCAGTCATTACTGTATATCGAAAGCGATCAAGATCATAGCCACCTGTTAGAATCTTTTACTGCGTCACTCGTGCCACTCAAATATAAAAAAATGGGGCAAATTTTTGCCGGCATTTATCAGCTCAAGACGCTTTAATTCAAAGCATATCAATTAAAAGCATTTTAATTTAGCCATTAAAAAACCGACTGGATTAACCCAGTCGGCAGATATAATAACCATTCACGCCTAATAGCAAACCCACTATTAGCTTTTAATGCATATACCCACTTGTACGGCAGAAGCAGACGGACATAAATATTTTGATGACTGTCCTTTTAAGTTGTTAGCTTCATACAGATAGCTGACCCCTACCACCATCAAAAATGTCACCACGAGCGATAACATAATCACCAGTACAACACTATGAATGTTGATTTTGGAGTGATGGCGCGTCATTTCTACACTATCATCGGTGCCTTTAGTATCGTTCACTTGATGGATCATAACTTGTATCCTAAAAAATTTGAAACTTAACTGTCTAAATTTCATCGTGTTACTTAGCAACTATCCATATACGACATAGACCACATAGAATAAAACCTATGCGTGGTAGTGCTATAAAAGCAATTTACAAAGGTAATCAAACATTACATTTATCTTATATTGATTACATTCTACAATGTATTTGTTACTAAATTATAACAATAATAAAAAATTACACAATTGTTTTATCAGAAAAATTCCTATTTGGTCATTTTTTTGCGATAAATGGTATAGTGTCATCAAACTTTTGAAAAAATATTCATCCAAACTGGTTAATAATCAATTATCTAGCTAGAATCAATTAGCTAGTTAGTTAATCCCATCCACCCCATTTTTCTGTAAGACTGAAAATAATAATGAAAAAAAATACACACAAGCAATGGCAAGCGCTGTTATCTGCCAAACCTATCTATCATAGCAATCAGTTTACCCAATCCAAGACGTCAAGGACGGCATTTCATAAGGACTATGACAGGCTGGTTTTTTCGCAATCTTTTCGCCAATTGAATCAAAAAACCCAAGTGCATCCGTTAACCCATGAGATGGGCATTCATACCCGCTTAACCCATTCGCTTGAAGTATCTTGTATTGGACGCTCGCTAGGGATGATGAGCGCGGAGAAACTCGGTAATGACTTGCCAAGCGGCTTTACGATTTCGGACATGGGAGTCATTGTGCAGGCAGCTTGTTTGGCACATGACATCGGTAATCCCCCATTTGGGCATGCAGGTGAGCAGGCGATTCGAGATTGGTTTTTTCAGCCTGCGCAGCGCCAGTATCTAAGGCGGCTTACCCCACGCCAGCGAATAGATTTATTAGCGTATGAAGGCAATGCGCAAGGCTTTCGACTGCTGACCCGTAACGAGCATCATCCTGATGCAGGTGGCATGCGCTTGACAGCGGCAACACTGGGCGCTTTTATGAAATACCCTTATCTTTCTACACCTATCAATTCAGTCAGTGACAGTGACTCACTGCCCTCGCCGCTGACGCTCAAGAAATTTGGCTGTTTTGAAAGTGAAGCGCCGTATTTACAGGATTTGGCGGAGCAGCTGCGACTACCCAAGACCCAAAGGGGTTACGCGCGGCATCCATTGGCTTATTTACTAGAAGCCGCCGATGATATCTGTTATGCGCTGATTGATTTGGAAGATGGGATTTTACTGGGTATGTTAGCGTATCATGAAGTTGAGCCACTGCTGCTCAAACTCGTCGGTAAACGGCTTGGCGTACCGCCTGAAGTCACGACCAATGCGCCTATCAGCCAAAAATTAGCCGCGCTACGAGGACGAGCAATGCGGCGATTGGTGGACAAGGTCACTGATGCCTTTGTTGCCAATCAAGCCGCCTTATTGGCAGGTGAGCTGACGGGCAGCTTATTTGACTACTGCCCCAATAACGTACGCAGTAGTATCAGTGAGGCCAAAAGCCTAGCCAATACCCGTATTTTTCAACATCCGAGCAAAGTACGGGTTGAAATCATGTCGAACCGCTGTTTACATACGCTACTTGATGCGTTTATGCCGCTGGCGTTGACGGGTGATTCCACAGACAGTATTTCTCAGTTTGAGCAATTACGACTGCTTAATCTATTAAATGCCCATTTAAGCAATGTTAGTCGGCAATTAGGGGATGATGTTTATCAAAATATATTGTGTATTTTAGACATGCTGACTGGCATGAATGATCATGAAGCCTATCGGCTCGCGCAAGCGTTAAAGGGCAATTGGTCGGTGAATATTTAAACCTCATCGCTCAGCTTCAAATCGTCAATCGTCAACGATTGTATATTTGGCGTTTTCGGCTTAGAATATTTTTCCTTGTTTAACCCGCTGATTGGATACCTAATGACTAGCCGTGACTTGCAAAAACGCCAAACCCGTCAAGCCTTTTTTCAATCGGTGCTTCAGTTATCGAGGTCAGGGCATGCGTTTTCGTCGATTTCACTTCGCCAGATTAGCCGCGAAGTGGGCGTAGTGCCAACGGCTTTTTATCGCCATTTTCAGGATATCGATGAGCTTGGCACCTGCTTAGTCAATGAAGAACTCGGTCACACGCTGCAAAGTCTGCGCGATCATTTGCAGCTAGGTCGCACCCGAACGCATGAAGGTCAAATTGCCTCAAGCGTGCGTTTCTTTTTGGAAAGTGTGGAGCACGCGTCATTGCACTGGCACTTTATTGTCTCTGAACGCTATGGTGGCAACCAAGCTGTGCAAAATGCACTCGATGAGCAAATCAGCTTGTTTGCGCAAATCATGACCGATGATTTGGCGATGCAGCCTGCCTTTGGACATTTAAATCAAGAAGTACGCCTGCTGATTGCGGATATGGGCGTGAATATGTATTTTTCTTGGGTGTATAAATGGCTCAAATTTGACCCCACAGAGGTACAAGGTAAGCAAGAGTATCTCAATCGCTGTATCAAACAGGCGCAAGTGCTGTTTTATGGCGTCCGTAATTGGTGCCCTTAACAAAAACTTAAGCTAAAAAACAGTTAAACCAACAGACAGTTAAATCAAAAAAAGGCTGAGCATTGACTCAGCCTTTTTTATTACTATTTGTTAACCCGTTAATAGCGCCAGTTATAAATCAAATCGACAGAGTTATTGATGGCGGATTTAGCTTCAATATACAAGCGCCTTGTTAATTGATAACGCATACTGAGCTCAGGCTGCGAGGTGAACACGCCTACCCCATACCGTATAAACAAGTCCGGCGTGATATACCCCGTTAGACTCACCAAGGTGTCATTGCCCGAGCCATTGGCGTCTAACGTTAAACGCTGCAACCCAAACGCCCGACCAATTTGGTTGGTAAATTTGCGCGTCCCGCTTAAGCCGTAGCTTAACCCTGCTGCGGCAATGGTATTGTTGACGCGGTTTCTAAAGTCTTGTTCGTTGGTATTTTGACCTGAATTGTTATTTAGGCTACCCGTCACCAACGCATTCATCGCCTGCTGTTCACTGAGTCCGCCATTATTAAACACGGTAATATTTGGCGCACTGGTGCTGCCTTTGACTTTGACACCCACTTGTACGCCTTGCACGTCTTTTACTGCCTCTACGTTTAGCAGTGGTTTCATCACTTCACCATTGAACCGAACTTGCGCAAAGTTTAGAGTCAAGCTTTGCCCAAATACTTCGACTTTTGAGCGGCGTGATACTTGCACCACCCCTTCTGCTTTCATGGTGCCTTGACCGCGCTGGGTAATATGCAGCGCACCCGCCAATGGCAAGCGTGCCCCAAAACCTTGGAAGCTTACGCGCTCGCCGAGATCCACACCCACATCTGCGTTGATGCTCCAGGGTTGGGTGACTTTTAGCACATCATCAATCTGCCCCATCAAGCGTCTATCAATCACGTTAACATCTGGGGATTTGCTGACCACATTGCTTGTGGTTTCAGGGGGGCGAATGGTGGCGCGAGGCACATCAATCACGCCTACGATATTCACGTAGCGCTGGCTAGGTTTGACAATCACATCAAAAATTGGATTAATAATGGCAGTAATCTCAGGTGGCTGACTCACTTGCAGCGCTTTACCTTGCAACTTCAGCTTGGCCTGCAGCTCATGTGTCCAGTCAACTGTACCAGTAATGGTACCTTGACCATCGCCTGCACTGGCAAAAGACCCATCAATAGAGGCTTGATTGCCTGCCACGTGCGATAATACATTAATCTTATCAAAGCGCATCGGCACGCCTGTGATGCTAAGACCGGCATCCTGTAACTCAATATCGCCCACAAATTTGGGCTGCATTAATGAACCACTGATTTTACCTGCCACTAGACCGTTACCTGTCAAGCGTTCAAACGATGGGAAGAAAGGTTTAAATACCGCCAAGTCAATATCTTGAAAAACAACGGTGCCTGAAATCGGTTTTGACTGTATGTAGGGATTGACAGTGGCGTCCAAATAACCATTGCCCGCGCCATTGGCTGTTTTGATATCTGCGCGAAGTTTTAGCCCTTCTGCGGTTGAACGCGCGATGACACTGATACGCTCATAGGCAATGGTCGTTGGATTTTCTTCAGGGGTTTGTGCGGCGGTACCAAATACGCCGTTATCGGTAAAGAAGCTGGCATTGATGCTGGGTCGTTGGTTCTTCTGCCAATGAACGAGTGCGGTGCCGTTGAGTTTTCCTGACCAAGCGATATCACGCGGCATCACCACAGAGAAAATTTGGCTATCAATTTGTTGCACGCTGACATCGACATTGCCTTGCCCATTACTGACCACAAGGTTGTTTTTTAGACACAGACTGCCGTTTTGCCCCACCATTTGCCAGCAGTGTGCCGCCATTTGTACATTTAGGTTTTGCCAGCCAAATAGCATTTGGGCGGGTTGTAACTGTTGCAACTTGGCATATTTGGTACCAATTTGTCCATTACCGAGCAGACCCGACCACTGTTTTTTGGCAAGATCGATACGACCTTTGAGCGTCGCTTGTACTTGTCCTTTGGTACTATCTGCTTTGACATCCAAGGTGTGATTGTCTTGGGTACCGTTAAAATACAGTTGCAAAGAGCGCAGCGGTTGATTAGCGATATTGATACCCGTTGCAGTCAATTGCAACTGACTGGGTGATTTGGCAAGATTGACCAATTTGCCGGTGATTTTGGCATCGAGTACCACAAAGTTTGGCAGTGAAATGTTACGCCCAACTAAATCCACATAGATGTTAGGCAGGGCTTGGTTGTTATCTTGGGTTAAGATAATGCCGCCTTTAACGATACCTTTTAGCTGCGGCATTAGCTGATTGAGTGTGCTGATATCGACACTGGTCACCAGTTGGTTTTGGTTGCCATTGGCGGTGATGCGATTGCTACCCCATTGCACCAATAGATTATTGGCTTGCAGACTTTCAATAAGACGGCGGATGTGTCCGTATTTTTGACCATTGGCGCTATTTTCAATGACTTGACGCAGACTAGTTAGGTCTTTTGGCAAATTCAGTTTTGCGGTCAACTGACCCGTCGCCAATAACGGTTGGTTTTTTAGCCTGCCTGTGAGATTCATATTGGCGATATGAATGTACTGAGCGCCTGCCCGCCAATAGCCATCGGTATTGATGGTACCGGTGATTTGGCTTGGCAGACTTGGCACAAAATAGCTGGCATCAAAATTTTTCATGTCAGCATTGATATGCCAGCCGGCACCATTGGTCATATCGATGCTACCGTTGGCATTGATATAGCCTTCTTTACCTTGATGACTAAATTGATTAATTTTGAGCTGTTGTGGCGTGCCTGCAATGTCAAATTTAAACGAGCCTGCGGGTACGTTTGGCGCATTGAGGCTACCATTAAATTTGGCGGCGATATAAGATAACTTATTGCCGAGTAGATCGGCACGTACTTTGCCTGCGCCTTTTAACGCTAAGTGTTTTTTGCTATTGTTGGCGCCCAATAAATCCCCTGTCATGTCAATTTGGTTGATGGTGACATCATGACGGGTCACGACTGTTTGATTGGCTTGGCGAATCTGTTGCAGGGTACCGCTGGCAACCACATTGCCCGTCAAGTCTTGCAGCGGGATGCTATTTAAAATGCTGTGGGCATTTAAATGATTGGTTTTGGCATTGATTTGCCAAGCTAACGGCTGATTGCCGCTCGCTAGTTTAATTTTACCATTGCCTGCCAAATTACCTGCCACGCCTTGGTACAGCAATTGAGTGATGTCAACTATCTGACCTGATTTGTTGACATTGACTTGATAATTACCGCTTGGGGCTTGATTGAGCTTTAGGATATTGGCATTGACTTGGGCTTGTACACTACTGGGTCGCTTGCCGTCTGCCGGCTGAAAAATCACGTGCGCTTTGCCATTGGGACTGTTAAGCTCGCCAATGCTCGGTAGATTGTGACGTATCAGCTGTTGCCAATTGGCATCGATAGTATAAGGTTTATGGTTGCCTTTGGCTTGTCGGATATCGGCATTGATAATTTCACCGTCATCTTGGCGCAGATTTGCCCGTACTTGCATCGGCAATTTATCGGTTGCCACATCATAGACGATGCCCAATTTGCCTGTTAAAGTCTCTGGCGCATACGGTGCGATGTCTTTTGATAACAGCTGACGAATCTTAAAGCCATTACCCGTATTCATCAAGGCAATACGGGTGCGGTCATGCCAATCAATCGTACCTTGACTCGTCAATGTGCCTTGCGTGACTTTAGCCGTGAGGTATTCGATACTGAGTTTTTGATTGGCAATCACGCCGCGACCTTGGTAATGCCCATCGGGGATATCTTTGGCAGTCAAATCAGCATTGATACGCAGCTGTATATTATTGGTCACCCCTGTCGCGGTCGCTAAGCCATTTTTAAGATGGATGTTTTGACTGGTGGCATAGGGCAATAACACATCTTTCCATTCAAGTTTGGCATTAAATGGCGCGTTTTTATCCATCGGCTGCGCCGTTAAATGCCCAGTAACATCCGATTTATTGTATTTACTCTTTATATCCGCGGTCAAAAATTTCAAACTGCCTGTGGCATGGGTATCAAGCGCGTCGACATACACTTTTGACAATGAATTGACAATAACCAGTCCTGTCACATCCAGTGGATAATCCTGTTGCAGGTCAATTTTGCCTTTGATTTTATCAACGCTTAATAAATTGTTATACGCCAATTTGCCTTCGCCAACCGTGATTTTAGTATCATACCAAGTAAAATTTTGGACATGCGCTTGTTTAAAATCGATGGGGTCGCGAGTCACTTGCTGATAGCGCACTAAATTTGCTTTTACGTCATCTAAAGTTAAGTTAACAGGCAGTGCAATGCGTGGGTAATCAAAGGGTTTATTGGAAGGTGGTTTTTTGTAGGTGATGACCATGCGATTGATGTTGGCTTCACGCAAATGTACTTCTTTATTGATAAGGGCGCGCCAGCCAATTTTGACATAGGCTTTATCAACGGTGACTTCAACATAATTTTTTGGCGGTTTATCAGGAATTTTAAGATCGTAAACCCAAATGCCATCGCGAAGATTGCCTTTACCATATTTTAGACTGATACCTGTTTCTTGAACGATGGCGTTGATAAGTAACCGTGTGCCCCAAGACGTGCCGACGGCATAATAAGCCCCTAGCATCACTAAGATTAAAATAAGCGCTAGCACAATGGCAATTTTGGACACAAAACCAAGCGGATACCAACGTCGTAGCCAACGTGCATCTTTTTGTGCTGGGTCTAAATCATCACTGATTGCCGTATCCGAGTTTTTTATGTCTAAATCTTTTGCTGCCAGATTTTTAACTGCTGGATTGTTATCTACCAACGATTTATCGTCAGGCTTAGTGACATCTGTATCTGTGACATCTTCGGGCAATGAGTCGTTGTTATTATCGTCTTTCATTAATATCGCAAATCAATCGTTGGCTAACTACAAAAACACAGGTTGTATGCGCTGTATATGTATATCGGCGGTATATTGGATAAACCTTACATACTAGCAAAGTTTTATCCAAAAATCTTGACTAAAAACCTTGCATAAAATAACGCAGTGATTTTTAGCCAAACTATTATAGCGGTGAACCAATAAAGAAGTGTAAACGGACATCGTTGTTATCCCCTGTCAGACCTTTTGCCACATCGAGTCGTACCAAGCCTATCGGTGATTGCCAGCGGATACCTGTACCAATACTGACCGCCGTTGCGTTATCATATTCGCCCGTTGTATCATACGCATTACCAAAATCAGTAAACACAGCGCCACGAAAGCTCGGTCTAAACTCATAGTTATACTCTGCCGACCCTACCGCTAACGCATCACCGCCCACTAAAAAATTTTCGCCGCCATAGGTCGGTCCTAAACTATCGGTATTGTAGCCTCGGATGCTAGAATCACCGCCTGCAAAAAAGCGTGAACGATAAGGCACATCATAAAAATCACCGCTATATAGATAGCCCAAATCCAGCCGCCCGATTACTTGTTGTTTGTTATCTTTGCCAAAAGTATACATCCCCGTACCACCCGCACGTAGAATGGCCATATTGGTGTCACTTAGCACCCCTTTAGCACCGACTTCAAGCGAATAACGTTGGCTATAACCCCACGTTGGCGTCAGCATATTGTCTGCTACCGTTTTATTGATTGCATAACCTGCCAACAAGGCTTGTTGGGTATAGTCCGATGCGTAGTTGTTAAAAGGATAAGGCAAACTATCGGTGCTATATTTTTCAGGGTCGACGGTCAATTTATCGCCGCGGTAGCGCAGTGAATAGGTGCGATTCCAACCACTATCATGATAAATATTGCGGGCAATACTGGCATAGACCGTGTCCGCTTCAAAGGTGTTGACTAGGTCATCAACTTCTTTGTGCTGATAGCCGACTGTGCCTGTCAGCTTATCGTTGAGGGGATGCTTGTAGGGTAAACTGGCATTAAATTCCACCGCTTGATCGACTTTGGATAACGCCACTGATGCCCCAGTCTGCAGACCACTTCGATTAACCAAGTTGTTTTGGTATTTACCGGTCAAGCGCACGCCCACATCCGTTTCATAACCCAAACCCACTTGTGCCTCATGGGGTTTGGTGGCATTGAGTACCACATAGGTTGGGATTTGCTTTCTTTCATACACTTGTCGTGGCGTGAGCTTTGGTATGACTTGGTCTTCTCCTGGTTTAATGGGTAAGTCTTTGTCTTTGTCCAGTTTTTTTGCCGTTTTACTGACCGCATTGGCAATGACCACCAGCGGATTTTTACTTTTATTTTCGGCCTCGGGTGATAACTCCATATCTTCGGGTGCCGCCAATAAATTTTTGGCTTTTCGGCTAATGGCATTGAGACGTTGTTCGGTCGAATCATCGACTTCAAATTGAATCGGCGCGATATCATTGGGGTCTTGCACCTGATTGACGGTTTTTTGCGTCGTGCTATCGACAGTACCTGCGGATTGAAGTTCAGCTGAGTTACTTTGAGCTGATTTACTTTGAGATGCGAGACTTTGATCGGTTGAATTGGCGGGTAAAATACTGGCTGATGTATCAGAAGTGTCCGCGGTATTGTCGGCTGTGGTATTGCTACTGTTAGCAGTGCTGAGCGTCGCCGAGCCAGATTGTTCAAATGCGATATCGCTTGCTGCTTCGTCTGATGGCATGACGACATCCACATCCACCCCATTAAAATAACGGGTGGCAGTCAAATTGTTGGTAAATTCGCTGACAAAGGGTTGATAGTAGGCATCGCCTTTTTGGTACGTCATTAAGGCTTTGATCAGCTTTGGCTTTAAAGGCAGTTTATCGGGGTCATCGGTCAAATTGCCTTGTTTATCAATACTATATATTTTTACATCATCAAAGTGATAGCGAGTTTTTGTGTCATAAATTAGGTCAACATCGGCGGT
This sequence comes from Moraxella sp. CTOTU48841, assembly GCF_032061225.1. NCBI lineage: Bacteria > Pseudomonadati > Pseudomonadota > Gammaproteobacteria > Moraxellales > Moraxellaceae > Moraxella > Moraxella sp. CTOTU48841. The sequence continues at coordinate 57,691 of NZ_DAMBFQ010000008.1, forward strand.
ATTGTCCGGCAAAATAATATCCACCGAACTATTGAGCCATTTGGCATCAAAGTAACCATTGGTCTGCGCGACGCCTTCAATCGTGGCCTTTGTGGCTTTATAGATACCATGACTAAACACATCCCCTTCTTTGGGCGGGATTTCTTTTTCTATCACGGGATACACCGGCAGCGCGTTATCGCCTTCCCCGCCTTCACCACGGATATCAATGATGCGATTTTGCACGATGACGGGCTTGCCGACCTCTAAGCTGACTTGAATATTGTCTTTGCCTAAATGTTTGAAAGCGATTTTAGTGTCATAAAAACCCACCGCCTCTGCCGCATCTTTGGCAATTTGGCGTAATTTGTTCACACTGGCATTAAAATCCGACACCGATTCGACGGTCACTTTTTCCAATGCCGCTTTGATATTACGCGCAGGCTCGAGTTTGGCATCTGCATTGGCAAAGCTGATATCAATATAGTTTAGCCCTTCGCCGCGACCAATGATTTTGTTCTTCAAGCGCGCTACGATGCCTTGCGGCTCTGCTGTCACGGTTGAGTTGGCTTGTGGGGTGGTCAATGCCGCTGTTTGCTGTTGATAGGCGGGCAAGTAATCATTGGGATTGATGGTGTCGGTGGATTTGATATTGCTGGCATCATTGGCGACGCCTTGATTACTAAGATTCTGATTAGCAATATTTTGGTTAGCGATATTTTGATTAGATAAATTGGTTTGCTCGCTCACCTTTTGATTAATCGCGTCGACATTCTGTTTTTCGTTGGTTAGCTGCTCAGTGATTTGTGCTTGCGCCTGAGTGTTCATGGTTGCCATGGGTGCAGGCTTGCTATTGTTGATTTGATTGGCAACCGACTGCGGCGTGGCTTGATCTAATGCTTTACTGTAGCCGACACTAGGTTGGTTTTGTTTCAACGTCGCCACAGGTTGGTTAAAATTATTAAAGTCTGCCAAAGTCTGATTATCGAGTTGTTGACCAATTTTATCTTCAACGCGCTGCTGATTGAGTTGATACAGATAAGGCTGAGCGGTGTTGGCATCAGTAGTGATGCTATCTTGCGCAGTTACCGCAGGCGTGGCATTTTGCGTTGCCGTGGTGCTCTTGCTGTCATTGGCGGTGGTCTGCGCTGCGCTGCTAGTGGTTAGCGTGCTATTCGTTGCTGAGCTATTAGCTAAACTATTAACAGTAGCTGACATTATTGGCGTTTGTGCCCCCCAAGCAGGCCCCACACCCACACTAACCAAAGCAATCGCCAACCGTATGGGGGTCAAGCGAAATACGCTAGACTGGGCGGGGCTTTGACAAGGATTGCACGATAGTGGACAGATGTCATGAAAAAAACTAAACGGGTTATCGGTCAATGCGGTTGACTGACGATAGGGTAGCAAATTTATTGGTTTCATGATAAAAATCAAATCCTTGAGCGAGCACTAGGCGATTTTAGCATAAACATTTTACTAACCAAACATTTTCCCAACCCTTTGTAAAATATTTGTTAAGATAGGCATCATCAGACATTTCTAGGATTGCTCATGAGTACCCAATTTGCGCTTTTTAAATACAAACGGTTTAGTGCCATGTTTGCCACCCAGTTTTTAGGGGCATTTAATGACAATGTATTTAAGCAAGGTTTGATTCTGGTACTGACCTTTATGGCAGCGGCGAAATTGGGGATACGTGTCAGTTTGCTCAACAATTTGGCGGCGATGCTGTTTGTGTTGCCGTTTTTTTTGTTTTCCGCCTTGGCGGGGCAAATCGCTGATAAATATGAAAAATCTTGGCTGACAAGGCTGATTAAAATCCTTGAAATCGTCATCATGGTCGTTGCCGCATTTGGGTTTGTGTTTGAGATTTATCCGCTATTATTTGTTGCGTTATTTTTGATGGGTACCCATTCGACGTTTTTTGGTCCTATCAAATATGCTTATCTACCCCAAGCCATGACCACCGATGAGCTGGTAGGAGCCAATGGGCTGTTTCAAATGGGTACGTCACTGGCTATTTTGACAGGGATGATGCTGGCTGGCGTATTGATGAAATTAGACAGTCCACTGTTTTGGATATCTGGGGTGACGGTTTTTGTGGCGATTATGGGCTACTTGGCTTCTCGGTTTATTCCCATCATGACTGCGCCGCAACCTGATTTGACCATCGACTGGAATATCTTTCGTACTAGCTGGCAAACCATTGCCAATCTATATCGCTTACCGATTATGTGGTTTACCATTTTGGGTAATAGTTGGTTTTGGTTTTATGGTGCTACGTTTTTGACCCAAGTACCTGAATTTAGTAAGTCTATTTTGCTAGGCGATGAAAGCGTCGTGATATTTCTATTAACGCTGTTTTCTGTCGGTACGGCGCTCGGCTCACTGTTATGTAAAACGCTGACCAAAAACCAAGTGAGTTTAAAGCTGTTGCCGTTTGGGATTGCAGGATTGACGATTTTTGCGATTGACTTGTATTTCACGCTTTCAGCGATGCATTTGCCGCCACTCGCCAACAACGCACACTATAGTATCGGTATGATTTTTGCCACGCAGGGTGCTATGCGTGTGTTTGTCGATTTGTTTTTATTGGGTTTCTCAGGCGGTATTTATATCGTACCTTTATATGCCTATATGCAAGCTTATTCACCGGAAACCAGCCGTGCTCGCATTATCGGTGCCAACAATATTTTAAATGCGGTATTTATGGTGGGCTCGGCGATTTTTTCGATTGTTTGTTTGACGCTAGTTAACGTGAGCCTGCCGATGCTATTTGCGATTGTCGGGGTGATTAATTTGGTCATGGGCATTTGGCTATTTTTAAAACTAAAAAAATATAGCCCTTCCAAGCCCATTATGATTCATGAATAACACTCTATCGCCCTATTTAATCGCCCCGTTAAATAGTCCGTACAAATAGTTAGAATGCTAGGCAACGGATGGATGGCAAACAATGGATAAATAAGGGGTTTTGCGTCATTTTTTCATTTGAGTCCAAAATGTTGCTATTTGTTATCGTTTGGCAAAGAAACGTTGTTCTAGACTCGAGTTACTTTGTAACCGGTTAAAAGTTAGTTACTATAACCTGACTTGTTGTAATTTTTTTTGTATCACTTGCTAGGAATGACTGTTATGTTTGCCACTTATAAAACAATTTGCACGCCCAAACTGGTAAAACTCAGTGCGATAGCCTGTACGGCGGTATTGATGACCGCTTGTGCTTCACAAAAGATCACCACCGTAGACAAACGCCCTGTGTATGTACGGGGTGTGCCCAACTATTATATTGTCAAAAGCGGCGATACTTTAAGCAAAATCACCTCTATTTATGGATTGGATTATCGTCGGGTTGGCGCGCTCAATGGGCTCGATAGCAACTATACCATTTATCCAGGACAACGCTTGATTTTAACCTCAGCAAGTAGCCCCACTTCTTATCGCCCAACAACCATACGCCCGGTGACAGTCAACCAATCATCCCGCCCATCTAACCCGACTTATTACCCGCCTAGACAAGTCAGTAATTTATCAACCCCATTACCGATGCCAAACCAAGTCATCGTGCCAACCAGCAGCCTGTCACAAGGTTGGTTACGTCCTACCACTGGCAATTTATTGCGACCGTTTAACCAACAAACAGGTACGCTAGGTATGTGGTTTGGCGGACAAGCGGGCGCAAATGTTGTCGCCAGCCAGCCAGGTACGGTGCTGTATGTCGGTAGTGATTTGCCAGAATATGGCAAATTGATACTGATTCAGCACAACAGCGACTACATTAGTGCCTATGCGCATTTGGGAAGTTTCGCTGTACAAGAGCGCCAAACGGTGCAAGCGGGCCAAACCATCGGTACCGTTGGAACGGACAATAATTTGAATCAACCTGCTGTAGAGTTCCAAATCCGTTATCGGGGTACGCCAGTGAACCCTGCCAGCTATTTAAAATAATCAAGCAGCTATTTAAAATAATCGCAATAAAAAAGCCAATCCATGACGATTGGCTTTTTTTGTGAGCGTAATTATCGGTGAGAATGATTAGAGGGCAATCGCGGTCGCCATGTGATTGGCATAGCCAATGGCATGATACAGACTATCGGTACTCGCTTTGCCTGAGCCTGCCAAATCCAGTGCCGTGCCATGATCGACTGAGGTACGAATATAAGGCAACCCTAAAGTGATATTCACCGTTTCGCCAAACCCATGTGATTTGAGCGGCGCCAGTCCCTGATCGTGATACATGGCGATAATAGCATCGGCAGTGGCGATATGTTTTTGGGTAAACAAGGTATCAGCTGGCATCGCCAAACTAATATCGACACCTTGATCGCGATAGTGCTGTAACACAGGATTGATGATGTCAATTTCCTCTCTGCCTAGATAGCCGCTTTCCCCAGCATGAGGGTTGAGTCCACAGACCAATATTTTTGGGTGAGTGAGACCAAATTTTTGCTGACAATCATGGATGACAATATCAACGGTTTTTGCCACTTCTTCGTGGGAAATCGCATCGGCGACCGCACGCAGGGGCAAATGGGTGGTGACTAACGCCACTTTCATCAGGTTATTGGCGAGCATCATCACCACTTTATCCAGCCCCGACTGCTGCATAAAAAATTCGGTATGCCCCATAAAATCTGGCAACACAGTCATAATCACCGATTTTTGCAGTGGCGCGGTGACAATGGCAGCGACTTGTCTGCTGATGGCGAGCTTATGCGCCAGTTGCAGCTGTGCGATGACCATCGGCGCGTTATGCGGATTTAGCTGTCCTGCTACCACAGGTTCTGCTGTCGGCACATCCATCACCAAAATAATGTTATCGGATGATGGTTGCGCAATTTGCGGTAAATCTTTTAACTCATATAACTCATCCATCGCTAACTGTTGAATCAATAATCCGTGTTTTACCGCGCCTTTCTGTTTGAGCTCACTATACCTTTCTTGTAGCGCATTGATATCTGCCAACAAAATGACAGCGCGATTGGGCAGATTTAATTGCTGTCTGTCGGCAAGCATCAATATGATATCCATGCCAATACCCGCAGGTTCGCCCGAAGTAATCACTAAAGGAAGACTTTGAATGGTCATTTTTATACCTTTTGATAAAAACTGATAAAGCTATCAGTTAATATTTTATGAATTTATTACCAATGATGCGGCTTATAGTTAACTTGAAAAAACAGTTTCATGCTCATGAGTTTAACTAAAACCCTGATTACACAGATGATTGTTAGCGATTACCAATGGTTTGATTAAATGAAATCTAATTATTTGGGTAATGTTAAGTAAGTATTGTATACCCAATAAGTTTGCTATTATTAACTTAATTTAAATCAGTGTATAATAGCACTACACTTTACTGTCAATCCTGTATTTTACTGTTGTTATCAATGGAGTCCCTATGGCTACCTACGAACATATTAACCAAAAAGTTGAAAAAATGTGTCAGCAATCTGAAGATTTTTCAATTCGCGTACCACAAGTCATGCAGCGCCGCATCTATATGATCGCAAAACAAAACCCCCTCAACAATGCCAAAGAAATAAAAGAAATGGAACGTATGGTGACTGAAAAACCCATCGCATTTTTTGAATCTTGGACGCAAATGGCTTGGCAAGCGCTCGTTGCCCAGCAAAATATTGGGCAATTAATGTTATCAAACTGTATGAAATTAAGCTTGGGTCAACCGATTTCCTTGGAAAACTTCTTTTATGCTGTCAACCAAGAAGCCCTGCATGTATTGGAAAAAGGGATGCACCCTATCTATAGCCGCGTGGCAGCCAATGCCAAACGTTTAAGCTAAGTTTTACTTTTTTAAGCCACACCCAATATTTTTTTATTGGGTTTTTTTATTTTTATAGGTTTTTGATGTCAAAAAAACTGGTACGCCCAGCGGGACTTGAACCCACGTCGGTCGCTTAGGAGGCAACTGCTCTATCCAGTTAAGCTATAGGCGTAAAGGTCTGCTATTTTATCATATTAAATCGTAAATGCTTAGCATCCACTGATACTTTTTAGGCATTTTGTTGCTGATTTTGTAGGTTCGCAGTTTGGCAATTCATAGTATAATAGTGGGCTAAAGATGAACCGCAATAAAGGCAATCCATGGCATTTGTACACTTTGGTATTCACACCGAATTTTCTATCACTGACTCGATTGTACGCATCAAAGCGCTGGTCAAAGCTGCCAAAGCCGACAACCAACTGGCGCTTGCCATTAGCGATTTATCAAACCTGTATGCCACGGTCAAATTTTATAAAGCTTGCTTGGATGCCGGTATCAAGCCGATTATTGGCTCTGAAGTCTGGCTTGAAAATGATAGTACGACGGTAACGCTACTTGCCAGCAACCAAGTCGGCTACAAGAATTTGACCAATATCGTGTCAAAAGGCTTTGTCGATGGTCAAGTAATGGGCAAACCGATTATTCAGCGTGACTGGATTTTTGAGCGCAGTGAAGGCGTGATTGTGCTGTTCACCGAAAAATCAGACGTCGGTCAAACCATGTTATCAGGTCACCCAGAAAAAGCCGATAGCCTACTACAACAATGGCAAACCACATTTGCCGATCGTGTCTATTTTGCCATTAAACGCACCCAACGCGCCAATGAAGACCGTTTTATCGAGCAAGCCATTCGCATGTCCAATGCCTTTGATGTGCCTATCATTGCCCATAATGACGTGCGTTTTTTGACAGACGATGATTTTGAAGCGCATGAAGCACGGGTGTGTATCGCCAATTCGCAAGTGCTTGCCGACCCCAATCGCCCACGTGATTATTCCTCTGAGCAGTATTTAAAAACCCAAGATGAGATGACTGCCCTGTTTAGTGACATGCCAGAGGTAATTGACAATACCTTGGATTTGGCAAAACGCTGTAACGTCATTATTCCTATGGGTCATCACGATTTACCCGAATTCCCCATTCCCGAAGGCGATACCATTGAAACTTTCTTTCGGCGCACCGCCCAAGAAGGTCTAGAAAAACGCCTTGAAAAACTCTACCCCATCGAAAAACGCGACGACAGCTGGGCAGAAAAACGTAAGCCGTATGATGCGCGTTTGGAGTTTGAACTCACGACGATTTTGAATATGGGTTTCCCCGGTTATTTCTTAATCGTGATGGACTTTATCCGCTGGTCAAAAGCCAATGATGTGCCTGTAGGTCCTGGTCGTGGCTCAGGCGCGGGGTCGTTAGTGGCGTATTCGCTCAATATCACTGACTTAGACCCGCTAGAATATGACCTACTGTTTGAACGGTTTTTAAACCCTGAGCGGGTATCCATGCCAGACTTTGACGTCGATTTTTGTATCGAAGGGCGCGACCGCGTCATTGATTATGTGGCGCAAAAATACGGACGAGAAGCGGTATCCCAAATCATCACCTTTGGTACGATGGCGGCAAAAGCGGTGGTACGTGATGTCGCGCGCGTTCAAGGTAAATCGTATGGTCTTGCTGATAAAATCTCCAAACTTATCCCCAAAACCCCAGGTATTTCGTTGGCTGAAGCGGTTGAAGCAGAACCGCAGCTCAAAGATTTGCTTAACAATCCTGACAACATGGATTATGAAGATGCCAATGAGATTTGGGAAATGGCGGTACGGCTCGAAGGGATTACCCGTGGTGTTGGTAAACATGCAGGGGGCGTACTTATCGCGCCGACCAAAATCACCGATTATAGCGCAATCTATTGTGATGAAGAGGGTCATCCCGTCAGTCAGTTTGATAAAGACGATGTGGAAGCAGTTGGCTTGGTAAAATTTGACTTTTTGGGTCTGCGCAATTTAACGGTAATTAATGCGGCGGTTAAAAATATCAATGCGCGCCGCGCTAAAGAACAACAGCCACCGCTTGATCTTGAGACTTTACCCTTAGACGATAAGCCCACCTACTCCCTGCTACAAGATGCCCATACCACCGCTGTGTTCCAGCTTGAAAGTACCGGCATGAAAAAATATTTGGCCAAGCTTAAACCGACCAATATTGAAGACGTTATCGCCATGTGTGCGCTGTACCGCCCAGGTCCACTAGATGCCGGGATGGTCGATATGTACATTGACCGTAAACACGGCCGCGAAGAGGTCATCTATGACCATGACCGACTTGAGCCGATACTGGAAAATACCTATGGGGTGATTGTCTATCAAGAACAGGTGATGCAAATCTCGCAAGCGATGGCAGGCTATAGTCTAGGCGGTGCCGATATGCTACGCCGCGCGATGGGTAAGAAAAAACCCGAAGAAATGGCAAAACAGCGCAGTATTTTTGTGGAAGGGGCAATTGACCAGGGCATCGATGATAAACTTGCAGGCGGCGTGTTTGATTTGATGGAAAAATTTGCCGGCTACGGGTTTAACAAATCACACTCAGCCGCATACGGTGTATTAGCCTATCAAACCGCCTATTTAAAATACTACTACCCTGCCGAATTTATGGCGGCGGTCATCACCTCGGATATGAATAATACCGATGGCGTGGTGTTTTTTATCAATGATTGCCGCGAAAATTTTGGTTTAAAAGTAGAAAACCCCAGCGTTAACCACTCTAAGTGGGCGTTTGTGCCGATCAACCCGACGACCATTGTGTATGGGTTAGGCGGTATTAAAGGTGTCGGTGAAGGTGCCGTAGAGTCTATCGTGGAAGCGCGAAACGCGGGCGGTGAGTTTACCGATTTGTATGATTTTTGCCGCCGTGTTGACACACGAAAAGTCAATAAACGTACCCTTGAAGCATTGATTAAAGCAGGCTGTTTTGATAGTTTTGCGCCAAAGTTACGACCTGATTTGCCTGCGAATGAAGCTTATCACATCCGTGGCGCGTTACTTGCCGAATTGCCAAAAGCGGTACAAGCAGCCGAGCAACAGCGTAGCAATGACAGCCTAGGGATGATTGATTTATTTAGCGATATACAAGAAGTCACTGCGCCACCACCGCTGCCTCGTGAGCCTGTCTGGACAGATGCTGAGCGCTTAAAAGGCGAAAAAGACACGCTAGGACTTTATCTCACCGGTCACCCGATTGATAGTTATCGCGATGAGTTAAAACGCTATACGCCAAAGACATTGGGCGACTTGAGCGAAACCAGCTATGGCGAAACCGTATTTTTTGCAGGCTTGATACTCGATGTGGCAAACTTTGGTAATCGCTCAGTGATTACCTTAGATGACGGTACAGGTCGTATCGAAGTGAGTTGTTATGCCGAGCGCTTTGCCCGCGTGAAAGATAAGCTTAAAGTGGAAACCGTGGTGATTATCGACGGCTCTATTCGTGAACGCGATGGCACGTTTTATGCCAGCCTACAAGAGGTAATGACCTTAACCGATGCGCGCAAACGCTGGCTCAAAAAAATCAGCATCAAAATTGCAGGTCATGATATGGCACTGTTTGAACAAATACAACAATTGTTAGCAACCGCCAATCACTCAACAATTCACTATTTATCGCATCAGTTTAATCACCCTGCCGATAATGCCCAATTTGTGGACAGTCAGCCCGCCAATGCATTGGCTCAATCGGGTCAATTAGGGGTACCGATTAACCTATGTGTGTATAATGATTATGCGATTGCCCATCTTAATATGCCAACGCATTGGCAAATTGTGCCGACAGAAGAGAATTTTGGCAAACTCAAAAGCTTGGTCAATGAAGAAGATTTGCATTTACATTTTAGTTAGCGTCTGATTTTGGTGAATTTGTCCGATAAACCCATCATGCGATAAACGTTTGTATCCCTTAAACTGACTTTCATCAAAGTTTTGATAAAATTCAATGAGATATGGGCTAAAATAAGCCAATCAAATTTAATCAATGATGTTTTATTCAATGTCCCATCAACAGGAAACTCATATGACTCAGCCATCCCATATTAGCCTACCCCAGTTTGAAGAATTAAGAGCGTTACTTGACGAAGATTTTGTCGATTTGATTCATACTTATATGCAAGATAGTTTACAACGTTTATCGGAAATGGAGACAGCGTATGCCAATTTAGACAACCGTTTGGGGTATAATGCAGCGCACGGCTTAAAAGGCGCTAGCTCTAACCTTGGCGCAACCGAGCTGACCGAACTTTGTTATAAACTGCAAGAAATCTGCCGCACAGGTCATATCCACCAACATGAACAATTGATTGAAGAAATCAAAGCGGAATGCCATGCAGTGAATGACCAAATACAATCGCTTATTGCGTAACGACTGGCTAAAATTTGACAACCCATGGTAACGACTGACACTAACGCTTCCCAGCAACCCTTCTCAACCCTTGCGGCATTTTTAGCCGGTATTCGCATTGTGATGGTGAATACCACCTTGCCTGCCAATATTGGCTCTGCCGCCCGCGCCATGCACACCATGGGTCTAACACAGCTCACGGTAGTGGCGCCTAAACTACCGATTGACGAAGATGCCTATGCCCATGCGGCAGGTGCCAAAGCAATTTTAGATGCTGTGACTATTTGCGACACCCTTGAGCAAGCCCTGCAAGATTGCCACTGGGTGATTGCTACCAGTAGTCGCCAACGCCATATTCCAAGACCCGTATTATCGCCCCGACAAGCGGCTGAATTGATGGTCACTAATTTTCACAACCTTGACGATATAATCACAGTCTCTGCGCATCGCAATTGGCAACTTGCTATTGTGTTTGGTCGTGAAGATCGGGGTTTAACAAATGAAGAGCTGCAATTGGCCGACTACCATATTCAAATTCCTGCCAATGCTGAGTATGGGGTATTAAATGTGGCGGCTGCGGTTCAAGTGATTGCCAGCGTTTTTTACGAAACCGCCGAATTGGCATTGACGGCAAAAACAGCGGCTGAAAAATCCATTGATTTGACTTTTCGCCAACAGTGGGATGAGCCGCCTATCTCAAATGAGCAGCGTTTACAGCTAGAAAATAGGCTGTTGGCATTGCTGGAGAATTTAGATATCTACAATCCCGCCCAATCTAAAGTGATGCCTCAGCGTATTAATCGACTTCTTAGTAGGTTACAGCTTGATATTAAAGAATATCAGTTGCTCCAAGCCACCATCGCAAAATTAATGAAACGATAAAGCATTACTCAAACGATAAATTATTAACCCGTTAAGCGCTCAAAGTTTATGTCTGCCACTGTTTTGCTTGCTGTTGTGTTTGTGCTGAGCTTAACGCTTGTCACTTGGCTCCTCAATCAACTCCCCCAACGGATGATTGTAGGGTTTGATGCTACCCATCGCCATTCCCCATTAGATGGTATCCGTGGCATTTTAGCGCTATCAGTGTTTACTCATCACTTTTTTAAAAATTATTTCTTTCAAACGACGGGGCGCTGGCAGTCACCCAATATTGATTTTTTTACCAACTTGGGTAGTGTGCCGGTATCGCTGTTTTTTTTAATCACCGGATATTTATTTTTTGGTAAGCTCAAACAGCCGCGGATGGATTGGCAATATCTTTATCGCTCTCGGCTGCAGCGCATTGTGCCGCTGTATTTATTTTTGGGCATTTGTATCGTCGCTATCTATTTCACCCAGCAACATCTGCCGTTACCCCTGTCTGAATGGCAGCAATGGACGCTGCGTTGGTTAAGCTTTAACAATCAGTCGCTTAAAAATTTTTACGCTTGGCCGCTGGTCGCGGGCGCGGCTTGGACGCTACTTTATGAGTGGGGTTTTTATTTTAGCCTACCGTTACTGTTTTTATTGGTGCATCCCAAACAACTAAGCCATTGGCAAAATATCGCGATGCTGATGATAAGTTTGCCTGTGTTGTATTACGTTTTCACACATACTATTATCAAGCTGTATGGGTTATTTTTGTTGGCTTTTTTTGCAGTTTGGCTGCAAGATTTTTTTAAAAATTTATTGGCAAAATTTCCTGTGGTTTTTGCAATCGCTTTATGCCTACTAACCCTGTTTATTTTATTTGAAACATCGGCGTATTCTTATTGGCAAATGCTACTTTGTGGCTTACTGTTTTGTTTTATCGCCAACGGTTTTACGTATTTTGGCGTGTTATACCAACAAGGTCTAAAGGTCTTGGGTGAATTAAGTTATAGCTTATATCTGACCCATGGTTTGGTCATGTATGTATGGTTTAATTTATTACACTTGCATGACTTTAGCCAATCGATGACAGCCTATGTGTGGACGTACCCGCTGGTGTTGGTATTCGTTGTTATGTTTGCTGTTATAGGCTACAACTATATTGAAAAACCTTTGATGCATCGACCTAACTCTCGCCGTGATACCACAACAGTATTGCAATCATAGCCAATCATAGCGTAGCTTAATGAGTTCGTGATATCATAATCCCTTAAAATTTTTATAAAATCGGTAGTCAGTATGTTGTCCGTCATCCAAAATTTATCCAAAAAAACCCAGACCATCAAAGCAGAATTACAAGAGGACATCCAAGCGGTGTTTGACCGTGACCCTGCGGCACGTAACACCCTTGAAGTGCTGTTGACTTATCCTGGCGTCCATGCGCTATTGATTCACCGCGTCGCTCACAGTATGTGGCAACACAATAACAAAGGCTTGGCACGGTTTGTATCCTTTGGTAATCGATTTTTGACCGGGATTGAGATTCACCCTGCAGCAAAAATTGGGCGTCGATTTTTTATTGACCATGGCATGGGTGTGGTCATTGGTGAAACCGCCGAAATCGGTGATGATGTTACCTTGTATCATGGCGTCACGCTTGGCGGGGTATCATTAAATGAAGGCAAACGCCACCCCACGCTGGAAGATGGCGTGGTTGTCGGTGCAGGTGCCAAAGTATTAGGCGGATTTACCGTGGGTAAATATGCCAAAATCGGCTCCAATGCTGTCGTTGTCAAAGAAGTGCCTGCCGGTGCGACCATGGTAGGCGGTGCCGCGCGTTTGATTCATGATAAAACCAAAGCAGAGCAAATGGGGCTTGATAGCTTGGCAAATAATGGGGTAACCCCAGCTGACGACTATATCGAAAAAACCGTCATCAAAAAAACAACCGATGCTGAGCAGATGAAAGCGGTTGAACAAACCTCTATCAACACATCCGCTACCCATGAGGAAGATTGCAATAAAATTAAGCTAGAGCAAGCGGGTGTTTTTCATCAATATGGGATTGACCCCAACACCCCAGACCCTGTGGCAATGACTTTTATCAAAATGCTCGAGCACATTCGCCAGTCTGAAGCGCGCCTTGATGAATTGCAAAGTGCGATGTGCAGATTGGATCCAAATTTCTGCAAAAAACAATATACCAAACTTGATGTGAGTGATTTGGATGCCGTTGATCCGCAATTTTTTATGGAAGATGAATTATAAAATAAATTCCACCTGATATTAGATATTATTGGGTGACTGCTTAGGTGGTTAGCTTAAAAAGACTGGGGCGTTGGTGTAGGTTTAAGTAAAAATTGATTGCTTCGTTTGGTGGTTTGCAAATCTGCTAATACCTGATCTTGCCAACTCGTTTCTGCCCCAGTCAGAGCCACATCGGGTTTGACGCCTACGCCATCAATTTTCTCGCCTTTACTTGAGTAATAATGCGCGACCGTTAGCTTTACCGCTTCGTTGTCATTGATGGGTACAATGCTTTGGATAGAGCCTTTACCATAGCTAGTTTCGCCATACACCTTGGCACGTTGGTTGTTTTGTAGCGCACTGGCTAATACTTCAGCCGCCGAAGCAGAATAACGATTTTGCAACACCACCAGCGGTAAGTCCGCAAATTGGGCTTTGCCGTGCGTGCGCATCACCTCTTGTATGCCTTGCCGATTTTTAATCTGCACAACCACTTTATCGTTCATAAATAAGCTTGCGATATCATTGGCAGCTGACAACACGCCACCTGGGTTATTGCGCAAATCCAGTACCAGCACGCTAAAGGGCTGATTTAATTTGGTAAGTGCCATTAAAAATTGCTGCTGGGTATTGTTTTGAAACACGGGGATTTGTACCACCGCAACACCATTAATGATGTTAGTACTCATGGCTTGTTGTTGTAACAAGGTTCTTTGCACCACCACCAGATGTTTACGACGACCTTTATCCGAGACTAACAAGCGAGCCGTTGTCCCTGCAATGCCTGTCAGCAGCTGATCGACATCTTGTGGGGTTCGCGTGCTGTCCAGCTTATTATCATTGATTTGATGCAAATAATTGCCGCGCTGAATACCAGCTTTTGCAGCAGGCGAGTTGGGCAGCACGTCATCAAACACCCAGCTATCTACATCGGCATGAAAACTGACACTCACGCCAATACTGCCAATATCGCCTTCGGTAAATAACCTTAAGTTTTCAAACGCGTTTGCATCCAGATATTCAGAATAAGGATCGAGCGCCGCTAAAGTGCCTGCCATCGCATTGGCAAACAGCGATTCATCATCGACATTCGTCACATAGTTTTGACGGATGATATCAATCATTTTGACAAATTTTTCGACCGTGACGGGTGATACTGCCCCCAACGCCACTTGCTGGATTTGCTCAGAGGCTGGCGCGATGGGCTGAGTCGCTGGATTTGGCTGAGTGGCGGGATTAGCCACCATAGGTGTGTTTGACGTAATATCCACTTCCCCGCCATCGTCAGCGCCGTCATCCGTCAAATTATCGTCATCAGCGGCATCTGGTACACCATTAGGTGCATTCACTACACTAACGGGCACGGTAGTAGGATTAGTACCCGCAATCGCCTGAGTGATTGCAGGTTTTAATGCCGTTTTATCGGTTTTTGCCGCAACTGAGGCAGCAGAAGTAACAGGTGATTTGACAGGCGCACTGACAGTCGGTCGGTTAGCAGCATAACTCAATGAACCTATCCCCCATAATGCCAGCGCGATAACGTGTCTTTTGAAAGTAAGGCTGGATAGTGGTTTGAGACGCTGCATTACCATACGATAGTTGCACCCATTAACTGTTAGTTTGCTACGATTAAGCTTTCACCTGTCATTTCGGCAGGTTTGGCGAGGTGCATTAAGTCCAATAATGTTGGCGCGACATCTGATAGCTTACCACCTGTGCGAATGTGCACGGTATTAGGCGCTTGCTCATTGACATAAATAAATGGCACTAGCTCTGTGGTATGCTGGGTGTGTACCTGTCCGCTATCATAATCCTGCATTTGTTCAACATTGCCATGGTCAGCGGTAATCAGCAAATGGCCATGATTGGCAATCACACAATCGGCAATGGTTTTTACACAGTTATCTAACGTTTCGACGGCTTTGACAGCGGCATCGAACAAACCTGTGTGCCCTACCATATCACCATTGGCATAATTCACAATCAGTACATCATACGCACCGGAATTGATGGCATTGGTCAATTTTTCAGTGACTTCTGGCGCACTCATTTCAGGTTGTAAATCATAAGTAGCAACCGAAGGCGAGTTGACCAAAATCCGATGCTCCCCTTCAAACTCTGCTTCACGCCCACCACTAAAAAAGAAAGTCACGTGCGCGTATTTTTCGGTTTCAGCAATGCGCAGTTGGGTTTTGCCTTGCGCTTGCAAATACTCGCCCAAGGTATTGGTCAGCGATGTCGGTTCAAAGGCAATACTGGTCAAGCTATTGTTTTGTAACTCATCGGAGTATTTAGTCAGCATCACAAATTTTGACAGCGTTGGCAGTTTTTCACGCCTAAAGCCGTCAAAATCAGCGGACACCAGTGCTTGGCTAATTTCGCGGGCGCGGTCGGCACGAAAATTCATAAAAATCACACTATCATTGTCTTGGATAGTACCAAAGTCAGCGTTTTGATTAGCATAACGCACCCAAGTCGGTTTGACGAACTCGTCACTTTCACCTGCGCCATACGCTGCGCTAATCGCTTCAGCACCTGATTGCACCACCCGTTCTGCTTTGGCTTGGGTCAGCAAATCATACGCTTGCTGTACCCGATCCCAACGTTTATCCCGATCCATCGCAAAGTAGCGACCAATGAGACTGACCAAATAAGCCGTGCCCTCATATTGCTCATTAAGCGTGGCAAGCGCTTGTTCTAATTGTGCAACATAATTGTCAGCACTTTTAGGGGGCGTGTCACGACCGTCCAAAAATGTATGGATAAAGACCTGCTTTGCACCCTGCTGCAATGCCAACTCCACCATCGCGACAATATGATCTTGATGCGAATGAACCCCGCCATCCGATAACAATCCCATGATATGCACATTGGCGTTTCGGTCATTAGCAAGCTTTACCGCTTCGGTTAATGCAGGGTTGCTAAAAAATTGCTGTTCGCGGATTTCTTTGTGAATACGGGTAGAGTCTTGGTACAAAATACGACCTGCCCCCAAATTCATATGCCCGACTTCAGAGTTACCAAACTGCCCTGCAGGTAAACCCACGTCTTCACCTGACCCTGAAATCAACCCATGGGGATAATGCTGATACAAATAATCAAGGTTTGGAGTATGCGCCGCGGCAATGGCATTATCACGCTGATCTTCGCGATGCCCAAAACCATCTAAAATCATCAACACATGAGGGATTTTTTTGACCGTCGATTGATGGGTAACCGAGTTAGATGCTTGATTCATTGTTGCCTCTAGAAAAGCTAAAATAAGGAAAATACGAAACTAGTATTAAAAAAATTTTGAAAATTATAGCATAGCTCGCTCCATCTCTTTAACCCAGATTTTGCGTGATTCTGTTAACTGCAAAGCCTGTTAAATGCTAAGCGAGATGATGAGAACAAAAAACCTTGTGATGTGTTTTGAAGGTTTCAATGATGTTTTGACCGTCAAGTGTGATTAATTTAATCAATCATTGAATTAACGAGCGAGCTTTTGCATCATTTTAGGTAATCTGCTACAATACATGCATCTGGGGTATTCGCCAGTTTATGGTTTTACCTGAGCTGATAATTTATATAAGGGTATGCGTTCTTTTCACTTGTTGTGCAAGCCTGCATCCAGCTATGCTGCGATGATTCAGGAAGCCTTAAGAGTGGTTGCCATACCCACCCTGAACGTTACAGTTCATGGGTTCACATAGACAGCGGTACTCTGGACCAAAATTCAATAAAAAACCATCTAACCCAATTCGGTTAGATGGTTTTTTTTGCTCAGCCATTGATTAACTTAAAAAAACCAATTTTGCCAATAAAATCACCGTTAACACCCAAACCGCAGGGCTAACTTCTTTATAGCGTCCACTCACCAATTTGGCAATGGTATAGGTGATAAAACCTAACGCAATCCCATCCGCAATTGAGAAGGTAAGCGGCGTCAACAGCAGCACTACCGCGACAGGTGATGCTTCGGTCAAGTCATCCCAATCAATCTCACGCAGCGTAAATAACATCAATACCGCGACATAAAAAATCGCCCCTGCCGTTGCATACGCAGGAATCATCCCAGCCAATGGGGCAAAAAATAACGCCAATAAAAACAACACGCCCACCACAATGGCGGTCAAACCGGTGCGTCCACCTGCTGCCACCCCTGCGGTGCTTTCTACATAGCTCGTTACCGATGAAGTCCCTAGCAATGAGCCTGCCACAGCCGCCGTTGAGTCAGCAAACAAGGCTTTACCTAGATTCGGGATTTGACCGTCGGTAGACATTAATCCCGCTTTTTTGGTCACGCCAATTAATGTGCCTGATGTATCAAATAACACCACAAATAAAAAGGCAAAAATCACGCTAACCATACTCACATCAAGCGCGCCTGCAATATCTAACTGCATAAAGGTCGGTGCAATCGATGGCGGCATTGACACAATCCCTGAGTAATGGGTTTCCCCTGCCAACAAGCTAATCACCGTCACAATTAAAATTGACAACATCACTGCCGCAGGGACTTTACGCTGCACAAATACGACAATCAGAAAAAAACTTAAAATCGCCATCGCAGGACCAAAATCGGTGAGTTTGCCCATGGTCACAAACGTGGCGGGACTCGCCACAATGATGCCCGAGCTTTTAAGCGCAATAAATGCTAAAAACGCCCCAATCCCTGCCACGATACCTTGTTTAAGGGTATAGGGAATCGCGTTGATAATCCATTCACGCAGTTTAAAGGCACTAATTAGCACAAAGAGCAAGCCTGAAATAAATACCGCGCCCAACGCCACTTGCCAACTTTTACCCATCCCCAAGACGACAGTAAAGGTAAAAAACGCATTCAAACCCATGCCAGGTGCCAATGCCACGGGCAAACGCGCAATCAATCCCATCAAAAAACAGCCCAGCGCTGAGGCTAGACACGTCGCTACAAATACTGCCCCTTTATCCATCCCGGCTTTTGCTAGCATGTCGGGATTGACAAAGATAATATAAGCCATGGTCAAAAAGGTTGTCAGACCTGCCAGAATTTCAGTTTTTATCGTTGTATTGCGGCCATCTATGCCAAAATAGCGCTCGATTACATTCATCTATGTTCACCCAATTTATTCATCCAATTTATGCGTCTAGGTTGCATCTGTATCCGTTGTGTTGACAACGCTTTTGTGCCCGTTTTCTGCCCCATCGTCATTCAACAACGCCCAAGAAAAACCCCTTATTTTACCCTAGAATACGCCAGCAACAAATAACTGATTAAAATAAATACAAAATAACTGGGAATTTTGAAGCCAATTTATTGCGCTGCTGCATTATTGGGCAAAGGGTAAAAATTGGCGGTTGTAAGTGATGAGTTGTGGTGGCGTGTTATTTTGTGTGTTATTTTGCGTATTGACTGGTGCTGGCATGGGTGTCGCTGGCACACCAGAAGCAGCTGCTGGGTCATTGTCAGCTTTAGGTAAAATCTTAGCGATTTGGCTATGCAAAAAAAGCTGCTTGTCGTCACTTTTGACGCTGACAACGACGCGAAAACTTTGACTTTGGGTGGATAACAGCTTGGCGATGCGTGCTTTGTTACGCTCGTCAATGTTGGCAAAACTTGGCACGGCCCATAATTGACTCAAGTTTTGCACCGGTAGATTGTTTTCTCGGGCATTCGCCCAATTGATGATTGCTGTATCGTCGATTTGGTGGGTAGCTGCCACATTTGAAGCTGCGCTAGTGTCTTGCCCAGATTGTGAGTTGTCATCGCTGTCCGAACGGTTTGAGCCTTGCGGATGGTTGCCGTTGGTTGCGGTGGGTGAATTCACCAGTATGCTTAATAGTTCGGGCTTCACTGTGTTGATATTCATGGGCAGATAATATGGCACTGCGGTCAGATAAGGCGCTAATTTTTGCAATCCTTCGCTATCCATACCACGCACATGTTGCAATTCATTGACTGAGATAAAAGGCTGGTTGGCAATACCCATCGCCATTTTTTTGCCCGTACTTTGATAATACGCTGCTTCTGCGCCGCCATCGGCACGGGTGTCACTGTCTGGGTCTTGCCAATCGAGCACCGCCATCGCAATATTGGGCGATAAGCCATTGGCTTGTAACAGCGCTTGAAAAAATGCCAATGCCGTATCATCCACTTTGCCATCGTGATACAGGTTGTTCACATTAAAACGGCTGGCATCATCGTCGATTTTAATGCTGACTTTGGCTTGATTCATGGTTTGCTCAGCTATGGGTTTTGCCCAAGCGTCTGCTAAACTATCGACTTGGTTGACTTGGCTGTCTTGCGCGATCAAATTGGTCGCCATAGCTTCCCCTGCCAAGGCATATTCCCTAAGCTGCCCTTGACCTTTGGTCAGCTCAAATTCTCGAATCATTACTTTTTGATTGGCAAGCATACTGCCTGCCACGATGGTAATCGCCACCACCAACAACAAAATAGTCAGGAGTGCCATCCCTTGTTGCCCATGCCGATATGGGTGGCTTGCTATGGCAACATTTGCAAAAATTTTAGATGGAGTGCGGTTTGTTGGCATGGTTTACTTGGCAGAATTTGATTGCATTATGGGTTCGGTGCGTTTGGCGGTGTGTTTGGTAACGCAAATCGCCAAGTAATCGGCTCGCCTTGGTAACTAAAACTAAGCTCGATGCCGCGTGGTAACTGCTGATAAGGCGTTAAATCTATACTGTTTTGCAAATTGCCATTTTGATCTGTTGCGTTATCAGGCGCGTTAGGGAGCGGGTTGGTTGAAGCATTGGCCGTTTGATTGGTCTTTTTTTGCGCTTGTATTTGCTGAACTTTTTGCAGCGTGGCTTCATCTGGAAACACACTCACCGCGTCAGGCGTCAATGCTCGCCAGCTGGCGTCCTTGATCCCTGTCAATAACACACTGGTTGCAGTGGTTTCATTGTTGTCGTCTAACTGATAAAAACGCTGTTTTGTCAGTGTTTCACCTGCCAACGAATATTGTATTTTTGCTAGCATAGGTGATGGCTGATAACGCGGATCGGGCGCAGCAAAACGGATAAAACTCATTTGTGAGGCATTTAATACAAAGGTTGGCGTCATAGTGCCACTATTCGCCGATGCCGTATTATTGGTATTAGCATAGGCAGTCGCTGATACGATTGGCACCGCCACATAATTGCTGGTTTGTGCCAAATCTTGCGACAGCTGTAAATAAGCATAATCCAGCTGTGATAATGATTTTTGATGTTGGTAGCCGCGCTCGCGACTTTTGGTCAGACTATCCATAATCTGCCATCCCGCCAATGCCAGCATCGCAAAAATCACCAACGCAATCATCAGTTCGATTAAGGTAAAGCCTTGCTGAGATGATTTATGTGCTGCTGTTGCAGGCGAGGAATGAATAGAAGAAGGGCTCACGGCGTTGTTCCCATATCCTTTACCAGCACCGCATCAATATCCACCACGTCTTTTTTTGGTGTGCCATCAACAATAGGCGCGACGCGAATATGAATGGGTTGGACAAAGCCTTGACTGGTTTGTATGGTTTGCGGTGAGATGACCACTTGCCATTGACGACCTTGCGAGGTGATTTGCCGAGTATCAGAAGCCGCGAGCCAAGTTTTTTGTACTCGTAATTCTGCCAACATGTTTTGCGCCACATAATAGCCAAAGGTTCGTGTTTTCATGTTATCCACGGACTGTACATAACTGCGACTGGCTTGGCTGGCTGATATCGCAACCACCGCCAAAATCGCTAATGCCACCATGACTTCAAGTAACGTAAATCCTTGCTGATGTTGCCTGATAGCCAGTCTATTTGAGATAGCCATGGTCATTTTGCCACCTCGATTGCCCCAGCTTGGTTGACGATGATGGGATTGCCAACCGCAAAGGTTTGTTTGTCAGCATTGGTTTTTTGGATGCTGATTTGCACGGGTGTCGCCTCGCCTGTCCCAAACCACACCACAGGCGGTGCTTCGCTGCCGCTTAACCAGTTGGCGGTGGGTTGGGTATTCTGGGCAGTGGTGGTGTTAAATGGGTTATCCAGTGGGCGGATTTTGACGTCAAGGTTGTCTGGCACATCCAGCGGTGGGATTTGTTTTTCTATCACCCATTGGGGTGGCGCAGGTTGTGAGGTTATGGCGGTGTTGGCAGAGCGAAGAGCGGCTTGAGCGCTAGCATAGGCATTTTCTAATTTAACCACCACCAGCTGATTGGGCGCGTCATTTTGCGGCAGTTTGATTGCCAGCCCATAGGGCTGCATGCGTTCTGTTGATAACAGGCGTACATAATCAAGATTACTGGTCAGACGCTCATAAAATGCCGTGTTTCTGCGATTTTCGCTACCCCCCACCGATAGGCTCATCATCCCAGCAAAAATAGATAAAATGACAATGACCACCATGATTTCGATTAAGGTAAAACCTTGTTGCCGACCCATCGCACTGGGTGCGGGAGTGAAAGTTTTACAAGACCGACCAAACAGCAATCGCATCGTCATGCACTCAGACAAAACAGGGATAGTTTATAAAGCTTAACCGGGGGTGATGATAGTTAACTAGTATTCTTTGATATTTACTATTTGACATTGCGCGGCGTCAAGTTTGACTCAGTCTGTGAATTTGCTGTATGAGTAGCAGCGTTTGATTGACTCGCCCCAGTAGGCGCATCGAATGATTGTACCGCAGCAGGGTATTGCTTGGGAATGTCTAAAATATGCTGAACCAAGGCAAAACGTAAAGTATCGCGGCGACCGAGATAGCGTTGGTAAAAACTAGAATTCAGCAGTCCTGCACCGCCTTGACCCATCGCCCAAATGGTTGACAGATAGTCTCGGGTACTCATGGTACTGTGTAGCGATTGCAGGTATTCAGCCGTGGTATTGATTAATCGCTTCATGCGTTCACGGCGAATTTCATACAACTGCGAAAAAAGCTTATTAAGCCCTACGGCAGAATTGGCTAAGCGCTCTTCGATTTGGTTGAGTAATATGGCTTTTTGCGGATTAATCAGTTGAAACAGCGTAAGACGTGCCACACCTGCGGCAGGACAATCGCCGACTTCACTGAGCGCAAGTAGTTGCTGCTCATGACGGATAATGATGCGTAAAAACAATTCATCTTTGCTGGTAAAATGCTTGTATAGCGTACCTTTGGCTAGGTCTAGCTGCTCGGCTAAACTATCTAGGGTGATATCGCCTTCCCCAGACTCTAATAGCAACTGCTCGGCAACTGCTAATATCACTTCTTCACGATTTTTGAATTGTTGTTGACGACTCATTGATTACTCCATCAGTCTGTTCTAGTAGCCCCTATTGTTGACGAGACCCGTTACATCAACCCATCTACGCACAACTGTTAAATGATAAAAAAATGCCCGCTTATTAACCCAGCTTAATAACCTCGCTTAGTAACATAGGAGCAAGGTTGTTACGTATGATACATGACTGATGAGTCATTGCCAAATGTTTTATCACATAAATTTTATTACCTACTTAATAAAGTATAAAGATTTCGTTAACTATTTTTAAGCATATTGATGTAATAATGCGTCAAAATTTTGATGGGTTAAGTGCGCGAACTCATCCACTGGCATGTCATAATGCTTGGCGAGAAAATCCGCCACATAGGGTACAAAAGCAGGCTCGTTAGATTTGCCGCGTTTGGGCACTGGCGCAAGATAAGGGCTGTCGGTTTCAATCAAAATGCGATCTTTAGGCAGTTTTTTCGCTACTGCTTGTAATTCAGTGGCGTTTTTAAAGGTCACAATCCCTGATAAAGATATATAAAAACCCAAGTCCAAGGCTTTTTTGGCGGTCTCATAATCTTCTGTAAAGCAATGAATAATGCCATGCTCGGCTTTTTCTGCTTTTAATAAATCCAATGTATCGTGTTTCGCCTCACGGGTATGGACGATAATGGGTTTTTTTAGGTGCTGACTGGCATGGATATGGCGGGCAAAGCTGGCTTTTTGCTCTATGCTGTTTTCTGTTGACCAATAATAATCTAGCCCCGTCTCGCCAATCGCCCAAACATGCGGCTGATTTGCCATTTCAACGAGTGTCTCAACTGTGGCACTTTTTAGCATAGCAATGTCTTCGCAGGGATGCACGCCCACACTCATCCCCAACGTTAGCCCGTCAATTTTCGTATTGATAATCTCATAAATAGCATCGTATTCATCCAGCTCACACATAATCGCCATAATCCGCTGCACATTGGCATCCTTTGCGGCTTGTAAGGCTTGACGGATATCACCTTGATATTTTTCTAAGTCCAAACGGTTTAGGTGCGCATGGGTATCGGTAAACATATCACTCTCTTTTTTTAATTGATTGACGCTTAAATAAGGCTGCGGCGCATAAATTCAATCAAATGTGCAGTCGAAGCGTTAGTCATCGGGTAAAAATTCTTGCAACACTTGGTTTAAAAATAAAAACCCTTGCGCTGTGCAGTGGATATGGTCACCGCTTAACTCAACCAAACCACGATTGTGTAGTTTTATCAATTGCGGCTCAATGACTGACCATGCCAAGCCTGTTCTCTGTGTCCAAAACTGTTTGGGCACGCCATTTTTTAGCCGCAGCCCATTCATCATAAATTCAAACGGTAAATCAGACGGCTCGATGGCTTGCCAACCTATCGCCGACTGATTAACCCTATAATCTTTTGGTAAGCGAGATTTACTAAACCGGTAAATGCCATCAGACCGCGTGACTTTACCATGCGCGCCTGCCCCAATCGCCAGATAATCGCCAAACTGCCAATAGTTGAGATTATGCTGACTGGGCTGAAAATCTACCTGCCTTGACCATGCGGACACTTCATATTGTACAAATCCATTGGCTTGCAAAAGCTGAGCGCCTTGCTCAAAAATATCCACCAATATCTCGTCATCGGGCAAAATCGGCGTATTGCGATAAAACACAGTATTGGGCTCAATGGTGAGCTGATACCACGAAATATGCGAAACGCCCAAATCAATCGCTTGCTGCAAATCGCTCAGGGCATCTGCCAATGTCTGGTTGGGCAAGCCATGCATTAAGTCGACATTGAGCTTTTTGAACCCTGCTTGCTGGGCGTTTTGAACAGCTGAAATGGCCTGCTGCGGGTTATGAATCCGCCCCAAGGCAGCAAGTTTTTGGGTTTGAAAACTTTGTACGCCAAGCGACAACCGATTGATACCCACCGCTAAATATTCATGAAATGGCGCATGCTCCACGGTAGCAGGATTGGCTTCCATGGTGATTTCACAATCGTGCGTCAGTGTTAACTGGGCATTGATGCCCGCAAAAAGCTGCCGATATTGCGCAATCGGCAGCAGCGATGGCGTACCGCCCCCAATAAAAATGGTGGAAATCTTGCGCCCTTGTACAAAGCTTAGCTGGGTTTTTAAATCGTCTAATAAGGCATCAACATAGCCTACAAAATCAATCGGTGTACGGCTTTCATGTGAGTTAAAATCACAATACGGGCATTTTTTAACACACCAAGGAATATGGATATAGAGCGACAAAGGGATAAGGTTTGGATTTGGCATTAATCAGTAACTAATTCATTTGATTGATAATTTAACACGCTATAGCCAATAATTTTTTGATGATAATCGTTACTATTTGGCTATACTTTAAAAAATAACAATGGTAGCATAGCCCCAAACTTTTATTTTGATTTTATTTAATAATTTATCGCTATTAGTTATTGCTATTTCATCTATTATCAAGGAAGGATTGTCATCATGTCATATACCCAAGCGCCTTGTAAAAAAGCGTTTTATAAAATAGGCATGCTAACTGCGTTCACCATCGCCCTATCTGCGTGTGGTGGCTCAGGTAGTGAGACTGTCGACAATGCCCTAAACGATGCCAATGAGAGTTATAAAAACATTGCAACGGATGTCCGCGATGCCTACAAAAAAGTCGAGGATAAATTAACCAATAAAGAAAAAAGCATGGCAGAGATTTTACAAAGTATCTTTTTGCCCGAAGACAGCTTAGATAATTTTTTGGACAAAATCACCCCAGAAGGCGGTAAAGGGGGGTTGTATGTTGGCTATTTTGTAGAAGACAACGACAACGAGCCCAATGATAGCGACCTGGGCGTGGTGTATTTTGATATTGGCAATGATTATGCCGCCTCGGTGTATGGTCAAATGAGCTATCAACAAAAAACTTGCCAAGACCCAAACACCTTAACCACAGAAAAAAACGCTATTAAAACTGACCAAAAGATGGGTGGTGTGCTGTCTGGTACACTCGACCCAGCAGCAAAGCTTGATAATACGGTTCTTAAATTTTTACAGTTTGACGAATTAAAAACCTCTGTGGCGGGCATGCCATTTAATGGCGATTATAATAGCAATCAGGATTATTGGGATGGTCAATATAGTTATGAGATGGGTGTCGATTTTGGCAAACAATTATCTGACAATAAAGACGGCTGTGATGTCAACTATACCTTAGGCGGCGATGGCGATTTTAAAGTATTGCCCCTCACCGCTACTATCGGCAATTTAGGCGTTAATCTTACGGGGACAGGTAGTACCCTAAACCTCAATTGGACTGCGCCTGCCAACACCGCTCGCACGCTTGTCACCCAAATCAACTTGGATAAAGCCACTGACCGCGGTATGGGTTTTGTACGCACCAACCAATTAACCTATGGCACTACTTTTACCCCCTTTGTGGATGCCACCAAAGCCAATTATGCGTTTGTGGTACAGACCTTTGATGCGACTAATAAACTCACAGGCTATCAAGCCATGATTAAAGCGCTTTAAAAGCTATTGTTGTAAAAAAGCCTTTATCAAATTGTGGCGACATTTGATAAAGGCTTTTTTATGTTGACGCTATCACAATCAAACGCTAACTTTTTTTGACCTGTTAATTTGCTAACCTGTTAAACAATAAATTAAACAATAAAAAATCATGCCGCAAAATCTGTTAAACTGCCGCCTTTATTGAATTTTCAACGAATATTTGGTCATTACATGCTGTCAGCTATTGCTCGTCAAGACTTAAAACAATTATTTGTCTTAACCTTACCTATTTTAATCACCCAGATTTGCCAGTCAGGGCTTGCCTTGGTGGATACCTTACTCGCTGGTCAAGTCTCCGCGCTAGATTTATCGGGCGTGGCAATCGGCGCGGGTATTTGGATGCCCACGTTTTTGCTGGCGGTTGGTATTTTGCTTGCCACCACGCCATTGATTGGGGAAGCGATTGGTCAACAGCAACTACAAAAAGTGCCGTTTATCACCCAACAATCGCTTTGGCTGGCGCTTATCATCGGTATTATAGGGTTTGTGGCGGTTAATCAGCTGCATTATTTGTTTGATTGGATGAAGGTACCGAAGGATATTCAGCATATCGCGCAAAAATTCTTGTTTGGTATTTCTTTTGGGTTTCCTGCGGTCTGTCTATATACCTCGCTGCGCTGCTACACCGAAAGCTTAAAACATCCCACCGTGGTCATGGTGATTAGCCTGATTGGTTTGATTTTAAATGTGCCGCTCAGCTATGCGTTTATTCATGGCGTCACCCTAGGCAAAACTGTGCTGATTCCTGCCATGGGCGGTGCGGGCTGTGGTTTTGCCTCTGGGATTGCGTTATGGATAAATTTACTGATGTTGGTAAGCTATTTGACTTTAAGCCCCCAGTCAGATTTTGCCAATCAACGGTTTTTTGCCAATTTTGCCGGTATGAATTTTGCTCAGTTGCGTCAGCAATTATCAATTGGCATTCCCATTGGTATGTCGATTTTTTTTGAAGTAAGCGCCTTTAGTCTAGCTTCCATTATCATCAGCCCACTGGGTGAAATCGCGGTGGCAAGCCATCAGGTCGCGTTGACGATTTCATCGCAGTTATTTATGTTCCCTTTCTCAGTCGCGATGGCGCTCACCATCATGGTGTCAAATCGCTATGGCGCCAAAGATTACCGAGAGCTTAAACGCATCAAGCTCATCGGCATTGCTGTAGCTACGTCATTTGCGGTGATTAGCATGTTGTTAACTGCCATTTTTCGGCAAACCCTGCCAACTTTCTTTAGTGAAAACCCGCAAGTGATCCAGCAAGCCGCGCTGTTGTTATGGTTTGCCACCGTGTATCAGTTGTTTGACGCCTGGCAGGTCAATTTTGCGGGGATTTTGCGCGGTATGCAAGATACCACAGTGCCGATGTTTATCACCTTGTTTTGCTATTGGGTGGTGGCGATTCCGCTGGGTACCTATTTGGTGCGCCATACCGATATGGGGGCTAAAGGATTTTGGATCGCGCTGGTTGCAGCGCTGGGATTGGCGTCACTACTGTTAGGGACGCGTTTATTACGTCAGCAAAAACGCTTAAAAATGGCTTGGCAACAAAAATAAGTCAGTAATAAAAACGACTTGAAAAGAAATGAGTGACAATGATTGAAAAACTCGCTTAGGCTATTTATTGTGGATTATTCTTTATAGGTCATGGGTTGATGACAATATTTGGGTTATTCAACCGATGATTTTATAGATATTTTAAATTAAAAAATAAAGTAAAAATAAATTAAAAAAGGGCTAACTAAAGCCCTTTTTATCGTTCATGAAAGCTTGTTAATTAAAGTTTTCGCCAGTGAAGATACCATCAAATAGCACACTCGTTAAATAACGCTCACCACTGTCTGGCAGAATAACTACAATGGTTTTGCCTTGCATCTCAGGGCGGCTTGCTAGTTGATACGTCGCCTGCAGCGCTGCACCGCAAGAGATACCACATAAAATACCTTCTTGGGTCATCGCCCGTCTTGCCCATGCAATCGCATCATCGCCAGTTACCGTGATGACTTCATCAAGCAAATCAAGCGCAAGATTTTTTGGGATAAAGTTGGCGCCAATCCCTTGGATTTTATGCGGACCTGGGGTGATGGGTTTACCTTCACGCGTCTGGGTAATAATCGGTGATTCCGCAGGTTCAACCGCGACGGTATAAAGCGGCTGATTTTTTATTTGTTTAAAATAACGGGCGATACCCGAAATCGTCCCGCCTGTACCCACGCCTGCCACTAGTGCATCGACCTTACCCGCGGTGGCATTAAAAATCTCAGGTGCGGTGGTTTTGACATGGGTGTCTGGGTTGGCAGGGTTATCAAATTGTTGCGGCAAAAAGTATTCGCCAGGATGGTTGTCATGGATTTCTTGCGCAGCTTCCACCGCGCCTTTCATACCTAGCGAAGGTTCAGTGAGCACCAAGTGTGCGCCCAACGCCGCCAGCACTTTACGGCGCTCCATACTCATCGAGGCGGGCATGGTCAGCGTGATTTTATACCCTTTGGCTGCTGCCACAAACGCCAACGCAATCCCCGTGTTACCGCTGGTGGGCTCGATGATTTGCATACCTGGCTTTAATAGCCCTGCTTGCTCGGCGGCTTGCACCATGCCCGCACCGATTCGGCATTTAACCGAAAACGCCGGGTTACGGCTTTCGATTTTGGCAAGTACGGTCACCCCCTGTGGCATGATATGATTAAGATGCACCAGCGGCGTGTTACCAATAGCATCGGCATTGTTGGCATATACCGCTGTGCCAAGGTTGGCGGGTGCGGTGTAGTGATCATCAGGTTGTTGTAGCATAAGTATTCCCTTTTTTTGAGGTATTGTTGAATGATTTTACGTCAGTGATTTTGCGGTGTCTAACGCCATTTGGTAAATTCCATATATCAAAAAGCATTAACACACGGGTCTATAATACAAGGCTGTAACACAAAGCCGTAACACGGTGCGATAAGAAAGTTTATCAAATGTTTATAGCTTGTCGATTAAACTTTCCCATTAAATTTTATTATCAGCTTGGCGCTGTACTACATTTAACCAAGCTTGCATCGCTGGGGTCAACGGTCGGTGTTTTCGCCATGCCACCACCATTTGCCAAGTCAAATTGGGCTGGACAAGCGGCAGGCAAACCAGCTGTTTGTCATCGAGTTTATCGGTGTAATATTTGGGCAATAGCGTCACCCCCATGTTTTTTTTCAACAAAGTTGTCAGTAGTTGCCATTGGTTGGTGTGGCAAACGATATTGGGTTCGAAGCCGAGTTTTTGGCACTCTTCGACAATCATTGAGGTAAATGACGAATGGGACGCAAACAACATTAACGACGCATTTTTTAAGGATTTTAAAGTCACTTGTTTGATGGTATGGCCCATATGCTGCCGGTGTGCCACCATCATAATGGGATAATCGCATACTGGGATACAATCAAAGTCCTCTTCAATCGGTTGCATCAAGGTACACACATCAAGCGTATCATCGAGCAAGGCTTGTTTTAACGACTCTGCGCCATCTTCTAGCAAAGACAGCTCAATATGGCGATAGGATTGATAAAACTCAAAAATCGCATCGCTCAACAACTCACCCCCGAGCGGTGACAACCCTAGCCGCAGCTGCCCGCGATCCATGTGCTGATATTGTGTCACCGTCTGCTCAAGGTAGCCGACTTGTTGTAACACCGTCTGCGCCTGCTCATATACCAATGCACCAATTTCGGTCAGCGCAATGTCCCGCTTGCGGCTCATCAGTTGCTTATCAAAAAGCGCCACGCCCAGCGTATCTTCCAAATTGGAAATGGCTTTGGTGACGGTTGGCTGCGTCAAACTCAATGTATCGGCAGCATGAGAAAAGCCGCCGGTCTTCACCACAGTGATAAAGCATTGAAGTTGTTTTAAGGTCATCATATTTCTGAACTGCCCAAAATAGCTTTATAGATTTTACGCATAATTTTAAAAATATTATTCATATTTTTTGTTAATGGGTTTTTTATACTAGATATCTCAATTGTTGATGACTTGTTTACCATGAAACGCGCTATGAATCTTCCAACTTTTCAGCAGATTTTCCCCCATAAACTGTTACCTCATAAACTGCTATCCCATAGAATAGACCCTATGTTACAAAAGCCACTGGTCAAAATTTTACTGCAAATCGCCCTCATTGGTGTGGTATGGGGCTTAGCTGACATCCTCAAAAAATTATTCAACCTTCCTATGTCATCTGGCATTGTGGGGCTGTTTTTGATGCTGGGATTACTATTGACTGGGGTCATTAAACTCGACTGGGTCAATGTCGGCGCGAAATTTATCTTGGGCGAGTTGGTGCTGTTATTTATTCCGCTGATGATGTCGATTACCCAATATCAGCAGTTATTTTTTGCTAAAGGTTGGCAGCTGATGATTACCATTGTCGTAAGTACGGCACTGGTGATGCTCAGCTCTGCTCTCACTTTTATACTAGGCAATCGTGTGAAACGCGCGTTGTATCGCCGCACGCACCATGCCCATCACTAATCAAACTTATCAAGACTCATATACTATTAATCATTAATCATACCAATCGTAATTTACTATGAATATTATCTCTATCGGCTGTTTACTTTGGACTATCTTGGCGTATATTTTAGCAAAGCGGGTGTATGCCCGTTTCCCAAAATTTTGGCTCAATCCTGCCATCACGGTGGCGACGGTAACGATTGTATTGATGATTGTGTTTGGGATTTCTTACCAAACCTATTTTGCCGATACCGCTTGGATTGTTGAGTTATTGGGCCCTGCAACCGTGGCCTTTGCCATACCGATTTATCAGTATCGTCAATTGATTTACCGCTATGCTGCCGTGCTTGCGGTGTCGATTGTGGTGGGTATGTTGGTGGGTATTGCTAGCATCATGGTGTTTTCTCGCGTGTTTAAATTTGATGCCACCCTCACCTACAGCTTGATGGCACGGTCAATCTCTACCCCATTTGCGATTGATTTGGCGCAGCAGATTCATGGTTCAGCGGCGCTCGTCTCGCTATTTACCTTAATTACAGGGGTGGTCGGCATGGTGATTGGCGATATGGTACTGGCCTGGTCAAAAATCCGTTTTCATCTTGCCCACGGCGTGGCATTGGGTAATGCGTCACATGGTTTTGGTACTGCAAGAGCCAGTCAGCGCCATGAAAGCGAAGGCGTGATTGCCAGTCTGACGATGGTATTGGCAGGGTTATTTATGGTGTTTTTTGGCCCTGCGCTGATTCATTTAATGACGGCTATTTAACCCATGCTTTTTAAGCTATTTAATACATGCCTTTTAATACGTACCTTGATTTTACAACACCTCAAAGCTAGCTACTCATGAAAACTTGCCAAAATGACGTATTAATATTTGCCAAACAAAATAAAATTAGCGACAATGACCTACCTTTTTTTGGATTGTAGGAAAAAATTATGTCATTACAACAGATTATTGAAGATGCGTTTGAAAACCGTGCCAACTTCAACCCCAATGACGCCACCGACGATGTGCGTGCTGCCGTCAATGATGTGCTCGCCCAGCTCGATGCGGGTACCTTGCGTGTGGCAGAGAAAAAAGACGGTGAATGGATCGTCAACCAATGGGTCAAAAAAGCGGTATTATTATCCTTTCGTCTGAACGACAACCGCATCATGAATGGCGGTCGTGACCTGCAGTTCTTTGATAAAGTCGAAACCAAATTTTCAGACTGGGGCGATGAACAATTTGCCAAAGCGGGCGTGCGCGTGGTGCCACCTGCCGTCGCGCGTAAAGGCTCATACATTGCCAAAGGCGCTATCTTGATGCCATCTTACGTCAATATCGGCGCCTATGTCGATGAAGGCACAATGGTCGATACGTGGGCGACAGTGGGTTCATGCGCCCAAATCGGTAAAAACGTGCATCTATCAGGCGGGGTCGGCATTGGCGGTGTCCTTGAGCCGCTACAAGCCAACCCAACCATCATTGAAGACAACTGCTTTATCGGTGCGCGCTCAGAAATCGTTGAAGGTGTGATTGTTGAGGAAGGCTCGGTGATTTCGATGGGCGTATATATCGGTCAATCAACCAAAATCCTAGACCGCGAAACAGGCGAAATCAGTTACGGCCGTATTCCTGCAGGATCGGTAGTCGTGTCGGGCAGTTTGCCAAGTAAAGACGGTTCACACTCGCTTTACTGTGCGGTAATCGTGAAAAAAGTTGACGCACAAACGCGTAGCAAAACATCTATTAATGACTTGTTGAGAATGGAATAATATCAAGCTTTAATAACTATAGAGAGTGTTTCGAGTAACTTCGTAACACTCTCTAATTTTTTATACTTAAATAAACTCAAAGTCTAGAAATTAAAGATGTAGTTAAATCCGCCAAAAATGTTGAGTTAAAAATTGGTGGGATTAATAGTTATTTCTTTGATACTGCCTTGGCTTATAAGAATTTTGAAATTTATATAGATTTTAAAATTAATGATAATTTCTTAAATAATGACTGGCTACATCGTATTGATTGGCGATTTTTTGATGAATTATCTAACTTTAATAGAATCTTCCTAATTTTTACACCCTCTAACTTAATCTTATATCTAAATCGCACTCTGATAAGTCTTGATATACTCAACAACATCGAGCCTGAAATTAAACAATCTGAATTTGGTTCGTTCTTCATTTCAGATAATAAAGAAGAAGTCCTTACATTGATTTTTTCATACATAAAAAAATTTTCTATGATTAGGTTGTGTTGAACATTTAATATACAAAAGAACATAATGAGGAAATTTTGAT
>NZ_DAMBFQ010000009.1:0-86687 GCF_032061225.1 Moraxella sp. CTOTU48841
TCGCTCTAGCCTTTGCTTATCATTGGCTGAAGCTTTGAATGTTCAACAGAACCTACTAATTGAGTCATTCGACCCTGAAGGATTGAACTATGAATTAGAAAGACAATTAAAAGAGATGGGTTATCAATACTATCTTGAAAAAAAAGCCAAATATAGAGAAAAAATTGAAAAAATTAAAAACGTTATCCAGGAGTATTTTTTCCCATCAATTCAAGAATATGAACACGAGACTTCCGATGATCTTTCAATAAATAAATTTGAATTTCGGTTTTTTGACGTACTTTTACCTAATCTAAAGCCTAGAACAAAATTTTATCGCTATGGTAGTTTACAATTATGTTTTTATCTAGCCAAAGATAAAACAATGACTTTAAGTGGACTATCGGGCATGAACGACACTTCAGAAATAAATTATGTTGAATCTTACCTAGGACTAACTCCTACGCCCAATCAGTTACATAGTATTAGCTATTTAGATAACTTAAACAGTAAATTTATCATGTCAGCATCACCTCTTGAAGATGATTTAAATCAATGGCGGTTATATGGAAATGATTCAACTGGGGTTTCTTTAGAGCTTGAAATGAAAAATTGTAATATAGATAACTTCTATGTTAAAGCTATCTCCTACGGTAAAAGATGGTCTAACAAAAGCTCAAATGGTGAAGTTATACACGAAAATAGACATTTTGAATTAGATATTTTAAGAGCTTTTCAAAATGCTATTTACAAATTATATAATTTCAACTTTGTATTTAAGTCTTTTGATATTTGGAAGCATTTTTTTAAATCATATGAATACGAAGTTGAACAGGAAATTAGAGTCTTATATATAAAAACTGATGAAGATAATAATGCGAAATTAGATTGGGTATTAACACACTCACATAATATCTTGAATCCAGTATTATTTTTTCAATACCAAAATCTACCATTTAAAATTAACAAGGTATTATTTGGCTCTAAAGCTCCAGAAGTTAATGTTAATATTCAGCAATTTGAATATTTAACTCAATCAAAAGGTATTAATATTACTTTCAGCAAATCACAAATTAAAAATTATAGATAAACTCACAACGTTAAAGGACAGAAAAATGGCACAGCAAGATTACGATAATGGTATGGCAGTCCGCAAACAAGTGATGGGCGATGCGCACGTTGAGCGCGCCATGTCACAAGTCACCGAATTTACCGCTCCGCTACAAGACTGGATCAATGAACATGCGTGGGGCTCGACGTGGCAACGTGACGGCAGTGATGGAAAAGGAATAGACCGTAAAACCCGCTCACTAATCACCCTCGCCTTTTTAATCGCGCAAAAATCCCCAACAGAACTAAAAGGGCATATTCGCGGGGCGATTAATAACGGCGCAAGCGTGGCAGAAATTCAAGAAGTGCTACTACATAGCCTACCTTACTGCGGCGCACCAGCGGCACAAGAAGCGTTTCGGGCAGCACTAGAAATACTCACCGAGCTTAACTTAATCACCCCTGCGTCGTGACTGACTGTTACCAGTTTTTAGCAAAAAAGCCCGTATAAAACCCGTATAAAAAAAGCCCCCATTTTAGCTCTGAGCGACATTTAAGCTCTGAGCAATGGAGGCTGATTGGAAATTACCTTAATCATAGGCGCAGACAGGTCTAGTCACCTATCGCACAGGCGCCCTTATTAGGCTTGCTTAATAAGGGTATTAATTAGGCTATTGGCGAATTGTCAGCTGCAGCGTATAGTTGGGTGTTTTACCTTTGCGCGCATCGTTACGAGTTTGCATCACTCTGACTTGGTAAGTGCCTGTATAAGGCAAGATATAATCACCATGACTATCTAAGTCACTTGAATATTCCCCCAAATTCGCCGAATCAGCTAAGCGATTATTAAACAAATAACTGTCAACATTGCCTGTGGTGACCGCTTTTAATCTTTGACCTTTTTTGGCATAAAAACTGTATTGGTCATAGCCATAGCCTTTGATTTTACCATGGTAAGTGGCACCTGACGCGCCTGCTTTAAATTTTACTGCCACAGCTCTAGCAGGTTTATCCGCCGCTGCCATGCTTGCAGTACTGGTGATAGTCAAACCTGCTATCAATGCAGCGGTCATCAATTGTTTCATAATGGTTTCCTATTATTTGTCGTGTCATTTATATGTTTATATGTTGCGCCCCTTACTTTTTCATAAGACGCAAATTAACAGCAATTTTACAAGGTGAACAAAGGGCTAGCACCCAGTTTTTAATTATGATATAACATTTTATTTTCCCCAAACGGTCAGCTTTGTATAAAATATGCATTTGTATAAAATATGCAATAGTGCGATATTTTTACGGTTGATTTAGGTAATAATTGTGAACCATTCTTTAAGACGTATCGACATTCCCACCACTGACCCCGAAGCAGGACTTAAAGTCACTGAGATTTTTTATTCGCTGCAAGGTGAAGCCTTGACCGCAGGATTGCCGACGATTTTTATTCGCTTGACGGGCTGCCCGCTGCGATGTGTGTATTGTGATACCGAATATGCCTTTGTCGGCGGCGAGCGCATGAGTTTGGCAGGGATTTTGGCAGTGTGTCAGAGTTTTCCGTGCCAGCGTATTTGTTTGACAGGTGGCGAACCTTTAGCCCAGCCCAATGCAATCGCTTTGATGAACTTGCTACTTTCGCATGGCTACGAGATTTCGCTTGAAACTTCGGGCGCGCTGTCCGTGGCAGAGGTGCCAACGGCAGTCTCTAAGGTCATGGATATCAAAACCCCAAGCTCTCAAGAAGCCGATAAAAATCTGTGGCAAAACCTCCCCTACTTAACTGCCCATGACCAAATCAAATTTGTCATTATGAATCGCGACGACTATGACTGGTCAAAACAAATCCTCGCAGACTACCAACTGGATAAAAAAGTCGCAACGGTGTGGTTTTCTCCGATGTTTAATGTGGAAGAACGTCAAGCCAATGTACCTACCCTTGCCACTGACTTGGCAGAATGGATACTTGCCGATGCGCTGCCGGTGCGTTTTCAACTACAACTGCATAAAATCATTTGGGCAGATGCCAAAGGCAAATAGCCGCTGCCAAATAGCCACTGTCAAATCGTTAGAACACAACTTAGGGAAATATCAAGCCAATGGGAAAAATGATTGTTTGGGGGCTGATTGCGTCGGCTTTTTTTAGCACGTCGTTTGTACTGTATCAATTGATGAGTGTACAAGGTGGACATTGGTTTTGGTCAGCAAGTTTTCGCTGTTTTTTTATGTGGCTGTTGTTATCGATTTTTATTTTGCTGCAAAACAAACTCAATCCGTCCAAGCTACTAGCGCTATGTAAACTATTTGCCAGTCATTGGCAGTTTTGGTGTGTAACGGGCGGCATTGGACTTGGCACATATGGACTGCTGGCCTTTGCGGCAGATTATGCACAAGGGTGGGTGATTGCCGCGACCTATTTATTCACTGTGGTGGCAAGCTTAGTGGTGTTGAGTTTTTTTGGGCAATCATTTCAAAAAAAAGTTATTGTCTATTCGGTGATTGTATTTATCGGTGTGGTACTTGCCAATGTGGGTGAAGGATTAAGGCATAGCACGAGCCAAGGCACTGATTGGCATGCTTTGTTGCTATTTGGTGCGCTACCTGCCTTTATTGCCAGTTTTTGTTTCCCCTTAGGTAATCAATTAATTTGGCAAGCGGGACAACCCAAAGGGGCCTCCACCCATCATACCCATGCAATAAGCAAGGCAGCGAGCAATGAAACGCGCAAAGTAACGAGCGAATTGGCAACGAGCAAATTGCTACAAAAAGTGCCGCAAGTAACTTCCCCACTGCTATCAAATCCCCTGCATAAAGTCTGGCTAATGTCGCTAGGGTCATTGCCGATGTGGTTGGTATTAGGCGTCATAGTACAACCGCCCGCGCCCAGTGTCTCACAAATGACCATTAGTTTTTTGGTTGCGTTGATGGCAGGTGTGCTCGGTACCACCACTTTTTTACATGCCCGTAGTCTTGCCAAACAGCCACAACAACTGGCCGCCGTCGATGCCACACAAGGCAGTGAAATTATTTTTGCGTTGTTAGGCGGTATGTTGCTGCTGCACACGCCCATGCCATCAGGCTTAAGTTTTGTGGGGATTGCGTTGGTGATTATTGGGCTTGTGCTGTTTGCCAAGCAACGCTAGCGGTAGTCCACGTTGTCATAGTTTGCTATAATGCAGGCACTTTTACATTAACCCTTTATTTAACCAATTAGGATTATTTGATGAATACTTTGACCGCTCTTTCACCTATTGATGGTCGCTATGCCAGTAAAGTGGATAGTTTACGTCCTTACCTGTCAGAATTTGGCTTGATTCATGCCCGTGTGACGGTGGAAGTGCGCTGGTTGCAGACCCTTGCCAATCATGCCGATATTCATGAAATTCAGCCTTTTTCGGCAGCGACCAATGAGCGCTTGGATGCGATTGTAGCCAATTTTAGCGAAGCAGACGCGATGCGTATCAAAGACATCGAACGCACCACCAACCATGATGTCAAAGCCGTTGAATACTTTTTAAAAGAAAAAATTGCCGATATCGATGCGCTAAAAGATGCAGGTGAATTTATCCATTTTGCCTGTACCTCTGAAGACATCAATAACTTATCACATGCGTTGATGTTAAAATCAGGTCGCGACGTACTGGCGCAATCGATGCAAAAAATCATTGATGAGATTGCCGCACTCGCGGAAACCCATGCCGACCAACCCATGCTGTCACGCACGCATGGGCAAACCGCGAGCCCAACGACTTTGGGTAAAGAAATGGCAAACGTGGCATACCGCCTGCATCGCCAACTCAAGCAATTTAATAACGTAGAGTTGCTAGGTAAAATCAATGGTGCAGTGGGCAACTACAACGCGCACCTATCAGCCTACCCACAAATTGACTGGGCAAAAAATGCCGAGCACTTTGTCACCAGTCTTGGGTTGACCTTTAATCCGTATACCACCCAAATTGAGCCACATGACTATATCGCCGAATTGTTTGACGCGCTGCGCCGTTACAATACCATTTTGATTGATTTTAACCGCGATATATGGACGTATATCTCTTTGGGTTATTTCAAACAAAAACTCAAAGATGGCGAAGTGGGCTCATCCACCATGCCACACAAAGTCAACCCAATTGACTTTGAAAACTCGGAAGGTAATCTAGGTATTGCCAATGCCGTGTTGGCGCATTTGGGTGAAAAACTGCCGATTTCTCGTATGCAGCGCGACTTGACTGACTCAACGGTCCTTCGCAATATGGGGGTAGGTTTTGCCCAAAGTTTGATTGCCTTTGACGCTTGCTTAAAAGGTATTGGCAAATTAGAGCTTAACGCCAATCGTCTCAATGAAGACCTAGAGCTTGCACAAGAAGTATTGGCAGAGCCGATCCAAACCGTGATGCGTCGCTACAATGTTGAAAAACCTTATGAGAAACTAAAAGCCTTGACCCGCGGTCAAGCCATGACTCGTGAGATGATGGTCAACTTTGTCAATGGTGATGAGCTGACAGCCGTACCAGAAACTGAGCGTCAACGTTTGGCTGATTTGACCCCTGCCACTTACACAGGTAATGCAGCACAGCAAGCCAAAAACTTGAAAAATTTATTAAAATAAGACTTTTTCATTTATCAAAAAGGACGCTTAGGCGTCCTTTTTTACACGATTTTTTTACATAAACTTTTTTTTAGATGAATTTATTGATTGAGCTTTGGGTTATTTTTTGGCATAGCCTTGTTGGTTAAGATAAGGCAGCACGTCGGGACGAACGGGTTTATCCAAATAATTTTCAATGGTTTGCACCCAATCTGCCCCTGCTTGACCACGCGCCGCATAATAATTTGCAACGGTTTGGTTATACTGGTCTAATGCGGATTTGTCGGCTGGCTCATATTGGTTGGTTGACACCACCAATGCCTTTGGCAAACGTGGACGCATGGCAGGGTTTTGGTCAGGATAACCCAATGCCATGCCAAATAGCGGCACCACGCCTTGTGGCAGTTTGAGTATGTCGCCCATCCGTTTGATATCATTGCGGATACTGCCCAAATACACACCACCCAATCCTATACTCTCAGCCGCTAGTAGCAGATTTTGCGCCATAATGGCTGCATCAACCGACCCAACAATGGTGACTTCAGTCCAATCAATTTGCGCATTGGGTACAAGCGTTTGGTGGCGGTGGTTGTCCATACAAAAAATTAGTAGCTCGGCACACTGCTCCACATAGGGATGACCGTATTTTTCCCCGTCTTTGGCTTGCTGGGCATCGGCACAAATACGGCGGATGTCATAGCGCTGCGTTGCATCTGTCACCCGAATGATGCTTGCCGACTGCAAAAATCCCGATGATGAGCCTGCCATCCCCGCTTCGATGAGCTGCTCAAACGTTGCTGCATCTATCGGCTGATTGGTGAATTTGCGAATCGAGCGATGATTGAGTATCGTCTCTAGGGTGGGTTTACTGTTACTATGCTCACTATGTGTTGTCATGATTTTCCTTGTTATGGTTTGTGTTGTTATAAGTTGGGTTATGGTTTGATTAGCCTTAGGGTTGGTATGTTTGAATCAGTTTTTGCGCTTGCACAATCACCGGGGTATCAACCATCTGTCCATCCATGGCAAATGCCCCGAGCCCTGTCTGTGAATAATGGTCAACCACTTTTTTGGCAAAGGCAAGCTGTGATTGGCTGGGTCTAGCCAGTGCATTGACAATGGCAACTTGGTTTGGATGAATACATAGCATCCCTGAAAAACCCAAATCGCGCCACCCGTTGACCCGCTGGGTCAGACCGTCATCGTCATTAAAAGGCGGGTATACGCATTCAATCGGTGGGGTGAGCGCATTGATGGCACTATGCAAGCTTAGCTGATAACGGATTTGGTTGGCAACCATCTGACCTGCCTCGCTGTCTGCGCGCACGCCCAATTTTTCACAGATATCCAAAAAGCCAAAACTGAGCGCTGTCAAGCCTGCTGCAGCGGCGATGTCGGGTATATTTGCCATGCCTTTGGGTGTCTCAATCAAGGCAATCATGGGTTTGGCGAGCGCATGACGGACGCGGTCTATCTCTATGGCGTGCTCGACTTTGGGTAGCACTACCCCAATCACGTTGTTCATTGCGGACGCTGGCAAAGATTTGAGCAAATCAATATCACCCGCTTGGTGGTTGCTACTTGCGGCATTGATACGCACCCAAACAGGCTGGGCATCAGCGCCGCTTAGATAATTGACCACATTGTCACGTGATTGCATTTTGACACTATCACTGACCGCATCTTCCAAGTCAATTATCACCGTATCTGCGCCACGGGCAAAGGCTTTTTCCACCCGCTCAATATTGATGGCGGGTACAAACAAATAACTGGTTGCGCTCAATCCCTTGGGTTTTGCTACATTGTTTTCGCTCATGCGACATCCTTTTTCGTCCATTTTTGGTGACATATTGCCCTTTTTGGCAAACAACTTATCAAACAGTTTATCAAACAGTTTATCCAGCAACAACGCCCTACCCAAAGTAAGGCGTTTTTTAGTTTATTTTAAAACCGTCAATTTGGCTTTTTCACTGCGGCTAAACAGTAAATTTAACACAATGGCGACTACTGTCGCAGTACCGATACCGCCCAAATTAAATTGTCCAATATGCAAGCTAAAATCTCCAGCCCCCATAATGATGGTCACCGCAGCAATGATTAAATTAGCATTTTTGCTAAAATCAATGTGATTATCCAGCCAAATTTTGACCCCTGCTACCGTGATAAGCCCAAACACCACGATAGAGGCACCGCCCAGTAACGGCGCTGGGATGGTATGGATAATCGCGCCAAATTTTGGTGACAGCCCCAGTAGCACAGCAATCAAGCCTGCCATCACAAAAACCGTGGTCGAGTATACTTTGGTCACTGCCATCACGCCGATATTTTCTGCATAGGTTGTCACCCCTGTACCGCCCATGCTCGATGACATCGCCGTACATAAACCATCGGCGAAAAACGCCCGTCCCATATAAGGCGATACCGCTTGTCCTGTCATGGCTTCCACCGCTTTGATATGTCCTAAATTTTCGGCGATTAAAATAAATGCAACCGGGGCAATCAAAATCATTGCATTGATATCAAACGTCGGATGATAAAAATTGGGTAATCCAACCCAAGCTGCTTGAGCAACTGGGGTAAAATCAATCGGCTTGCCATACCCAAGCACATTGGTGAGCACAAAATATGCTATATAAGCCAATACCAATCCAATCAGTAGCAACAAACGACGTAGCATACCGCGGCTAAACACAGCGACCGCACTGATACACAGCACCGTCATCAACGCAACCCAACTATCAAACTGGTTCCCCGACACGCCTTTGATAGTCACTGGCGCCAAATTTAGCCCGATAATCATCACAATCGCACCGGTTACCACAGGCGGCATGAGTTTCTCAATCCAGCCAACCCCTGTTTTCATCACCAGTAATCCGACCATGGCATAAAAAACCCCACAGACAAAAATACCACCCAGCGCCACGGATAAATTACCGTTAAAGCCTGAGCCTGTATAAGCCGTCGCGGTAATCACGGGCGCGATAAACGCAAAACTTGACCCTAAATAACTGGGTACTCGCCCACCCGTTAAAAAGAAAAACAGCACTGTACTGAGCCCCGCCATCAAAATCGCAAGGTTGGCATCAAATCCCATCAATAACGGCGCAAGCACCGTTGCCCCAAACATGGCAAACGCATGTTGCAGCCCAAGTAGCAGACTTTTATCGGCAGGTAAATACTCGTGGATACGCACAGGATGATGATCTAAATGCCCATCGTAAGGCTGCCATTTTGGGAACCAGCCGCTATCATTGCCGGTATTTTGATGGGTTGGTTGTCTTTGCGAATTTGCCATAATTTTGCTCTCATCTGTCAACTGCGCGAATTTTACACGTTATTTTTGTTTTGTCAAAAAACCCTGCGCTTTGAGCCAATCTTCTGCAGCAGCGACATACGGTTGACTGTAGTAATCGGCAAATTTTTGACGGTATGGCTTACGCTCACGCGCTTCATTAAACGCCAAAATGGTTTGTTCATAATCGGCGAGCATTTGTGGTAGCGCGTCAACTTGATACTGATTGTCAAAGTACACCGCAGATTTTGGTAAACGCGGTTTTAGGCGCATTTCCACACTAGGTTTGCCGATACATAAGCCAAAAATTGGATAGGTATATTTTGGTAGCTTAAGCAGTTCGATTAAGTCATTGGCAATCATACGTAAACCGCCAATCGGACAGGTGGCATAACCCAAACTCTCTGCCGCCACCGTGGCATTTTGCGCCGCCAATGCGGTATCGGTAGCCAGCGTAATCAATGTATCACTATCCTTAAACCCCTCAAAGCTGCCGTCATACGCTTCACTGCTCAAATAGGAGCGATAACCATCCATCACAAATACCAAAAATACACTACATTGGGCAATCTGTGGGTTGCGCGGTTGCAAATCGACGATTTTTTGACGTAACGCTTTATCACTGATGTTGATAATGCTGTAGTGCTGTCCGTTTTGCCAACTGGGCGCTTGCTGGGCGCATTTGATGATGTCGTTTAATTGCGAATCTGGCACGGTGGCACTACTGTCAAATTCTCGATACACCCGATGATTTTGTAAAAGTTCAATGGTTTGATTACTCACAGTTTGATTACTCGTAGCTTGGTTATTCATGGTTGCCCCGTTAAAAGTGATTTAAACATGACTTGATGATTGTTGATGTTGATACGGTTGATACGGTCGCCAAAGTAGCGCCACCCCAATAAGCAAAACAATAGCTGAGACGGGTAACAACGCAAGCCAAATATTTTTGCCTGTTGCAACTAGCGCAGTTAAGGGTCCGATAAGCTGCCCAAATGCAAAACTTGCGGTCATCAGCGCACTTAAATTGTATTTAGGGTAGTGCGTGACTTGGCTTGCTGCCACTTGCAGCCCTGCCATCGTCACCACCATAAAGGTGCCGCCCACCATCAGCGCTGACAACATCAAACCTGTCAATGACTGCCAAAGCGCAGGCAATAACGTACCAACCGCCATGATAATTTGCGACACTCGCCAAACGCTGAGCAAAGAAAAGTTGTTATAACGGCGCTGTAATCCCTGAGACAATACTACCGACAAAGCCGCCGCCAACCCAAAAAATGGCCAAATCAGCAAATAACTTTGCCCCGATAACCATTGCTTGGCGATTTGTGGCAAAAAAGTCGCAGGTAGAATATAGCCAAAGCCGAATAAACCATAGGCGGTTAACACATTCGCTAATTTTAGCTTGGCAGGTGTTATGCTAGCGGTAGGATTGGTATGGCTGGCTTTGGTATGAGCAGCTTTGCTAGTGTGGGCTTTGGCAGCGGCTATTGAGGCAGCAGCTGTTGAGGCAAACTGTGAGTTGATTTTCGCCAGCAAAAAGGTGACAAGCAGGGTGGCGAGCAGCGCAATCACGCCTAGATACTGCCATAATCGACTCGATAATGACTGAGCCGCGATAGTCGCCGTCGCTGATTGAAAAATAAAATAGCTACAAATCAATCCTGTGAGGGTGATGCCTATACCGACACCCGTATAA
Source organism: Moraxella sp. CTOTU48841 (assembly GCF_032061225.1). NCBI lineage: Bacteria > Pseudomonadati > Pseudomonadota > Gammaproteobacteria > Moraxellales > Moraxellaceae > Moraxella > Moraxella sp. CTOTU48841. The sequence continues at coordinate 10,600 of NZ_DAMBFQ010000009.1, forward strand.
ATCAAGCCACTGCTGGCTACCTGTCTTGATTTTAACCAATTGATTGCAAACGCACTGATAGATACCAGCACCCAAGCGCTTGCCACACCCGCCAAAAAGCGTAACACCAGTAACCAGCCAAAGCTGCTTAGCGAAGCCAGCCCAGTGGTAATCGTCACCAAGGTGAGACCCAACATGATAAAAAGCGGATGTCGCTTACTTTTAAGCAGTGACAATGCACCGACCAAATAGCCAATATAGTTGCTACTTGATAACCACGCCGTTTGCGCAAGATGCACCGTGCCTTCTTGTATCATCAAAGGCAAAATCGGTGTAAAGGCAAATCGCCCGATTCCCATTGCCACCGCAAGCGCAGTAATCGCTAGGATAAAGCAAAATATAATCTGCTGTCGGTCAGATTGTGACATTTTGCATTACCCCTTGATTTTATTGACACGGCTTTCAGCGTTTAAGCTTGCATTTTAAAGATTATTGAGCATACTTTGCAAGGTTTCCTTCACATTTTTGGACGACATATTAGCTTGGCTTAATATCAAAGCCTGATTAACCATTGACTTTTTGTCTGCTACCAAGGCATTCCAATTTGATAAACCTTGAATCAAACGCGACGCCAACAGTGGGTTACGTTTATCCAAATCTTGCATCATGCTCAAATACTGCTCAACGCCCTGCTGTGTCCAAATTTTGGTAGGCTGCGCGAGCAATCCGCCGAGCACCGCACGCACCCGATTTGGGGTATTGATGTCAAAGTCTTGGTGTGAGGTTAACGCAAAAATATCGGCAACGCTCGCCTGGCTGTCATTGGCTTGGACACCAAACCATAAATCCATCACCAATGCATCATGATGAAAGCGTTGGTAAAAATCGGCAAGCCATTCAGCTTTTTGCGGTAAACCATGCGCCACCGCCGCATTTAACGCGCCTAAACGCTCAGTCATACAAGACGCTTGTTGGTACTGGGTAATCGCCCAGTGTTTGGCATCACTCAGGCCTGCCAATAACGCCATATCCAGTACCACATTTCGCCACGCCCGCACGCCCATGGCTTCGGCTGTATCTTCATATGCGGTAATCGGCAGTTTGGCATACGCACTTTGCCAAATGTCTTTAAGCTGTGTTGCTACTGCTTTTTTGACCGCTTGATGACGGGCACGAACTTGGCTTGGGTCATAGTCGGTCTGAATCGCACTGCCCAGCTCTCGCTCGCTTGGCATATCTAATAACCGCGCCGCTAGCATAGGGTCGGTTTCTGATAGCGCTGGCAGACTGGCTTTTAATGCGGTGATATAGGCATCGGTATCGGCATTTTGCAATAAAATACGATTGACCAACAACTGTGCCGCTTGCCAACGGTTAAAGCCATTGGTCTCATACTGCATCAAAAACGCCAAATCATCATTGCTATACTCAAAATTGAGCTGAACAGGCGCGGAAAAATCACGAAGCAATGACACCACAGGGTCAAAATCCGCCTTAGCAAATAACCCATCAAATTCAAAGCTCTGGCTATCATCTTTTAACAATACCAAGTCTTCTTTCGCCAACTTACCCGTGGCACGGTTAAAAATCGCCATCTTAACAGGAATCGGCAAGGCTTTTGGTGCAGGATAGCCTGCCACTGGGCGCGTGTTTTGGCTTAGCGTCAAGATAAGCTTGTCAGCTGTTTTTTCAAAATACCCTGATAACGTCGGCGTGCCTGGCTGGGTATACCAATCGATAAATGTTTCAATACTTGGGTCTGCAACGCTCAGTGCAGATAACAAGTCTTCTACCGTGACCGCTTGCCCGTCATAACGGCGAAAATATTCGTCCGTGCCTTGGCGGAATTTTTCTTTGCCAAGCGTATTGGCAATCATGCGCACGATTTCTGCGCCTTTTTCATACACTGTGGCGGTGTAGAAATTGTTAATCTCAACAAAATGGTCAGGGCGTGGCGGGTGCGCCAATGGGCTAGCATCTTCAGGAAACTGCGCCGCTCGCAATGTTGCCACATCATCAATCCGCTGTACTGCAGGGGAATGCAGACTTTCGGAAAAAGACTGGTCACGAAATACGGTAAAGCCTTCTTTTAAGCACAGCTGAAACCAGTCACGGCAGGTGATACGGTTGCCCGTCCAGTTATGGAAGTATTCATGGGCAATCACCGCTTTGACATTAAAGTTACGGCGATCGGTGGTGGTCTCTGGGCTAGATAGTACGCAAGCGGTGTTAAAGATATTTAATCCCTTGTTTTCCATCGCGCCCATATTAAACTGGCTAACCGCCACAATCATATAGCGGTCAAGGTCATACGCCCGTCCGTAGTTGTCTTCATCCCATTTCATTGAGTCTTTTAATGCTTGCATGCCGACATGGCACTGCTCGATGTTCTCATGCTTGGCGTATAATTCAAGCAGCACCTCACGCCCTTCACTGGTGACATACTGATCAGTCAATACGTCCAAATCTGCCATCACGCAAGCGAATAGATAACTCGGTTTTTTGGTAGGGTCTTGCCACACCGCAAAATGACGGTCGCCCGCAAGCTCGCCTTGGTCAATTAAATTACCATTGGCAAGCAGCGTTGGGTAAGTTTTATCGGCTTCAATGCGTGTGGTAAAGGTAGCAAGCACATCGGGACGGTCTGGATAAAAGGTAATTTTACGAAACCCTTCTGGCTCACACTGGGTACAGAACATTTTGTCCGCCCCTTCCCCTGCTTGGTATAAGCCTTCAAGACTGGTATTGGTTTGCGGCACGATAGTGACGACGGTGGTAATCTGACAAGTGTCTGGCGCGTTAACAATCGTTAGGCTTTCTTGGTCCAGTTGGTAGTCGCTTTCGCTTAAAGTTTTGCCGTTTAAGGTAATTGATTCAAGTTGTAATTCTCGTCCAAAGAGTACCAAATCGCCTGCCGTGTTTCTTGTCATGTCAAGATTGGCGGTGACGGTTGCATGCTTTTTGTCAGTGCCGTCAAACAACTCAATGTTAAGGTCAATGTGATTGACGCTAAAGACTGGCGGCGTGTAGTCTTTTAGATAGATTTTTTGCGGTTGGTTACTATTTAATTGGTGACTATTTAAACTGGGGTCTGGTGTGGGTATATTAGTGGGTACATCGGGCATTTCAGTGTTTAATAGCTGTGGGTTTTCGGTTTGGTTGGTTTCGGTGACGTTGGTCATATATTTCTTTAGCTCGCAATGTGTTGTTAAAAATTATTCTCATTCAATGTAGCTATTATGCCATAATTAATGACGTTTTTTGGTCACAAACCATAATGACTTTGTTATTACATTTGCATGCTATTTTTTTTATTTGTATCGGATAAAATTTCAACTCTTTTTGACTCGTTTGTGGGTGACATGATGGATAATTTCGTAGGTAATTTATTTGATTTAGATTGGAAATTGATGGTAGTTCACATGTTTCAAATGGTGATAGCATTTGTATTGGTATTACCTGTCGGCTACAATCGTGAGAACAGTCGACAAAACATTGGGCTGCGCACTTTTCCACTTGTAAGCTTAGCAAGCTGTAGTTTTGCGCTGCTTGGGTTTGAAGTGCAAGGCGATGACCCGAGTGCGATGGGGCGCATCGTAAGCGGCGTGATAACGGGGATTGGCTTTATCGGCGGCGGGGCAATTCTCAAAAAAGATGGCATGATTGAAGGGACGTCGACAGCGGCTGCGATTTGGTCAGCGGGCTGTGTTGGCGTGGCAGTAGCGATGGGGCGGCTAGAGATTGCGGTATTGATTAGTGTGTTTATGGTAGGGATTTTTTATTTTGTTAGTCCGTTAAAACAAAAACTTAGCAAGGATAATGATGATGTTTAATGTAAAAGGTTGGATGATAGCTTAAACTTGCCCCAAGAAAAGCTGTTACTTTTCTTGGGGTAAAACCGCTAATTTAATACCCATCGTCCACAATTATTGCAACACAAACTCTCTTAGGCTTACCACTTTATCGCGCACTTTTGCCGCTTCCTCAAACTTCAAATCACGTGACAAGGCTTTCATTTCTTTTTCTAATCGTGCAATCTCTTTGGCAAGCAAATCAGGCGAACGCAAAATCGAAATATCCACATCGGGGAACGCATGGGTGACTGCAATCGCTTGGTTATCATTCGGGGCTTCTGCCTCGCCGGTGTCGATTTTATCGGTAATCTGACGACGAGCGGATGTCGGCGTGATACCATGTTCCTGGTTATATGCCATCTGTTTGGCACGGCGACGCTCGGTTTCTTCAATCGCCTTTTGCATACTTGGGGTAATGCTGTCAGCGTACAAAATCGCCTTACCATTCACATGGCGCGCGGCACGACCGATGGTCTGAATGAGCGAACGCTCCGAGCGTAAAAAGCCTTCTTTATCCGCATCAAAAATCGCCACCAAGCTCACCTCAGGCATATCCAAACCTTCACGCAACAGATTAATACCAACCAGCACATCATGCACGCCTGTGCGCAGTTCATGGATGATTTTCATGCGCTCCACCGTGTCGATATCCGAGTGCAAATAAGCAACTTTGATATTGTACTCTTTTAGATAACTGGTCAAATCTTCTGCCATGCGTTTGGTGAGCGTGGTAATCAGCACTCGCTCATCTTTGGCTTTACGAATGTTGATTTCTGATAGCACATCATCAACTTGGGTTAAGACAGGGCGAATCTCCAGCTGAGGATCAACTAGACCTGTCGGACGTACCACTTGCTCAACGACCTGCTCGCTATGCTCAAGCTCGTATTGGGCAGGGGTCGCCGAAACAAAAATGGTCGCAGGAGTAATACGCTCCCATTCTTCAAACATCAGCGGGCGGTTATCCATCGCAGATGGCAAGCGAAAGCCATAATTGACCAAGGTTTCTTTACGACTTCTATCGCCTTTGTACATCGCGCCGACTTGTGGCACGGTTACATGGCTTTCATCAATAAATAACAAGGCATCGGGCGGAATATAATCAAACAACGTCGGCGGTGCTTCACCCGCAGGACGTCCCGATAAATGGCGCGAATAGTTCTCAATGCCGTTACAGTAGCCAAGCTGTTGAATCATTTCCAAATCATAAGTGGTGCGTTCTTTGATACGCTGGGCTTCAATCAGTTTGTCATGCGCTCGAAAATACTCAAGGCGTTGTTCAAGCTCGGCTTTGATAGTGCCACTGGCTCTTTCTAGCTTGTCTCGTGGGGTAACGTAGTGAGATTTTGGATAGATGGTAATGCGTGGCACACTGCGCACGTTCTTACCTGTCAACGGGTCAAACCAAGTGATTTTTTCCACTTCATCATCAAACATACTGATACGCACCGCAAGCTGTTCAGACTCAGCCGGGTAAATATCCAGCACTTCGCCACGCAAGCGGTAAGTACCTCGCCCAAAGTCAAGCTCGTTACGCGTATATTGCAGCTCCACCAAGCGTTTGAGCATGGCAGTGCGGTCGATTTTGTCACCCACTACGATGTGAAGGAGCATTTTTAGGTAGCTTTCTGGGTCACCGAGACCATAGATACAAGATACCGATGCAATGATAATGGCGTCACGACGTTCGAGTAGCGCACGCGTGGCGGACAGTCGCATTTGGTCGATATGGTCGTTAATGGCGCTGTCTTTTTCGATAAAGGTATCGCTAGCAGGCACATATGCTTCAGGCTGATAATAGTCGTAATAACTGACAAAATACTCCACAGCATTGTGGGGAAAGAATGCCTTAAACTCGCCATATAGCTGAGCGGCAAGGGTCTTGTTGTGTGCCATGATAATGGTGGGACGCTGGCATTGGGCAATCACTTTTGCCATGGTGTAGGTTTTACCTGAGCCTGTCACCCCTAAGAGCAGCTGACCGTGCATGCCTTTGTCGACACCGTCAACCAATTTGGCAATCGCTTGCGGTTGGTCGCCTGAGGGTTCAAATTCGGTCACCATTTCAAAGGGTTTACTTGAGATTTGGGTGCCACTGGCATTGACACCGGTGATTTGGGCATCATCTTGGATTTGGCGGGCAAGTTGGCTAAGTTCACGTTCGGAGCGGGAAGATTGAGGTGGTCGCATTTTATTGTCTTTATAGTAGTCACAGATGGGTAAATAATGGGGTTGATGGGTGAGAAGTTAAAGCAGAATAACGCGAAATATTGTATCAGTGACTAGTTGTATAGAAAAAGACCACCCATTAACAAACCAGCCATCATTAAATTTGTTAAAATTACCCCATTAGCCTATTCCAGTTAGGCATTTAAAAGCATTAGGTTAATTTGGCAAAATCCCTTATAATATCCCCTGACTTTTTCCACTGTAGCGGCAATGACTTGTATGAGTCATTTTGCTATTAGTCATATTAATCATTTTTTCGTTAATCATTTTGCAAACTTGCTCGTGCTGTATCGCAGTCCGTGACTTTCTATTTTTGCTTTGTTCTCGTTTTAAAAATGTAAAATAGAGATAGGTTTGCAAAGCGATTAATTTTCTATCACCCTTGATGTAATGAGAAAATTAAATGCGTGAATATCAACTATTTACCTCTGAATCCGTCAGTGAAGGTCACCCAGACAAACTCGCTGACCAAATCTCTGATGCTATCCTTGACGCCATCCTTGAGCAAGACATCCATGCGCGTGTGGCGTGCGAAACCTTGACCAAAACAGGCGGCGTGGTGCTGGCGGGTGAAATCTCTACCACCGCCAATGTTGATTTTGAAAAAATCGTGCGTGATACCGTCCTGCGCGTTGGCTACAACAGCTCAGAATTGGGCTTTGATGGCGCCACCTGCGCGGTTATCAATATGCTTGGCAAACAATCTCCCGAAATCGCCCAAGGCGTTGACCGCTCGCGCCCTGAAGAGCAAGGTGCCGGTGACCAAGGTTTGATGTTTGGTTATGCCACCCATGAGACGGATGTGTTGATGCCTGCCCCCATTCAGTTTTCCCATCGTTTGATGGAAAAGCAAGCTCAATTGCGTAAAGACGGCACATTAGCGTGGCTGCGTCCCGATGCCAAAGCGCAAGTCACCGTACGCTATGATGGCGACAAACCTGCGTTTATTGATGCGCTAGTACTATCCACCCAACACGATCCCAGTATCTCGCAAAAAGACTTGCATGAAGCGGTGGTGGAAGAAATCATCAAGCCTGTCATTCCAGCTGCGATGCTGCACAAGGACACGAAGTATCATATCAACCCAACGGGGTTATTTGTGATTGGTGGTCCTGTGGGGGATGCAGGTTTGACGGGTCGTAAAATCATCGTAGACACGTATGGCGGTATGGCGCGTCACGGCGGCGGTGCGTTCTCAGGCAAAGACCCATCAAAAGTTGACCGCAGTGCAGCCTACGCAGGGCGTTATGTTGCCAAAAATATCGTAGCGGCAGGACTGGCGGAGCGCTGTGAAATTCAAGTAAGTTATGCCATTGGGGTGGCAGAGCCAACCTCTATTTCTGTCAACACTTTTGGCACGGGCAAAATCAGCGATGACAAGATTGTCGACTTTATTCGTCAGCATTTTGATTTACGTCCGTATGGCATCACGCGTATGCTTAACCTACTTCAGCCCATGTATGAGCAAACGGCGAGCTATGGTCACTTTGGTCGCCAAGGTACTGAAACCGCTTTTACTTGGGAGCGTACTGACCGCGCAGCACTACTTAGAGCAGACGCGGGTTTATAATTTTATTGACGAAATACAAGATTTGTAGGGTGCGTTTTACGCACCTTTTTAACGTTTTATTGATGGTAGAAAATTGTAGAGAAAAGTTATGAGCGAAAACACCAACCAAATCACCGAAGAAATGAATGCGTTTTATGAGCGCGCTGATGAGTTTATCCAGCTTGCCAATACCCTTCGCACCGATGATATACACGCAGGTAAAATCAATGCCTCCATGCTGTATGCGGTCGCGCGTTTTAGCGCATGGACAGCCGCCACTGGCTTTGTCAAAGGCGCTGATTATGCCAAAGAAAAGCAAGATATTATCGAACATTTCACCAAGAATTTTGAGCGTATGCTGTCGGATAATATTGATGATTATGCCGAAAACTTCCAAAAATATATGCAAATTGGCAATTGATTGCAGTCCAACAACATGAGCATTTCATTAAAAAAGCGTATTGAATTGTCATACGCTTTTTTTATTGCAGCGCTTATCATCTACACCCGCAATTATTTGAACAATTAATTATTTAAACAATCGATAAAACAACCAACCTATTATCAGGATGACCAAGATAATCACACTCACGCGTTTCACCCATCTTGGCAATAACGGTAGGGTGATATTTTCCTGTTTAAGATGATTATCTAATCCTTGTGTCAATGTGCTAAAGCCTTGCTCTTTAGTCTCTGCTGATGGCGCAGTATGGGCTGTAGACGGCGTTTGGGTTTTTGCTGCTAACGCTTGATTTTCATACGCATCAATTTGTTGTTTTGCCTCATCTAAGCTAATCCCCTGCTCTTGTGCGTGGGTTTTGATGGCGATGACGTAGTTTTTTTTATCGACCAGTTGTTTGATATGACTCGGTAACGTTGATTGTGCCATAAGTAATTCCTCAAATCTTAACCTGTATATGATGCCTAGTTTGTTAAACTTATTTTAGAAGAATGTAGCAACGGACACCTGTTTATTGTAAATAAATGTAAATAAACGATCGACATTTTGAGCAAAATATTCACGTTTTAAAAGTTATAGCGACTAATTATGTAAAAATAGAAGTTTACTATTCATTTTTCACATACTGTTATTTTTACTTAACTTATTTTTTAAAAATAACGTACTGACAGCTAGTTTTTTTGTGCGTATACTTGTGGGTATACTAAGGCAAAGCAGCAAATAACCTGCCCTAAACCTAAAGCAGGGCTGATTAACCCTAACTTTGCTATTTTCCCCTTCAATCATGTAAAAAGGAAGCAACATGGCACCTATCTCTGCAGGTCGCAAATTCCGTGACGCCATTGAGTCTGAAAAAGCCGAAGGTCGTCCCCTTCAAATCGTTGGCACTATCAATGCCTACACTGCCATGATGGCAAGTCAGGTCGGTCATAAAGCAATTTATCTCTCAGGTGGCGGTGTTGCCAATGCCTCATTTGGTTTGCCTGACCTTGGTATGACGAGCCTTAACGATGTATTAACCGATGCCACCCGTATCACCAATGCGGTTGACACGCCATTATTGGTTGACATCGACACAGGTTGGGGCGGCGCATTTAACATCGCCCAAACCATTAAACAAATGGAAAAAGCAGGCGTTGCCGCGGTCCATATCGAAGACCAAGTGGCGCAAAAACGCTGTGGTCATCGCCCCAACAAAGAAATCGTCTCAACCAGCGAGATGGTTGACCGCCTAAAAGCTGCGCTGGATGCCAAAGTTGACCCAGATTTTGTGGTGATGGCACGAACCGATGCACTATCAGTGGAAGGTTTGGATGCTGCGGTTGAACGTGCGGTGGCGTTTCAAGAAGCAGGCGCAGACATGATTTTTGCTGAAGCATTGACCGATATCGCCATGTACCGCAAATTTACCGACGTGTTAGACATTCCCGTGCTTGCCAATATGACTGAGTTTGGGCAAACCGACCTTTACAGCACCAAAGAACTGTTTGACGTGGGTGTTGATATGGTACTGTATCCGTTATCTGCGTTTCGTGCGATGAACAAAGCCGCCCTCAATGTCTACCAAGCCTTAAAAGATGAAGGCGTACAAACCTCCGTGGTCGACACCATGCAAACCCGTATGGAACTATATGATTTCTTAAACTACCATTCATACGAGCAAAAATTGGACGCCTTATTTAAATCAAAAAAATAATTGGCGAACTATGCTCAACACTTAATGCCAAACACTTAAGGCTAAACACTGAATGCCAAACACTTAATAAAGCTAAAAAGGAGTTTTACCATGTCAAAAGACACCCCAGTGACAGATGCGACTGACAACAAGCCAAAACCTAAAAAAAGCGTTGCCCTATCAGGGGTACCCGCCGGTAACACTGCTCTATGTACCGTAGGTCGTACAGGCAATGACTTAAGCTATCGTGGTTATGACATTTTGGATTTGGCAAAAGACAGCGAGTTTGAAGAAGTGGCGCACCTACTGATTCATGGTCATTTGCCAAACCGTCATGAGCTAGCGGCGTACAAGAAAAAACTCAAAACCCTGCGTAACTTACCCGTCAATGTATTGGCTGTGCTTGAAGCCTTGCCTGCCCACGCCCACCCGATGGATGTGATGCGTACCGGCGTATCGGCACTGGGCTGCACCTTGCCCGAGCGTGAAAGCCAACCTACCTCAGAAGCCCGTGATATCGCCGACAAGCTTATCGCCTCATTAGGCTCAATGCTACTGTACTGGTACCACTACAGCCACAATGGCAAAGTAATCAACCTTGAGAGCGACCAAGACAGCATTGGCGGTCACTTCCTTGAGCTACTACAGGGTGAAGCCCCCAGTGAATCGCATATCAAAGCCATGCACATCTCACTCATCTTATACGCTGAGCATGAGTTCAATGCATCAACCTTCACCAGCCGTGTGATCACGGGGACTGGCTCGGATATGTACTCAGCCATTAGCGGCGCAATCGGTGCGTTAAAAGGTCCAAAACATGGCGGCGCCAATGAAGTGGCGTATGACATCCAAAAACGCTATCGCAATGCCGATGATGCAGAAAAAGACATCCTTGAGCGTCTTGAGAAAAAAGAAGTTATCATTGGCTTTGGTCACCCTGTGTATACCGTGAGCGACCCACGCAACGTGGTCATCAAAGAAGTGGCTCGCAACTTATCCAAGGAAACGGGTGACATGACCTTATTTGATGTGGCAGAACGCCTAGAAACCGTGATGTGGGACAACAAAAAAATGTTCCCAAATCTCGACTGGTTCTCAGCGGTCAGCTACCACAAAATGGGCGTGCCGACGGCGATGTTTACCCCACTGTTTGTGATTGCGCGTACCGCAGGTTGGTCAGCGCATGTGCTTGAACAACGTGCTGATGGCAAAATCATCCGTCCATCTGCCAACTACACAGGCCCTGATGACCAAAAATTTGTACCGCTGGATGAGCGTCAATAATTAGCGTTTTAATCGTATAAAAAGCCTTTCAGGTCAGCCTACCCATTGATTTGAAGGGCTTTTTTTCTAATGGATTATTAATTTTAAGGTTAAGCCAAATGACAAGCCAATACCGCAAACCCTTACCCAATTCTGATTTGGAATACTTTGACACCCGCCAAGCGGTAAACGACATTACCCCAGACGCGTATGACAAACTCCCCTACACCTCGCGTATTTTAGCCGAACAATTAGTGCGTAAAGTCAGCGACCCAAACGAACTGACCGCTGCGCTCAAACAGCTCATCAACCGTGAGCGTACGTTAGACTTTCCTTGGTACCCTGCGCGTGTGGTGTGTCATGACATCTTGGGTCAAACTGCCCTTGTGGACTTGGCAGGCTTGCGTGATGCTATCGCCGAGCAAGGCGGCGACCCAAGCAAGGTCAACCCTGTGGTACAAACTCAGCTGATTGTTGACCACTCGCTCGCTGTGGAATGTGGTGGTTATGACCCAGATGCGTTTGAAAAAAACCGCGCCATCGAAGACCGCCGCAACGAAGACCGTTTTCACTTTATCAACTGGACAAAGACTGCCTTTGAAAACGTCGATGTGATTCCCGCAGGCAACGGCATCATGCACCAAATCAACCTGGAGAAAATGTCACCTGTTATTCAAGTACAAAACGGCATCGCTTACCCAGATACTTGCGTGGGCACAGACAGCCACACCCCACACGTGGATGCGCTGGGGGTGATTTCGGTGGGTGTCGGCGGACTGGAAGCAGAAACCGTGATGCTCGGTCACCCATCGATGATGCGCCTGCCTGATATCGTGGGCGTACACCTCAAAGGCAAACGCCAAGCAGGCATCACCGCCACCGATATCGTGTTGGCATTGACGGAATTTTTGCGTAAAGAGCGCGTGGTCGGTGCCTATGTGGAATTCTTCGGTGAAGGCGCAGACAGCCTATCCATCGGTGACCGTGCCACCATCGCCAACATGACCCCAGAATATGGCGCAACTGCCGGGTTATTTTATATTGATGGGCAAACCATCGACTATTTACGCCTCACAGGTCGTGAAGACAAACAAGTCGAACTGGTAGAAAACTATGCCAAAACTGCAGGGCTTTGGTCATCTGACCTCGTCAATGCCGACTATGAGCGTGTGCTTGAGTTTGATTTGTCACTCGTCACCCGTAACATGGCAGGTCCTTCAAATCCCCATGCGCGCGTATCGACTTCTGAGCTTTCTGCCAAAGGCATCGCCCATGCCGAAGGGGAAGCCGTGCCTGAGTCAGAGAATGGCTTAATGCCTGATGGTGCGGTGATTATCGCGGCTATTACCTCGTGTACCAACACCTCAAACCCTCGTAACGTGGTGGCAGCGGCATTACTTGCCAAAAAAGCCAACGAACTTGGCTTGACCCGTAAACCTTGGGTCAAATCATCATTCGCCCCGGGCTCAAAAGTGGCTGAACTGTATTTGCAAGACGCTAACCTATTGCCAGAACTGGAAAAACTGGGCTTTGGTATCGTGGCATTTGCCTGTACCACTTGTAACGGCATGTCGGGCGCGTTAGATCCAGCGATTCAGCAAGAAATCATCGACCGTGACCTGTATGCCACTGCGGTATTGTCAGGCAACCGCAACTTTGATGGACGTATCCACCCGTATGCCAAACAAGCCTTCTTAGCAAGCCCGCCATTAGTCGTCGCGTATGCGATTGCAGGGACGATTCGTTTTGACATCGAAAAAGACGTGCTTGGCGTGGTTAATGGTAAAGAGATTCGCCTGATTGACATTTGGCCATCGGATGAAGAGATTGACGCGATTGTGGCAAAACACGTCAAACCTGAACAATTCCGTCAAATCTATATCCCGATGTTCAACCTTGACCGCAGCGAAAAAGCCGACAGCCCACTGTACAACTGGCGACCTATGTCAACCTATATCCGCCGTCCACCCTACTGGGAAGGCGCGCTAGCGGGTGAACGCACCCTCAAAGGCATGCGTCCGCTTGCCATCTTGCCTGACAATATCACCACCGACCACTTGTCACCGTCCAATGCGATTTTGGCAAGCTCGGCAGCAGGAGAATACTTGGCAAAAATGGGCTTACCCGAAGAAGATTTTAACAGCTATGCCACTCACCGCGGCGACCATTTAACTGCGCAACGTGCGACCTTTGCCAATCCAAAACTGTTTAATGAAATGGTGAAAAATGACGATGGCAGTACCAAGCAAGGCTCACTGGCTCGCGTTGAGCCTGAAGGTCAAGTGATGCGGATGTGGGAAGCGATTGAGACTTATATGAATCGCAAGCAACCGCTAATTATCATCGCAGGCGCGGATTATGGTCAAGGCTCTAGCCGTGACTGGGCTGCCAAAGGTGTGCGTCTGGCTGGGGTGGAAGCGATTGTGGCGGAAGGTTTTGAGCGGATTCACCGTACCAACCTTATCGGTATGGGTGTGCTGCCGCTTGAATTCAAAGCTGGGACGACGCGTATCACGCTAGGGCTAGATGGGACTGAGACGTATGATGTGATTGGTGACATCTCGCCACGTTGTGATTTGACGCTGGTGATTAATAAAGAAGGCTCTCAGCCGCTTGAAGTGCCTGTGACCTGCCGTCTTGACACCCAAGCGGAAGTGGATACTTACAACGCTGGGGGCGTGTTACAAAAATTCGCTCAAGACTTCTTAAAAGGTGAAGTGGCGTAATTTCTACCAAATAATTGTTTAATATTCAAAAGCCGAGTATGATAAATGCTCGGTTTTCTAGATATAAATTTATGATATGAAATTCTCAGAACTAATAGAAAAAATGAACTTATACACCTTATCTGCAGTCAGATGTTCTGATTTAGCTATATCCGCAGGTAAGTTAATGCTTTGGAATTGTGAAGAATGGGATAAAGAGCCTTGTTTAGCATCTGCACGCAATATGCCAGATATTAAAATGTGCTTACCGTTAGTGCAAGGTGTTTCAACAGAACTTAGCAAAACTCTTTATTTAATTTTAGGAAATCCTGAATCTTGTACTTTTTCGGAAAATGGTGGCGTTTACTTTGGACATGTAGATACTTTCATTTCACCTAATGAAATTATTGCTACACAGGTTATGCTTTATAACTATTGTTTACTTGAAGCTTACGAATTCGATTTAATGAAACAAAAGATGTATGAAAATCAAGAATTATTTTTTGATGAAAAATACAGTTTAAAAGATTTTAATGAGAGAGGTTTTGAAAAGCTTATTAATGGGGTAGTTGAGAGAGAACTAGTAAGATATGAACGACAATCAGTTGAAAAAAGATTAAATTTATGGAAAAAATTTGGTTTAAATGAGATTGGCGAAAAATGGATTGAAATTTATAAAGTTTTATCAGAACGTAGAAATGAGTTAACTCACGAGCATTCACCAACCAAACCAACTTTAGAAGAATCTATTATTTACTTTCATCACTGCAGGGTACTAGCTAAAGAGATTGCTACAAAATTTGGAGATAAATCAATTTCCGAATGTAAAGTTCCTTGGCATGACTTTAAAGAAGTAGAGATGCCTCAAGAAATTTAAAGTTATATTTAATAAAATGAAAATAAAATTTAATCAATTTTTTTACTCAGATTATTGAACATTTGTTAAAATTATAGTACTTTGATAAAAAAGCTCTCACTTTTTGCGAATACCGAAATAGCCAAATTTTTAAATAGTGGTTGAAACTGATAACAATTTAATTCTCATAGATTTTAGTTTAACAAAATCCTTCCTTGCATTCGCTGTTTCGATGCAGACCATAATTTCAAAACCGCTTGGCTCAAACTGGTCAAGCGTTTTACTTTTCTCAGCAATTTTGAAAGCAAAAAAATAGCCAGTTTCTACAAACTGGCTATTTTCATTGTTGGCAAACTAACCAATCACATCAACGCCCATATACGGACGCAACACTTCAGGCACCGTAATCGTACCATCCGCATTTTGATAATTTTCCATAATCGCAAGCAACGTGCGACCCACCGCAAGACCTGAGCCATTTAACGTATGCACCAGCTCGGTTTTTTTGCCATCTTTGACACGCGCTTGCATACGGCGTGCTTGGAAGTCACCACAATTTGAGCAGCTAGAGATTTCACGGTAGGTAGTCTGAGACGGTAGCCACACCTCGATATCATAGGTTTTCACCGCGCCAAAGCCCATATCACCGCCACACAGTACAATCACCCGATACGGCAATCCAAGCTGCTGTAAGATATATTCCGCTTGCCCTGTCATGTTTTCTAAGGCTTGCATTGAAGTCTCAGGATGGACGATTTGCACCATTTCCACTTTTTCAAACTGGTGCTGACGAATCAAGCCGCGGGTATCACGCCCTGCACTACCCGCTTCACTACGAAAACAGGGGGTATGGGCAGTCATTTTGATGGGCAGAGCTTCGGGGTCTAGGATTTTGTCACGCACGCTGTTGGTAAGCGGCACCTCTGACGTAGGAATTAAGTAATACTCTTTTTCACCGCGCAGCTTAAATAGGTCTTCTTCAAACTTTGGTAGCTGCCCTGTACCAAGTAGGCTGTCGGCATTGACCATATACGGCACATACATTTCCGTATAGCCGTATTTGTCGGTATGGGTAGTAAGCATAAAGGCAATCAAGGCGCGGTTGAGTTTGGCGAGTTGACCTTTTAGCACGCTAAACCGTGAGCCAGTCAGTTTGGCCGCCATTTCAAAGTCAAGTAGCCCCAAATCTTCGCCCAAGTCGCTATGGTCTTTGACCTCAAAATCAAATTGGCGCGGCTCACCCCATCGACGCATTTCGACATTGTCGTTTTCATCCTTACCTGCCGGCACGCTGTCATCCGGTAAATTTGGGATGGTTAAAGCTGCCGCTTGAATTTTATCTTGCAAGGCTTTGAGCGCGTCTTCTGCTTGTTTCATGTCGCTACTGATGGTTGCCATTTCTGCCATCAATGCGTCAGTATTTTCGCCATTACGTTTCATCAAGCCGACTTGTTTGGCGCCCGCATTTTTTTTGGCTTGTAATTCTTCGGTTTTGACTTGAATGGATTTGCGCTGTTCTTCGACTTGCTGCCAAAATGCTTTATCAAGCTCATAGCCGCGTTTGGCAAGTTTTTCGGCGACCGTGTCTAGTTCTGTACGCAGTAATTTTGGGTCGATCATGGCGATAAGTTCCTTAAATTGTTCAAACTTGAGTTAAAGCAGCAAAATGGCTGTTGATATCAGCGTGTATGATACCAAGATTGCAGCGATTTTTCACGGTAGCGACTAGAAATACACGGCAAATTGACAATTTATCGATATGCGCTTATCGGCGTTCGCCACTGGCTGCATTGGCGGTAAAACAAAAATTTATCAAAAAGTGCGTTGTTAGGTTTATTTTTGGGTCAAGGTTGGGTAAGATAAGCCTTCTTTTATCGTTTTGTAACTATCGTTTGATAGCGAGTGAATTGTTTATGGCTCTGTACCCTTACACCCTACAACCTGTGGATTTGAATCTGACCGAGGACGAGTTTCGTCAAGCACAGCTGCAGCTGTTTGATGCCAACAACCAAACTTTGACCAAAATCACCCCAAAAACTTGGGCAATTTTGGCAGTCATTGTGGTGCTAGCGATTTTAGGTCTGATTTTTGTGCACGGTTATTCCACCATTGTTTTTTGGTTGATGCTCGTGGGTGTGGTGATTTATTTGCTGGCGCGTACTTACGGTCTAAAATGGTACGTGAAAAACGAATTTGAAAAACAAATGGCAAGCCAAAGCATGCCCCCAGAGATGCAACAAATCAAGCTTGGCGTACAGCAGCACGGGGTAGTGATGTCCATGCCTGCACCCAACATGCCCGCCATGCCACGCGGCTACAATCAGCCCTTGATACGTAGCAGCGGTATGCAGCAAGCGGTCATCAAATGGGACAATGTCACCAACTGGCAAGAAACGCCTGATTATATCTTTATGATGTTTGATGTTAAAAATCCAAAAACGGGTGAAAGCCAACAAGGCAGCCAAATCGTCCCCAAACGACTTGCCAACCAAAAATTCCCAATAGATACCCTACGTCATCATTTACAACAAAACATCGGACAACCAGGTTTTGATTTAACCGACAAACCGACTGATAAATATTTTCCAGAAAACAATTAAGACAACATTTAAGAAAAAACTAATTGTCGATGATTACAAAAACTGCAGCCAAAAAACTGCAGTTTTTTTATGCCACCAAGCAAAATTATTTACCAAATTTGCACACAGCTGCACCAAATGTTTGATATTATTTTTAGGGTAATACCGTATATTTTAATTGATAAAATTAAACGTACTGATAAAAACGATTAATTTTAATAACAGATTGTTTAGGCTTACAATTAAATCCTAAACAAATAAAAATCATCATTTTAGGAGATAACAACATGGCAAAACAAGCCACTACAAAGCAATCAGCAACCAAACAAGACTCAGAACAATTAGACAATACCAGTAAATCAGGTGAAAAAGTGACTGCCCCCAAATCTACCTCAAGTAAAACACGTGATATCAGCTTAGCCGCTGCCGACATGAGCGCCATTGTTGAGCAATTAAATACCTTATTAGCCAATTATCATGTGTTCTATACCAATGTGCGTGGCTATCACTGGAACGTGCGTGGCTCAGATTTCTTTACCCTTCATGTGAAGTTTGAAGAGTTATATA
This sequence comes from Moraxella sp. CTOTU48841, assembly GCF_032061225.1. Classification (NCBI taxonomy): domain Bacteria; kingdom Pseudomonadati; phylum Pseudomonadota; class Gammaproteobacteria; order Moraxellales; family Moraxellaceae; genus Moraxella; species Moraxella sp. CTOTU48841. The sequence goes on from NZ_DAMBFQ010000009.1 coordinate 28,316, forward strand.
CTGCGCTGCAAATTCAGATTGATGAAATTGCTGAACGCATTTTGACCTTACAAGGTACACCACTACATGCTTATAGCGATTTCTTAAAAATCTCAAGCATCAAAGAAGACAAAAACGTCTCTGACGGTGTGGCATGTGTGAAAGGTATTTTAACGGGTCTAACTATGACCATCGCTAAAGAACGCGAAATCATTGATTTAGCGGATGAAGATGATGATCAAGGTACTGCCGACCAATTGACTGCCTATGTGCAAGAACAAGAAAAATTGGTGTGGATGTACAACGCTTATCTTGGCTAATCGTCCCATCTGACCAAAAAGACGGCTTTGACAGTCGTCTTTTTTATTGCGTGGTAAAATAAAAACACAATATATAGATTTTCAAATGTCAATAAATTTAATTAGTTATTTTTTGATGTAAGAATGTTTATATATTTCAATATGTTATAAATTTTATCCTTAGAAATCAAGTCCTTGGGTGGATTGCAATTTCTATATGTTGTTATCTATAATAGCCAAGCACACTAGCCAGTTGCTCATTTTCAACTGATTTATTTGTTAGCTGATAGCATTTGTTAACTGATACTGCTATGCCACTTGTCTTGAACTTTGATTGAAGAAGATTCACCGCTATGTCATATTCCATCTTTTGCCAAACCAAAAATGACCCATTGCTTGAGCCGATGTTTTTTGGTCAGCCTGTCAATGTGGCACGTTACGACCAACAAAAATTCCCTGTTTTTGAGCAGTTGATTGAAAAGCAATTGTCGTTTTTTTGGCGTCCAGAAGAAATTGACGTCTCCAAAGACCGTTTGGATTTTAGCAACTTGTCAGTGCATGAACAGCATATCTTCTTAAGCAACTTAAAATACCAAACCTTGCTTGATTCGATTCAAGGTCGTAGCCCCAATGCCGTGCTACTGCCGCTGGTGTCGATTCCTGAATTAGAAACTTGGATTGAAACATGGTCATTTTCTGAGACCATCCATTCTCGCAGCTATACCCATATTATTCGTAACGTGGTCAATGACCCAAGCAAAGTATTCGACGATATCGTTGACAATCCTTTTATCCTAGAGCGCGCGACAGGGATTGCCAAGTTCTATGACGAGCTGTATCAACTATCTCAGCTATATAACCTATACGGTGAAGGTCGTCATGTCATCGATGGCAAGCCCGTTGAGGTTAATTTACGCCTGCTTAAAACCAAATTGTATCTATGTTTGGTGGCTATCAATGTGCTAGAAGCGATTCGTTTTTATGTGTCGTTTGCTTGTTCATTTGCCTTTGCTGAGCGCAAACTAATGGAAGGTAATGCCAAGATCATCAAAATGATTGCCCGTGACGAAGCGCTTCATCTAAACGGCACCCAGCATATGATTAATTTGATGCAATCGGGTAAAGATGACCCTGACATGGTAGAAATCGCCCAAGATTGCCAACAGCAAGCCATTGAAATTTTCAAAGACGCGGCTGAACAAGAAAAAACATGGGCAAAATATTTGTTTAAAGATGGCTCAATGATTGGCTTGAATGAAAATATCTTGGTGCAATACGTCGAGTACATTACCAATCTACGTATGGATGCGATTGGCTTACCCCCTATTTTTGCAGCAATTAAAAACAACCCAATTCCATGGATCAATGCTTGGCTGTCCTCAGACAACGTGCAAGTCGCGCCCCAAGAGTCAGAAATCACCTCTTACTTAGTCGGTCAAATTGACGCAGAGCTGAGTGATGATGCGTTTGATGATTTTGAATTGTAATTCGTCATACGCTTATTTTATTTAGGCAATATCATCGATTATGGCATGGATTTTTACCAACAACACGCAGTTTTATCTGCATGACGCCGAGACGTTGCTACAAGGCATGCTTCGCTCAAAAATCCCTGCCAATCACCAATGCCTTGAAGGTTATTGCGGTACTTGTAAGCTCAAATACCGCCGTCGCCACCATGACACCCGTATCGACTATATTCGCCCCCCGCTTGTGATGTTAGACGATGACGAAATCCTACCCTGCTGTTGTCAAGTCAGAGGGGCAATTGAGCTTGATATCGATTGATTGGGAAAATAACCCACCAAAAACTGCACGAAATGCCGCATAAAGCGAAAACTTACCCGCTTTGCCTTTAATTTTCTCCCCGCGAACCTCATATAATCCGTTATAATAATAGGTTGACTACCGCTTTTTAATCATACTAAATCTTTATTTAGTCCTCGACTGTCATTTGCAGGGTGTATCCCTTGATAAAAATGAAGAAATACAGTCATTAGCTTATTTGTCGTGCTATTACATTATTTATTTTTTTAACCAATATCAAAGCGAGCCCTCATGAGCGAACATTCAACTTCTCAATTAGCCACGCTGATTCAATTAGGTAAAGAGCAAGGTTATCTCACCTATGCTGAAATCAATGACCAACTTCCCGAATCGGTAACTGAAAGTGACCAAATTGATGATATTATTCAAATGCTCACAGACGTTGGCATCAAGATTTTTGAGACCGCGCCTGATGAAGACGACATTATGCTTAGCGATGATGCGGATGATGACGAAATTGCTGTCGATGAAGCCGCTGCGGTACTTGCCTCAGTAGAATCTGAGCCAGGTCGTACCACCGACCCTGTGCGTATGTACATGCGTGAGATGGGTACGGTTGACCTACTCACCCGTGAAGGTGAGATTGCGATTGCTAAGCGTATCGAAGATGGTATTCGAGATGTACAACATGCCATGACCTTTTGGCCAGGTACCGTGGCTATGCTCATTAATGAATACCACCAAACCTTTGAAGGTGAAAAGAAAGTCTCGGATATTATTACCGGTTTTCTTGACCCTGAAGCCGCTGATGTCATTCCCCTTGCCGATGACGAAGAAGTAGAAATCGCGTTACCGATTATCAAACCCAAAGTCAAAGACGAAAAAGCCGAGGATGAACTCGATGATGAAGCCGAAAACGCCGATGAAATCGAAGAAGCCGATGGCGAAGTCAGCGAAGATGCGGATACCGAAGAAGCCAGCGGTCTTGACCCTGAAGAAGTGCGTCTGCGCTTTGAAGAATTAGAGCAATTGTTCACCAAGGTCAAAGATTTATTAGCCACCCATGACCGTGATAGCGACGTGGTGAAAGCGGCGATGAATGAGCTTGCCAACTGCTTTATGCTGTTTAAGCTCAATAGCCGCGTCTCTGACAATATCATGGATATGATGCGTGAAGTATATGAAGACGTGCGTAAAAACGAACGTCACATTATGAAACTGGTGATTCGCCGCGGTAAAATGCCAAAAGATGAGTTTCGCAAAACCTTTCCGCATAATGAAACCAACCTTGACTGGCTCCCTAACCGTATCGCAGGCAAACCTGCCTTTGCAGATACGTTAGAGCGGGTACTTGATGAAGTATTACAGTATCAAGGGCGTATCCAGCAGCATGAGCAAAATCTTGGTATGAACATCGACCAAATGAAAGTGGTCGCACGTAACATGTCTGTGGGTGAAGCCAAAGCCCGCCGCGCCAAAAAAGAAATGGTCGAGGCGAACTTACGTCTGGTCATCTCGATTGCTAAAAAATATACCAACCGCGGTTTGCAGTTCCTTGATTTGATTCAAGAAGGTAACATTGGCTTGATGAAAGCGGTAGATAAATTTGAGTATCGCCGTGGTTATAAATTCTCCACCTATGCCACTTGGTGGATTCGCCAAGCCATCACCCGCTCGATTGCTGACCAAGCGCGTACCATCCGTATCCCTGTGCACATGATTGAAACCATCAATAAAATCAACCGTGTATCGCGCCAGTTATTACAAGAAATGGGACGTGAGCCTACCCCTGAGGAGTTGGGCGAACGCTTAGAGATGGACGAAGTCAAAGTCCGTAAAGTACTCAAAATCGCCAAAGAGCCCATCTCAATGGAAACCCCAATCGGCGATGATGAAGACAGTCACTTGGGTGATTTTATTGAGGATTCGAGCATCTCAAGCCCAGTGGATGAAGCAACTGCACAAGGGTTAAAAGAAGCTACCCGTGAAGTGTTAGCCAACCTCACCGAACGTGAAGCCAAAGTGCTTAAAATGCGTTTTGGTATTGATATGTCTACCGACCATACCTTAGAAGAAGTAGGTAAACAATTTGATGTCACCCGTGAGCGTATTCGTCAGATTGAAGCCAAAGCGCTGCGTAAACTGCGCCACCCTTCTCGCTCTGAACATTTACGTTCATTCCTAGAGAATGATTAATGTTATCTCCATCCAAAAAAGCCGAGACAATGTTCTCGGTTTTTTTATGGGCGGGTTTATGAATGTGATTTTTCTATCAATGTGGTTTTTTATAGATGGCGTAATGAATAGGTTGTTGATGGATGGCGCTTTTTTCAACGCCAAACCCCAACGTCTTGAAATTATCGGTTTTACCCTCATTTAGACTCTAAAGAAATTTATACAACCTTAGGTGATGCTATGAACGATAAAACAATTACGCTTAATAACTTGGAAGCCGCTGCATGTAGTACGCGAGCGGCGAAACCTACGGATATCCAGCACCCAGAATTGTGGAATTTTCCTATGGATTATCCGCTTAGCATCATCGGTCATGAGGGTCACAAAGAGACGCTAGTTGATGAAGTAAAATTAATTTTGGGTACTTTATTTCCTGAATTTGATTTAGCAAGTTTGACTATCAATCCATCGCGCACCGGTCGTTTCCACTCCGTACGTGCTAATGTATATTTGACAGACGCCGAGCAAGTTAATAGCTTGTATAAAATGCTCGATGAAGCGGCAAGTATTCGTACCGTATTATAAACCTGTTATGGTTAAAAATGGCACGATTGATTGACGTACAAAAAAGCGGGATACATCAGTTATCCCGCTTTTTTTATCTGTTTTATATGGGTCATCAGCAGTTGATGCTTCGTTTGTCCGCTTATTGTCTCAAAAGTAACAACTGATAGGCAGCTTTGTAGGCATCATAATTAAAATCATAGCTTGCCTCAAAGTGAGGTTTGAGTTTTTCGATTAATTCATCATCTTCATCAGATAGGCTGATATGCTTGGCTTGGGTCTGCATGTCTTCGATAGCGATTTCGCCCAGTAATTGATTAAACTTATCACGTGCCTGCTTTTGCTTGGCGATATCGGCAGCCGTCATGCGGACGGGTGCAGTATCAGCGCTGTTAGATTGTTGGCTCGCTGCGTGCTCTTGAGCGGTGGCTTTGTCGATTTTTTCACAGATTTTAGCAAGGCGGGTGCGTGATGTTTTATCAAGTTTATCTGTGTCTAACAGTAGCGAACAAGCTTGTTGTTCTTGGCTTTCCTCAACAACATCTACTGCCGCTGCAGCTTCTTCCACCGCTGCAGCTGCATTTTCTACATCGCTGGCTACATCGCTGGGTTTGTCGCTGATAGTTTGATACAACTGGCTAAAAATCTGGGCGTCAGATTTGCCTTGCGCTTTAAGTTTGGCAATTTGTTGCAAGTATTGTTGATTGCGATAGGTTTTATCAACAATCCCTGCGATATGTTCAGCAAGTTCCTCATCGACATACGCATCAACGTCTGTAATGGTATCTTGCTGACGGCTATCGGTATTTATGACTGCATAATTATCGGCCTGTATTTTTGCAAGTTTGGTTGCAGCGTTGTTTAGCGCCGCCATATCTATTTCATTGAGGCTGGCTTCATCTTTTTGCAACACAAACTGGTAGGTATAAAGGGTGACAAAGGTCTCGACAAACCCTTTGTTTTGTTTGAGTAGGCTATAGGACAAGGCTTCTAAATTCTTATCACTGTCAAAGGTTTTGGATTGTTTTGTCGTCGCCCATAGATTGTTATCTTTTGATGCTTGTTGCCAAGTGATTGCCTTGTTGAAGATATCAGGATTGACGCGGGCTTTGCCATAATCATAAAAGTTAACCACTGTGCGCATTTGGGTCTTGGGCTGATTGGTTGTCGGCGTGGTTTTTTCAAATGATGGCAAATCACTCATTGCCACCATATTAAGTAGTTGATTTTGGCGGTTGAGTCCATAGCTGATACGAATGTCGTCATCCATTGAGATAAAGCTGCTATTTGCCTCTTTGCTTATCTCAGCTTGCAGCGCTTTAAAGGCTTGCGGATTGGCGTCGATGATTTTTGCCAGTGCAGCGGCACTGACCAATTTGTCTGATTGGTATTTGTCAAAGGCTGCTAAGGCTTTTGCAGTTTGACCCAATTCGTCACTGGTCGACTCATCAGTGGTTGAATCGTCAATGGCTGTTTGAGTCTCTAAACTGTACATTGTCTCTGCAGCATCAGTACTGGCTGGGTCAGCAGCGCTGTCATCTGATTGTGCCCGCATTTTATCAATGGCTTCATACAGGCGCATGGCAGATTCATACGCTTTTTCCTCAACGCTTGCCAACTCATTGCTGTCAAAGGCTTTTTTCATCAGATACCGTGGGCTAACGGCAAGGCTGCCAAGCTGCTTTAGCTCATCATCTTTGGCAAAATCGGCTGGATTGATGAATGATTTTAGGTAGGGTTTATTGACGTGGAAGAACAGCAAATACTCCGCTATCATTTGATTGTAGCCAATGCGGTAGCCAATGCGCTGGCTCACACCTTTGGCTTTATCTTCATTAGTCAAAGCCAATGACTGATAGTCGCTTTCTTTGGCAAGGGTGGCATTTAGCAGTGACATCTGTTCAAATACCTTGAATAAGGCTCTTTTATCTATCTTTTTATCTTTTAGCAGTTTGCTATAGTCATACTCAATGTACCGTCCATCATATTGCGGGTCGGTGGCAAACTCAGAGAGTCCCGACAAGTCAGCATATACTTTGGAGCGCGCAAAATCAGCCGCCAGTGGCACTTTAATAAACGCCCCTGCATTGTTCTGCACATAGCGAAATTCAGGTACGATTGACATTTGCCCTCGGCGAAGATCTACCACACCTGTGGAGGCAAACTCAAAGCGCTTGGTTAAAATATCCATCACTTGCCCCACTTCGCTTTGTTCACGGGTTTGGTGATTGACCCCCTCTGTGACCAAGGCTTGTTGGCGAGCATCAAGGTGCTGCGCTGCGCTAAGCTGCTGAATAAGTTTTAAACGATTAGGGCTTGCAGCTAACGCTTGTGCGCTACGTAAGGGCGGGCGCACCACATTGACTCGATAGTCATAAGCATAGCTTTGGCGACTAAGCAAATTTTGGTTGGCTTGCAACACGCGTTGAGACAGCGGTTGACTCGCGCTAGGCTGCGTGGCACAGCCATGAATCCCCAGCATGACGATAGCAAAAGTGAGAGGTTTGATACTAAGGGCGATGGCTTGTTGCGCATTCATTGAGCTTCCTTAACAAATTTTATTATAAAGCCTATCTTTATAACTGAATTGATTTTTTTTGTAAACAAAAAGCCAGTGTTATACTGCAATGTTTACAAAGATAATGGGTAATCTAACGGAGTTTTGCTATCATACGAACTAAATACCGCAAAAACGCTTAAAAAATACTCATTTAAAAACCACTCACTTAAAAACCACTCAGAAGAACCCTTGTATGTCGCAACTCACTCTACCCGCTAATCTTAATTTACCCGCTAATTTAGAACACTTACTCACCCAATTTTTACAGGCGCAGCTGCCCAAGCCCATACAACTTGACCCCAGCGTGCTTGCCTACCGCTGGCAATCCAATAGCCGCACAGGCAGCGGTGAACTGGTGCCTTTAACCGTAGATTTGCGATTGACGTTGGATGATTTGCTTGGCATTGATGGGCAAAAGAATAAACTGATTCAAAACACGCGCCAATATTTAGCAGGCTTACCTGCCAATCATGTACTCATGACAGGTACACGTGGGGCAGGAAAATCCTCGCTCATTCGGGCATTGCTCAATCAATATAAAGCGGATGGTCTTCGTATTATCGAAGTGTCACGAGATGATTTGGTGATGTTAGAGCCGATTCGCCAAGCGGTACGAGACCTTCATACAACCCAGCCCAATCATGGCTGTCATTATGTGGTGTACTGTGATGACTTAGCGTTCAATGGGCAAGATGAGAATTATCGCACGCTCAAAAGTGTGCTCGATGGCGCGCTAGATAGCGAGCAAGACAAACTACTGGTCTATGCGACCAGTAACCGCCGTCATCTACTACCACAACTGATGAAAGACAATGTGAGCATTTATAATGGGCAAACCGATGAAGTCAATCCGTACGAGACGATTGATGAAACCGTGTCGTTGTCTGACCGCTTTGGGCTGTGGCTGTCGTTTCATCCGATGACCCAACCTGTGTATTTGGATATTTGTGCGCATTATTTGGCGCAAGCAAGTTTGCCCTTTGATGAGGAAGCAAAAGCCGCTGCCTTGCGCTTTGCCAGTGAACGGGGTGGACGCTCTGGGCGCGTGGCGTATCAGTTTAGTCGGTATTTTATTGGGATGAAAGGGTTGGAAAATTAACATGTACGCAAACCAAGACCAACTGACCGAACTGGTGCGCAGGCTGGAAGAAAAACAGCATATTTTTGCCGCCGACCCGCTCCTTATCACGGAAAAACTGCAACATGAACCGGGCGAACCGCTGACCAAATTGCGCCGCCGTGCCACACGCATTGATAATGACGGTAAACTTGCGCAGCTACTCACCACCATTGACACCCGCGTAAATGGCGTAATTTGGGGATTGACCGTCCTATGGTTTATTTTGGGCTTTGTCGCGTTATTTGGCTTGATGCAAGCGCAGGTAGTGAACTTTTTTTATGTGCTAGCCAGTTTATTAGGGTTTAATACCATTATTTTACTGGTTTGGCTCGGTTGGATGCTGTTCTCACCGCGCAACAAACCCAGTTTTTTTGGGTCATTTTTCACCCCGGCAACCCTAGTGCGTGGCAAAGATGTTGTCACCCAGACAGCGGTTGAACTGTATCAAGACCAGCTCAATCACGCTGGCACCAAATGGTACGTCAGTCGTATCAGCCACCAGTTTTGGTTAGCCAGCCTATCGGGAATGTTGGTGTCATTAGTTCTATTGTTATTGGTCAAAAATTATAATTTTGTGTGGGAATCAACCCTACTACAAGACAGCAACGTGGTGGAAGTGGTCAAGCTGATGTCTTGGCTCCCCCATTGGGTAGGCTTTCCTACGCCAACGGCACAAGATATTATCACCGCGCAAATGAATCCTGAAACCACGCCACAGATGATTTCGTTTCGCTGGGCGATGTTGTTAATCGGCAGCCTACTGATGTACGGTATCGTGCCACGTTTGCTCGCGTGGCTATATTGTCTGATGATGGTACGCTCAAGCCGTATGAAGCTTGATATCAAACAGCCCTATTATCAAAAAATTATCGATTTTTGGCAGCGCAAAGTGATTGACCCCGATGACAGCCCGGCTGAGCAAAAACCTATCGCGCCCACTGCCCAGATCAGCCTAGCCAATAAACTCGCCGTGTTACTCGAATACCCGCAAGCCAACCCGCAATGGTATGCCAAAACCGTCGGCATGGCGGCGCAAAACTTTGGTCGTATCGATGATCGTGATGACTTGGAAAAACTGATTGCCTACCTTCAAAGCAACCCTGTTCAAGTGCTCGTCGGTATCTCCAATCTCGCACTCCCCGACCGTGGCACCTTGAGAAAACTCGATAATATCGCAAGCGCGGCAAAAGGCGGCATGATTGTGCAACTACTCGATGCCAATCAAGGCTACCTGCCAAGTCCGAGCGAAATTGAAACCATCAAAGCCCGTCAACTACAATGGGAAACCGCGTTGGCAGAACGCCAGATTGCCCTAGTAAGAGAAAATTAACCATGAATGCCACAATCAGCTATGCCGATATGATTAATAGCATTGCCCAAACTGCTTCACAGCTTACGCTCACAGCGCAAAGCGCTTTTGTGCAAAATCTCCTGCGTCAATTTGTGCAAAATTTACCAGCCGATTGGCTTGACAATGAACTCGACAGGGAAAAACCGCACTATCAAGCCCTATTTGACGCCGTAAATACTCAAACTTGGCAAACCGATAGTATCGAACAGGCGCTAAATGCGCTCGATGACCTCATGTTTGCTATGGGCGAGAGCTATCCACACAGCACCAGTGACGCGATTTTGCTGATGCTTGATATGCTAGGGTTTTATCTATCTTTGACAGCCATGGAAGAAAAATCCGAAGTAAGTGATGGTTGGGTGATTTTAACTGCTGAAGGCTATTTGGATTATTACGACCAACTGGCAGAAGATAGTCGCGAAAACATAGATGATGTTGCGCATAGTTTTGATGATTGGCTGGCACATCCACTGACCCAAACTGCCTTCAATCATGTCAACCATGCCTTAGAACTTGCCAAAAGAACTTGCCAAAAATAGCTCGCGCTGAATACATAAAGGTTAACAAATAATGGATAACAAAAACATAACCACCCAAGAAAAATTGACAATTGATTTAACCAAAGATTATTTGCCAGCGACGGCTACTGACAGCGCGACCCATCCAAGCACCGATATCGCTACGCAGCCAATCAATCATGCATTAGCCCAAGCTGAACAAACCCCCTATCACAGCCGCAAAATCAGCATTGGTGAAAATGAAGCGTTAAAATTGGCGGTCGTAGGACATACCAATACCGGTAAAACTTCGCTACTACGTACCCTGTTGCGTGATATGTACTTTGGCGAAGTCAAAAATGCGCCTGCCACTACCCGCCATGTGGAAAAAGCCATGATCAATGACAGCCAAACGGGGCAAGGCTTGGTGGCACTGTATGACACGCCAGGTCTAGAAGATGCGTCAGGGCTACTTGATTGGTTAGAAGACAACACAGCTGCCCGCCGTGACGGTGTGGAGCGGTTACAGCAATTTTTGGCAAGCGCACCTGCGCAAGACGAATTTAGCCAAGAAGCCAAGGTCATTCGTCAGCTGATTGCCAGTGATATGGCGGTCTATGTGATTGATGCGCGTGAGCCTGTGCTCGGCAAATATAAAGATGAGTTGACGGTGCTGTCATGGTCAGCCATTCCCGTGATGCCCGTATTTAACTTTACTAAGGGTCAAGATAGCAATATCAATGAATGGCAGCAAATGCTCGCGCGCCGCAACTTGCATGTATCTACGCGGTTTGACTCAGTGGCGTTTGAATTTGATGATGAAATCAAACTGTGGCAAAACTTAGAAACCATGCTGATACAACCTGAAATTATCAAACAGCTAATCGAGCGTCGTAAAGCCGATTGGGATAATTTGTACGATGATGCCAATATTATCATTGCGCATTTTTTATTAAACGTTGCCGCCTTTGTTGAAACCATTCATGAGGAAGATGATCCGCTGCCTACCTTACAAAAAATGCAAGAAAAAGTACGCCAAGCTGAACGCAGTATGCAAGATGAACTGCTAAACCTGTATAAATTTTATGACAATACCGTCACCACCACACCGCTTGAGCTGACTGAATATCGCCGCGATCCGTTTGATAAAGAGGTACTAGCCAGTTATGGGATTCGTACTACAGGCGGTGCAGCGGCAGGCGCGCTGATTGGACTGGGTATCGATGTCGCCACCCTTGGCACGTCACTGGGGCTGGGTACGGCGCTTGGTGGTTTGGCAGGTGGCTTACTGTCAAACACCAGCGCGATTGCCGACAAAATCAGTGGCGTCAAACGGCTGCACATAGACCCTGCTACCCTGACCTTACTGGCGACTCGAGCGATGGATTTGCTGACTGCGCTACGCCATCGTGGTCATGCGGCGACTGATAGCATCATGGCGAACCAATCGCTCGCGCCTTGGTCAGTTGATAGATTGCCAAGTTTGCTCAAAAAAGCGCGGGGTAAGCCCGAATGGTCATCGCTCAACACAGGCAGACAAGCCACTGTGTCTGCCAAACAGTCGCATGAGCTGCGCGATGAGGCAGCTTGGCAATTATCACGTCAACTAAGACGCTGACTTATCAAACTACAACCATGATAAAAAACTTGGCTGAAAATTATCTAGCCTTGCTAAGCATATGATTTGTTAAGCCTATTATTTGTTAAGTCCATTATAAGAATTTATTAAGCCAGTTTTGTTATTTTTACCTTTTGATCTATGTCAATTTTTTGTTTTTGAGGGCAATACCATGTATTCAGCACATCATGAACCGCATTTTAGTAATCGCAACAATTGGCTTCGCGCAACCGTGCTTGGCGCCAACGATGGTTTGATTTCCACTGCCAGTCTATTGATGGGGGTTGCGGCAGCGCGAGTGGACAGTCACACCTTACTGTTGACAGGGGTGGCATCGCTGATTGCTGGTGCAATTAGTATGGCAGCGGGCGAATACGTCTCCGTCTCTTCGCAAGCCGACACCGAAAAAGCCGACTTGGCAAAAGAAGCCTATGAACTTGAGCACAATTCAGACCGCGAGCTAAAAGAACTGACGCATATTTATGTTCAGCGCGGCTTAACGCCTACCATGGCACATGATGTTGCGGTAGCGCTCACTGCTCACAATGCCCTAGAAGCGCACGCACGCGATGAAATTGGACTTACCGATACCGCGTCTGCCAATCCCCTACAGGCAGCCGTGGCATCGGCTTTATCCTTCATCACAGGAGCGCTGCTACCGGTGCTGTGTATTTGGCTGTTACCAAAGCAATATTTGGTCGGCGGTTTGGGCACAGTGACCTTGATAGGATTAGCATTTTTGGGCTGGTTATCGGCGTATTTGGGGGGTGCCAAAATTTTCCCTGCCATTGTACGGGTAGTCATTTGGGGCGTTGTCGCATTGGTTACTACCAACCTTATCGGTGAAATGTTTGGGGTAAAAACAGGTTAGTCAATCACTTTTTATCGCATTATTTATCGCCAATTTTTATCATTACCATTTGCAAAACCAATTTTTTCTTATAAGATAAGGAAACTGTAATAATTCAGCAAGTTTATAGAAACTATTATTGGGTGATAGATTATCGTTTCTATAAATTAAACAGTTGGCAAATAGTCAAAAATCCTATGGGATTTTAGCTTTCTACGGTAGTGGGAGATAACGTTATGCAAGATTTTGTCAATGCGATTAATGATTGGGTATGGAGTCCCGCATTAATCTATCTATGTTTATTGGTTGGTTTATATTTTTCAATTCGTGGTCGTTTTTTACAAGTGCGCCATTTTGGTCGCATGATTCGATTGCTGATGGACGGAAAAAGCACCGATCAAGGTGTGTCCTCATTCCAAGCACTCGCTATGTCACTCGCAGGTCGTGTGGGTACAGGCAATATTGCCGGTGTGGCAACGGCGATTACTTTTGGTGGTCCTGGTGCATTATTTTGGATGTGGATGGTAGCGTTCTTGGGTGCCAGTACCGCATTCGTTGAGTCAACGCTTGCGCAGATTTATAAAGAGCGTGATGATAAAGGCTTTTTTATCGGTGGTCCAGCCTATTATTTTGAAAAAGCACTAGGACAAAAATGGTACGCGGTGTTATTTGCGATATCGGCAATCGCGGCTTGTGGTTTATTGTTACCCGGTGTACAGGCCAATTCGATTGCTGAAGCGATGAATAATTCACTGGGTATCGCACCTAGCATTTCAGCCGCGGTAATTGCGGCACTACTTGGCTTTATTATCTTTGGTGGCGTCAAGCGTATTGCCTCCTCCGCTGAGGTGATTGTACCTTTTATGGCACTTGCCTACATCATCGTGGCGATTGTTATCATCATCATGCATATTGGTCAATTACCTGATGTGCTAGCGTTAATTTTCCGCTCTGCGTTTGGTATGGATTCTACGTTTGGTGCTGTGTTGGGTCTTGCCATCCAATGGGGTGTGAAACGTGGCGTTTACTCCAATGAAGCAGGTCAAGGTACAGGTCCTCACCCATCGGCAGCCGCTGATGTATCCCACCCAGCCAAACAAGGCTTAGTACAAGCGTTTTCAGTGTATGTCGATACGCTATTTGTTTGTTCGGCGACAGGTTTCATGCTAATCATTACCGGTATGTACAACGTACAAGACCCGGCCAATAAAGAAGCCTTCTTGTATCAAGGGGTTAAAGGCGTTGCCGCAGGTCCAGGTTATGTGCAAACTGCGATGGAAAACATCATGCCAGGTTTTGGCGCAGTGTTTGTGGCGGTTGCGCTATTCTTCTTTGCCTTCACTACCATCATGGCTTACTACTATATTGCGGAAACCAATATCCGTTATCTCACTCGTACCGTAAAGCTAAATTGGGCAATCCCTGTACTCAAAGTAGTGATTTTATTTGTGGTAATTTATAGCTGCTTAAAAACCGCCGACTTGGCATGGGCACTGGGTGACTTGGGCGTTGGTTTGATGGCATGGCTAAACATCATTGGTATCTTATTCTTGCAAAAACCTGCGTTTGCCGCACTGCGTGATTATGAAGCACAGATCAAACAAGGCAAAGATCCAATCTATGATGCGCGCGCTAATGGCGTACAAAATGCGCCTATTTGGGATGAAATTTCAGCCAAATACCGTAAAGAATTTGGTGAACATCCTGACCGTGATCGCTTTGTACCCTAATTTTAACCCCTAAATGCTTAAATGCTTTCACTTAACAGCCGTTAAAAAAAATAAGCCCCATTGATTGGGGTTTATTTTTGTGATGAATGATTATCTTTTGACTGGGATTTTAATTAAACCAAAAAATGCAATCAGTAAGGCGATGACTTGTACAGCCAGCAGCGTATAGACTGTATATAGCCATTTGCCTTGTGCATATGCCAGACCACACGCCCACGCCCCGATACTACCACCGATATAATACGCCATATAATATAGACCTGATGCCAGCGACCGCCCTTCTTTGACATTCACCGCGATATAAGTAATGGTCGCCGATTGGGTAATAAATACCCCAGTTGACATCACTGCAAGCGCCACAATCACCAAAGAAATAGGCGCAGACAGTGTCATCAGCACGCCCATCATCGAAATCAACACGGCCACGCGCACCATACGGGCAGCGCCGTATTTGGCAATCAAACTACTTGCAATCGGTGTGACCACGACCCCAATCAAATACACCGCAAAAATGTTAGCAAGCCCTGCACTCGATAGATTGTAGGGTGCGTCTGCCAAGTGCAAATTGACATAGGTAAAACAGCCCACTAATGAAAACAACACGCACGCGCCAAGCAGTCCTGCGGTCACCACATAACGGTTGCGCACATGTTTACTCAGCATGTGCAGCGCCGATGTAAAATTTGGGTTGGCATGAAAATGACGTGAGCGCGGTAATAACCAAGCCACCAAGGCAGCGCCTAGCACCGTCAACATGCCCATGAACACAAAGCCTTTTTCCCAGCCGATAAGCTCTTCTAAATGCCCCAAGATAAAGCGCCCTAAAAATCCCCCAAATACTGTACCTGAGACATAGTAGGACATCATTTTTGCCATCTCTTTGCCCGCGTACTCTTCCCCGACATAGGCAATCGTCACCACTGTAATGCCAGGTACCGCCAACCCTTGCATAAATCGCCAAATAATGATGCTGGAGAGTGAGTCAGAAAGCCCAATCATCATAGTAGGTATGGCCATAAAGGCAATGGATGCCACAATGATATTTTTACGACCCACGGCATCGGACAACATCCCCATAAACGGTGACATGATGGCAATGGCAATCACTGTCGCCGCAACTGTCATGCCCACTTGCGTTTCGGTCGCTGAGAACGCTTGCATCATAATCGGCAAAATCGCTTGAATCGAATAGACCTGCAAAAATGCAAACGCGCCAATCATGCCAATCATGATTTTGACTATCAATGAGGGTGGCGTTGTCGGTAATTTGGCATTCGGTTGTTGAGAAGGCGGTTGGCTATGGGGTGGTTTGCGGCTAGTTAGGTTACTGGATATTAGCGTGTGACTATCATTATCAGTGGAATGATTGGAAGAATCTAAATGCCCAGTGACATGTTGTGCTTGAGAAGTCATAGGTGACCTTTTTACAAAGTAGTGCCCGTCAAAGAAATGCCTATACTAGCACTAAAGCGCGGTATTTATTGTTAAAAGAAGTTTAACCCTAAGCCGTACTTTGCAAGCCCTTCACGTTAATTAAAGGTATTTAAAGGCCTTTAATGACAAATTTGGCGCCCTAGAGCGTAATATTTTTAACACATGGCTGTTTGTCAAAACATCAGTATTTTTCAAAACATGACTATCCAGCCATGACAAAACTGCAGTAATATTTAGCACATTGTGGAAGTTAACCTTAAAATCAATAGGATTGAATTATGCCGGAGAATTTAAAACAGCCAATGCCCGCTGCCATGCAAGCGTATTTGACACAATTGCATCAAGTGATTGTTCCGTATCTGTTAGCGCAAGGCGTTCAGCCCAATGCCATCAACGCACGTGAAGCGTTAGCCAATTTGACAACCGCATTTGTCACTGACGCACCCAACATGGCAAAAATCATCGATACGGTGCTGGTGACGCCAAGCAATTTTCGGGGTTACAACGTACCACTTAGGCTATTTATCCCGAGTAACTGCCCGCTGCCAAATGAACAAGCAACGGCTGACGTGCCGGTAATGGTGTATTTTCATGGCGGTGGTGGCATGGCAGGTAGCGTCACCGTGTATGATAAACTCTATAAAAAATTGGCTGAAGCGACAGGCTGTGTGGTGGTGGCGCCCGAATATCGCCTTGCACCAGAAAACCGCTACCCTGCCGCGATTGATGACGCCCACGCGATTTTAACCTATTTAACAGCGACCCTACAGCAAGTCGGTTATGCCTGTAACAGCAAGCTTATCATAGCAGGTGATAGCGCTGGCGGGGCGATTACTGCCACCTTGGTGCAAGATTGGCTTGCCAACCGTGTGAACACAGATTTAACTATCACCCATCAAATTTTGATTTATGCCAGTCTAGACTACACCATGTCACAGCCCTCGATTGAGGAAAATGGCACGGGTTATTTACTGGAATCTAGCAAAATTCGCTGGTATTTTGACAATTATTTTTCAGCATATGATGACCGTGAGCTGAGCTCACCGTTTTGGACCGATATGGCTACCCTACTACATCATTCGCCGTATCAAGCCCCAAAGACACTGCACCTAACGGCTGGTTATTGTCCACTGCGCGATGAAGATATCGGCTATCATGACGTATTACAAGCCGCAGGCGCGCCATCCCAACTCATCCATTTTGCGGATATGCCGCACGCGTTTTTAAACATGGAAAATCTGTGCCCTGAGCAATGCAAACAACTGTATCAAAGCGTTGGCGAATTTTGCCAATAACCCAACGCCCCAACCTCTAAACAACGGGATAAAATTTGCCCAGTCTGATGACAAGCCAAAATAAGCTACCCAATAAAAAAGCACCTAGTTAGGTGCTTTTTTTACTGCTTATAACTTATAGCGGTTTGCCTGTGCTATTGCGGCGGCTACGTTTTGGGGCATCCCAACCATCTTGTTTGCCAGCCGGTTTAGCGGATGGCTTGCTTGATGAGGCATAACGGTCAGACGATGACTTAAATCCTTCTGATCTTGACGATTTACCTGCAAATGGTTTATCTGATTTTTTGAAACCCTCAGATTTAAACCCGTTTGAGCGTGAATCGCCAGTACGTTGACCCTCTTTTGCTGGATACGGTCTGTCGCTACGTTTTTTAAGCGGTTGACCAAAGGTTTCTTCTACGATTGGACGTGGCTTGCGAGCGCGGTCATCGCCACGAAACTCGCTAGAGCGTTCGGTTTTTCTGGCAAAAGGTTTGTCACCAAAACGGTCATTTTTTTCAAAGCGGTTAGGACGCTCGCCATGACGCTCACTGCTGTTACGGTCAGTGTTGTAACGTGGTTTATCACCTTGATAGCCTTTAAAGCCATCTTTGTTAAAGCTACGGTTATCATCGCGGCGACGATCTGCATACTCACCTTGGCGAGGCTCACGATTGCCTTGGCGTGAATCACGGTCAAAATTTGGTTTGTCCGATGATTTAGCTGCGCGGTGAAAATCGCCCTGACTATTACCATGACGGTTATCTGAATCGCGGTGACGACGCGGCGCACTCGCATCATCACGCCCAAAACGACTATCGCTATTGCCTTGGTGACCTTTGTCAAAACGCTCGCGTTTTTCAAAACGTGCCGAACTATCGTTGCTCGCTGATTTGCCATAGCGTTCTTGGTTGTCAAAACGTGGCTTGTCCGCAAAACGACGCTCGCTCGAAGGTCTCTCGCTTGAACCACCAAAACGTTGTGAGCGACTGCCACGGTCATCACGACCGCCACGGCTATCACTGCCGCTGCGACCACGACCGCGACCATCACGACCATTAGGCTTACCACGACCTTCAAATTTTTCCACAAAACGCGGTTCTAAGCCTTCAACTTGCGCTTCATTGATATCACGTTTTAGGTAACGGGCAATATTGCCAAATTGACGACGGTCATCGCGGCTACATAGGTTGATGGCAATACCAGTACGACCGGCACGACCTGAGCGACCGATACGATGCACATAATCTTCTACTTGACGCGGTAAATCATAGTTAAATACATGGGTAATGTTGGGTAAATCAAGACCGCGTGCAGCCACGTCTGTTGCTACCACGATGTCAAATTTGCCACTGCGAAGATCTGAGACGATACGATTACGCTTGCTTTGTGGCAAGTCACCATGCAGATAACAGGCTTTGTGTTCCCATTGTTGTAGGCGCTCAGCGACTTCTTCACTGCTGCGTTTGGTCGCGGTAAAAATAATCGCTTGACCACGCTCTGGGTCACAGATCAGGTGCTCTAATAATTTATTTTTGTGGTCAAAGTTGTCACAGAAGTACACTTTTTCATCGATGTGTGCGGTTTCAACTTTGATGTTGATTCGCTCTGGATCTTTGGTAAAGCTTTCAGCGATTTTACCGACTGGACCATCCCATGTCGCAGATGACATGATGGTTTGGCGATGTGCGGGTGTGGCTTCCAAAATCGCATTGATATCATCGGCAAAACCCATGTCTAGCATACGGTCTGCTTCATCAAGTACCAACATGGTCAAATCAGAGAGATTCACACGCTGGGCATTGATATGATCTAGCAAACGACCAGGCGTCGCCACGATGATTTGTACGCCTTTTTTTAGCGCACGGATTTGACCACTGTATGCCGCACCACCAACAAGTGGCACACTGTACAAATCTTTCATGGCTGAGCCATATTTGCGGATACTGTCTTGTACTTGGTTGGCAAGCTCACGCGTCGGTGTCAAAATCAACGCTTGTACGACTTTTGGCTGTTGGCGACCACGTTTGCCACTTGCGGTTTTTTCTGCCGCTTTTTCTTTGGCTTGTAGTTCACTTAATTGATGCAAAATTGGTAATACAAACGCGGCCGTTTTACCACTACCTGTTTGTGCGGATAATAGCAAATCACGACCCGCTAATGCAGCAGGAATCGCGCGCGCTTGGATAGGGGTTGGTGTGGTATAACCGGTTGCGACAATACTTTTTAGTAATGAACCTGAAAGACCCAGTGCAGTAAAACCATTTTCGCTAGGGTTAGCATCGTCAGACGTTGGGGCATTCGTTGCTACAGTATCAGCCGCTACAACATCCGTTGTCGCAGTTGCTTCTGTATCATCAACTGGGGTGTTGCCAGTAGGCTTATTGCTGTTGGCTTGGCTATTGCTATGAGTATGGCTAAAAAAATTATCGATTGAGTTATCAGCAAAATCTGTGGTTGAATTAAAATCAGTCATGTAAGTCCTTAAAAAATAAGTTAATCAAAGTATCAGTGGTAACCTTGATTGAAAACACGCAACAAGCAAAAGCCCTCAAGCTGACTGCACTTTCAAAATGGATAAGCAAAATGAATAGGCAAAATTATCAGCTATCATTAATCACAAATATCGTGTTAATCGCTTTAAAGCATTGTAATCGTGTCTGTAAGACTTATTTTCACTATAAAAATAGCGACAAAACCTACTGTCAGACTTATCAAAACTTTTGAAACAGTAAAACCATCAAAAAGTTCGTATCGCGGCATTCACAAGAATGCTTAAAAAAATACAATGCTAAATATTAGGTTATCATCGGAAGATTATCAGCGCTTACAATGTCGCGCTTGATATATAGGCAGATGGATAAGCTAGATTAATTAGAAAATTGACGTTGCTCTTAGCGTTTAGGTAGCGTATATGAGTCATTATTGGTCAGTTTTCTTTCGCAATTAAAAAACTTACCAAGTGAAATAGGCATCAAAAACACCTACTTAAAAAAGTGATAACCCCACTAGCACATCTTCGGCACACTGGCTGGCTGCTACCGTTGCTACCTTCCGGTCCTGGCGGGGTTCACAGCAGCTAGTTGCGAAGCTACCAATGGGGTTACCGAAGCGGTATTCTAGAGAATTTGGCGACCAAATGCAAACTATTTTTATCCTATACGCCAAATTTTTGTATTTATTTCACTTTTACACACGCTAATCCATCAGCAAGCAACATTTGGGTAAATTTTTGTCCACCTTCTTACCCTTTTTCTACAATTCTTGCGCTGCAAATGTTACAAAATATTTTATAATGCCCATTCAACAACATATTGAATGAACTAAATAGCAGTTTAATCAGCAAAAGATTCATGCCAACCCATATAAAGAAGCACTAGAAAAAAGTAGAAAAAAAACAATAGGAAACACTATGACACATTTAAGCACCGCGACTACCAACCATCCCAATCATAAAATGCATGCCAATCATACAATGACCAAAGGTATTGCAGCCAGCTTGCTTGCTATGGCGACGCTATTACCTTTTACCAGTGTTTCAGCCGCTATCTACCCTGTGAATCCATCCCCTGCGAACTCATCAATGACCAATACTTTAAACTACGGCTTGCTTAATTTTGCTGCCTCAGCGAGTAAAAAAGTCAGCAATGACCAAATCAATGCTACCCTTAGCAAAACTGTGCAAAACAAATCAAGCAGTGAGGTGGCTAATCAAATCGCTACCACGTTGAACCAAGCGGTTGCCATTGCCAAAAAATACCCACAAGTGCAAGTTAGTACGGGCAATCAAGCCACTTATCCGCAATATGATAAAAACCAAAAAATCATTGGTTGGACGGGAACTGCAAGCTTGAATTTAAAAAGCACCGACACAGTCGCCGCTAGCAAATTGATTGCCGAATTGCAAAGTTTTATGACGGTTGATGGATTAGACTTTAGTGTGTCTGATGCCGCGCGAAAAGCCACAGAGCAAGAATTGATGATGGAAGCTTCGAAAAACTTCCAGCGCCAAGCGCAAACGCTGCTGCCTGTCTGGGGTGCAAAAGGCTATCAGTTAGTCTCGTTGGAGTTTAGTCAAGGGGGCGATTATCGTGCACCGCGCGCGTATGGCAGTGTAATGATGCTAGAAGCCAGCAGTGCCAAAGTCGCTGACCAAAACTTCCAAGCGGGCGATAGCACCATTACGGTTACTGCCAATGGTACCGTCCAACTGGTAAAATAAGCTGCTGTTAACCACAAAAAAACCTGTTGAATTAACAGGTTTTTTTGTTTGTCTTTTACTCACTAAGCAATACTTAGTAAGAAATTTCTGCACGGCGGTTTTTTGCCCATGCTGATTCGTCATGACCGGGATCAGCAGGTTGGTCTTCACCATAGCTGATGGCTTCCATACGTGAAGCTGATACCCCTGACGTTGCTAAGTAGGCCTGTGCGGCTTGGGCACGGCGCTCACCCAATGCCAGATTATATTCACGGCTACCACGCTCATCGGTGTGACCAGCAATGGCAACACGGGCGCTTGGGTTGGCTTGTAAGAATTGCGCTTGTTGATTTAACACGGCTTGACCTTGAGCGTCAATTTCACTGCTATCGAAGCCGAAATACACGGCATTAGGATTCGCACCCGCGGCGGTGATGACTGACGTCGAGTTTGTTACCACAGCGCCGCCGTTATAGTAGCCTACGCCACCGGGAACGCCCATCGGCGCAACCACTACTTCAGACGTGCCAGTACGTTTGGCAGAACACCCTGTTAAGGCGATGGTTGCCATCATCGCAGCAGTGCTTACTACTTTTAGCATCGTTAATTTCATAGTCTTTCCTCAAAAATTATTATTTAACGCGTTTACCTATTTTGTTACTTTTCGATAGAGTAAATCAATCTCGCGCTTTTTGTAAACAGTGTTACTGTAAATTTTAGCCAACTTTTCCTCGAAATTCTCAAAGCAGTTTAATTTTTGGATTAAACAAATAGCTTAAAAAATTCACTTGTTAAACTCACCTTTCATAAGATTAGTGGTAATAAAACAAACTGTCTAAAACAGTAATATTTAAATTTTTGTCTAAAACCGCTACCAGCGAAATTTATTCCATAGTTCAGGGTTTGCCCAAAACTTGCTATTAAACCAATCTGGCAAATGTTTATAGTCAAACAGATTAAATTGCCATACTTGGTAGTTGGTTGTATGGTGATCTTGGTCATTTTCCACAATCGGCTGCTCATGTAATCGGCTAAAGCCAAAGCTTGCTACATCCACACCGGTTGCCGGCTCGGATAAGTTTTGCACCAGCAAACAATGCTTGGCAAACAAGTCGCGACAGCGCTGGATGATTTGGGTATCGATAGCGCTATCGTTTGATAATATTATCACTGCCAAGTCATAACGCTTGGCAAACCGATGTGCGATAAACTCTTGATAATCAAACGCTTCCCAACTCACGGCTTGATCAATAGCTTCATCAATGGCTTGAATTTGGGTAAAAACCGACTGCGTGTCATTACCAATAATCAGCCCGGTGAACGGTTGATTTATTGATGAGTTATTTTTATCTTTGCTCAAATCATGTTTGCTTAGACTATCTTTACTTAAAAATGCCAGACTTTGTCGGACGACATCCGTAATGCTTAAGGTGGGATTGGTCAAAATAAAATCCTTTTGATGAGTTTTTATTAGATACTGTTGATAGATACGGTTGAATGATAGCCGTGATATAGTAGGGATAAGGGTCGCTAATATGCCATTCTTTAAAACCAATTATAACTATCTATCATGAGCCATGACTAGCCCTTTTGGTCGAGACAGAGTACACTAAGTGCTAAATTTATCACTTGTATTGACTGTTAGAAATAAGGAACAACCATGCCACAATATCGCTCAAAAACCTCCACATCTGGCCGCAATATGGCGGGTGCACGCGCACTTTGGCGTGCAACAGGTATGACAGATGAGGACTTTAACAAACCGATTATCGCGATTGCTAACTCGTTTACCCAGTTTGTACCCGGGCACGTACACCTAAAAGACTTGGGTCAGTTGGTTGCCCGCGAGATTGAAGCGGCAGGTGGTGTTGCCAAAGAATTTAACACCATTGCGGTGGATGATGGCATCGCCATGGGTCACTTGGGTATGCTCTATAGCTTGCCAAGCCGTGATTTAATCGCCGATAGCGTGGAGTATATGGTCAATGCTCACTGCGCCGATGCGCTGGTTTGTATCTCCAATTGCGACAAAATCACCCCTGGTATGCTGATGGCAGCGATGCGCCTCAATATCCCAACGATTTTTGTGTCGGGCGGTCCCATGGAAGCGGGCAAAGTATTGGCATCCACGTTGGGGGATGGGCATACCACCCATGAAACCGTGATGAATGAATTGGGTGAAAAAATTCGCAAACTTGACCTAGTCGACGCCATGATTGATGCGGCAGATGACTTGATTAGTGACGAAGATGTGGCACAAACCGAGCGCTCTGCTTGCCCAACTTGCGGCTCATGCTCAGGTATGTTCACTGCCAACTCGATGAACTGTTTGACCGAAGCCTTAGGCTTATCCCTGCCTGGTAATGGCTCGTTACTTGCCACTCACGCCAAACGTAAAGATTTATTCTTAGAAGCAGGTCGCCGTATCGTGGCACTTGCCAAACGTTATTATGAGCAAGATGACGCCAGCGTATTGCCACGCTCAATTGCGACCAAAGCGGCATTTGAAAACGCCATGAGCCTTGATATCGCCATGGGCGGCTCAACCAACACGATTCTACATTTGCTTGCCGCTGCCCATGAAGCCCAAGTAGATTTTAAAATGGCGGATATTGACCGTCTAAGCCGCCGTGTGCCTTGTCTATCAAAAGTTGCCCCTGCAACGCAAAAATACCATATGGAAGACGTGCACCGTGCTGGGGGTGTGATGGCAATTTTAGCCGAGCTTGATCGCGCAAACCTGCTGCAAACCGATGTCCCCACCGTTCATAGTACTTCACTGAAAGCAGCGCTTAACCAATGGGATATCATGAATCCTGATAATACCGAGGCGCGTGAGCGTTACATTGCAGCCCCAGGTGGGGTACGCACCACGCAAGCCTTTAGCCAAAACAATGCGTGGTCCAATCTTGATGTCAACCGCGAATCTGGCTGTATCCGTAGCAAAGAATTTGCCTACTCACAAGACGGTGGTTTGGCGGTATTGTTTGGTAATATCGCTGAACGTGGCTGTGTGGTCAAAACAGCGGGCGTGGATGACAGCATCCTAAAATTTACCGGTCGTGCCCGTGTGTTTGAAAGTCAAGACGATGCCGTGGCTGCCATTTTGGCAGACCAAATTGTCGCAGGTGACATCGTGGTGATTCGCTATGAAGGTCCAAAAGGCGGCCCGGGTATGCAAGAGATGTTGTATCCGACCTCTTACCTAAAATCAAAAGGTCTGGGTAAAGCCTGTGCGCTACTTACCGATGGTCGTTTTTCAGGGGGTACGTCGGGTTTATCCATCGGTCACGTCAGCCCAGAAGCCGCTGAAGGCGGTACCATCGGTCTGGTGAATGAAGGCGATACCATCGAGATTGATATCCCTAATCGCTCGATTCATTTGGCGGTTGATTTTGCCGAACTGGAAAAACGCCGAGAAGCGATGGTGAGCCGTGGCAACCAAGCTTGGAAACCTGTCAATCGTGAGCGCCAAGTGTCAGCCGCCTTGCGGGCGTATGCAGCAATGACTACTAGCGCTGATACAGGCGCGGTGCGTGATGTCAGTCAAGTCGAGCGGTAATTTTTTACTCCAAACTACATTGCTACTAAAAAAATTGGCAAAAAAGAGTTATCAAAAAAGATCGATGGTACTTATCGGTCTTTTTTTTAGCGCCATGAAAAACGTTGCAAGTCCCATACTTTACGCCCACCGTTTTAGATGCCATTTGTGTTTTATAAAAGGTGCGATTTATAAAAGCATTATCCACATCGAATGAATTCTGCTAAAATACAATGTTTACATTTTTTTGATAATATATGCCAAATTTAATTTTGAAAACTCTTAAGGAGCCGCTGTGAGCCGTCCGTTTTCTTCAGCCGATATACGTCAAGCTTTTATCAATTATTTTGCCGAAAATGGTCATACCCCAGTGGCATCATCGAGCCTAGTCCCACACAATGACCCTACCCTGCTATTCACCAATGCCGGTATGAACCAATTTAAAGATGTGTTCTTAGGGATAGACAAACGCGATTATAAACGTGCAGTATCGTCGCAAAAATGTGTGCGCGCAGGCGGTAAACACAATGACCTTGACAACGTCGGCTATACCGCGCGTCACCATACATTTTTTGAGATGCTTGGTAATTTTTCATTTGGCGATTATTTTAAACAACAAGCCATCCCATTTTGTTGGGAGTTTTTGACATCTGATGAGTGGCTTGGATTACCCAAAGATAAACTTTACGTGACGGTGTATCACACCGATGATGAAGCCTTTGATATTTGGCATAACGTGGTGGGCTTGCCTGCCGAACGCATCATCCGCATTGGTGATAATAAAGGCGGTCAATACCAATCGGATAACTTTTGGGCAATGGGTGACACAGGTCCTTGTGGTCCTTGTACCGAAGTATTTTATGACCATGGCGAGCATATTTGGGGCGGTCTGCCAGGTACACCTGAAGAAGACGGCGACCGTTTTGTCGAGATTTGGAACAACGTCTTTATGCAGTTTAACCGCCAAAAAGACGGCACACTTGAAAAACTGCCTGCGCCAAGTGTCGATACGGGCATGGGGCTTGAGCGTATCAGTGCCATCATGCAAGGCGTGCATAGCAACTATGAAATCGATATGTTTACCCATCTCATGCAGCATGCGGCGCAAGTGATTGGCTTGCCAAACGATATCGACTTACAGTCTGAGCCATCACTCAAAGTGCTTGCCGACCATATCCGCTCGGTTTCCTTCTTAATTGCAGATGGCGTACTGCCAAGCAATGAAGGTCGCGGTTATGTGCTGCGTCGTATCATCCGCCGCGCGGTTCGTCATGGCAACAAATTAGGTGCTAATGACAACTTCTTTTATAAGCTCGTCGCGCCACTTGCCCAAATCATGGGCGATGCCTACCCACAGCTTCGTGAACAGCAAGCCAACATTGAGCAAGCCATCTTAAAAGAAGAAGAACAATTTGCCAAAACCTTATCACAAGGTCTCAAACTGCTATCACAAGAATTAGATAGCTTAAAATCTGGCGATACTTTATCGGGTGCAACGGTGTTTAAACTGTATGACACGTATGGTTTCCCTGCCGATTTGACGGCGGATATCGTGCGCGAACGCGACATCAGCATTGATGAAGCCGGTTTTGAGCAAGGCATGGCGCAGCAACGCGCCCGCGCCCGTGAAGCAGGTAAATTTGGCGTTGATTATAACCAATTGATTCAAGTTGACAGTGCCACTGAATTTTTGGGGTATGACAAAGCAGAACACAGCAGCACTATCACCCACTTATACCTTGAGGGCAAATCTGCTGAACAATTGCAGGAAGGTGATGAAGGGGTCATCGTATTATCGGCAACGCCTTTTTATGCTGAAGGCGGTGGTCAAGCGGGTGAATTGGGTGACATCCAAACCGAAACTGGCGTATTTGAAGTTCAGGACACCAAAAAATCTGGTCAAGCCATCATCCATCATGGCGTGGTTAAAATGGGCAGTATTCGCCAGGGTCAGTCAAGCGAAGCGCGCGTGGCAAGCCAAGTACGCGCCATGAGTGCCAAAAACCACTCCGCCACTCACCTACTGCACGCCGCCCTTCGTGAGCATCTTGGCACAGGTGTCACCCAAAAAGGGTCATTGGTCAATAGTGAGGTGTTGCGTTTTGACTTCTCGTATGACAAAGCCTTGACTGAGCAAGACATCATCACCATTGAAAACATCGTTAACCAACAAATCCTTGCCAACCAACCTGCCACTGTAGAAATGCTCAGCATGACGCAAGCGCAAGACAAAGGCGCGATGGCACTGTTTGGTGAAAAATATGGTGACACGGTTCGCGTATTGTCGATGGGTACGATAGATAAAGACGGCAAGCCTTTTTCAATCGAGCTATGCGGTGGTCTGCATGTACAACGCACGGGTGATATCGGCTTATTCAAAATCGTCAGTGAGCAAGGTATCGCGGCAGGCATTCGCCGTATCGAAGCAGTGACAGGCATGGGCGCAGTCAAATATGTGCAGCAAGGTGAAAAACAGCTCAATCAACTTGCCAGCCAGCTCAAAGCGAAGCGCGATGAAATCGCCGACCGTGTCAATCAAATGACCGACAAAACACGCGACCTTGAAAAACAGCTTGAGCGTTTGCAGCAAAAATTGGCCAGCAGCCAAGCCAAAGACTTAATCAACAACGTGCAAGATATCAATGGACAAAAAGTGCTGATTGCAAGCTTACCAGGCATGGATGGTAAAGCATTACGCACGATTGCCGATGACATGAAATCAAAATTGCATGATGGTATCGTGGTGCTCGCTGGCGTGGCTGACGATAAAATTGCCTTGACTGCCAGTGTCGGCAAAGACTTAACCAGTAAAATCAAAGCGGGCGATATCATCAAACACTTAAGCGAGCAACTTGGCGGTAAAGGGGGCGGTAAACCTGACTTTGCCCAAGGCGGCGCAAGTGATGTCGCAGGATTGCCAACCGTATTAGATGCGCTACCAAATTGGTTGGCTGAGCGACTTGCCTAATTAAAACTATCCCTAAAAAAACGCCGAATGACTTATTCGGCTTTTTTTATGGGGTTATTTTTTTATGCGGCTATATTTATGCGGCTATATAAAGCATTAGTTTAATCACGCTTAATCAAAGCGCCATTTACTTTAGCCAAACATTCGGTATCATAAAGCCTAAAGCACATTGTGTATAATCGTTTCTATAATCGTATCTAGCATTTAACAACCAACGAAGCTTTACAACACACTTATAGCTTTAAAATACTCATAATCAATAAGGAAACATCATGGACAATCATTACCAGCCCCCCAAAATTTGGACAAATGATAGCCAAAACGGTGGCAAATTTGCCAGTACCAACCGCCCTACCGCAGGAGCGACCCATGAGCAACATTTACCGATTGGTAACAACCCTTTGCAGCTTTACAGCTTAAACACGCCAAACGGTATCAAAATCAATATGTTACTTGAAGAATTGGCAGAGCTCGGTATTGAAGGCGCACAGTATGACACCTACAAAATCAACATCATGAATGGCGACCAATTTGGCTCAGATTTTGTTGCCATCAATCCCAATTCTAAAATCCCTGCACTGGTGGATAACAGCGTTAATCCACCGATTAAACTGTTTGAATCAGGGGCTATTTTGCTATACCTTGCCGAAAAATTTGAGCAGTTTATCCCAGCAGACGCCGCCAAACGTGCCGAATGTTTGTCATGGTTGTTTTGGCAAATGGGCGCTGCGCCGTATGTCGGTGGCGGCTTTGGGCATTTTTATGCATATGCCCCAGAGAAGTTTGAATATGCTATCAATCGCTTTACCATGGAAACCAAACGCCAATTGGATTTACTTGACCAACATTTAGCGACTCGCATGTTTATGGTAGGTAACGACTACAGTATCGCGGATATCGCGATTTGGGCATGGTATGGTCAGTTGGCACTGGGCAAATTGTATAACGCTGGCGAGTTTTTACAAGTGCAAGACTACACCTATCTACAACGCTGGGCAAAAAACCTGCATGACCGTCCTGCCGTGCAACGCGCTGTAACCTTACCGCTACAACCAATTGCATAAACTGATAACGTTTTGTTCACCGTAGCCATCCAATTTTCAGCCAGTCATTTGGGGATTTTTGGCAATTTTGCCTTGCCCCAAAATTGGGAAATATGGTATAAAGTACCGTTTAATTTACGTTTCGTGACATTGTAAACAATCTGCTAAGCAATCCATCAAGGACTTGGTATGGCAAGTCTTGCATAGCGATGGCAAACAACGTGCACGATATTATAGGGTGTATTGACAATGGCTTTAATCGTACAAAAATACGGTGGTACGTCGATGGGTAGTGTCGAACGTATCAAAAATGTGGCACAGCGCGTCAAACGTTGGCATGACAATGGTCATCAGGTGGTGGTTGTCGTCTCTGCCATGAGTGGCGAGACCAATCGCTTGATTGATTTGGCACGTCAAATCAGTAAAGAACCAAACGCTCGTGAATACGACCAAATGGTGTCAACTGGTGAGCAAGTCTCGATTTCTTTACTTGCCATGGCATTAAATGAAATCGGTGTGAGCGCCAAGTCAATGACGGGTGGACAAGTGGCGATTCGTACCGATGACAGTCATACCAAAGCCCGTATTCAACATATCGATGATAGTCAGCTTCGCGCCGCACTCGATGCTGGTATGGTAGTTGTAGTGGCGGGTTTCCAAGGGGTGGATGAAAAAGGTGACATTAACACCTTAGGTCGGGGTGGCTCGGACACCACAGGCGTTGCACTGGCTGCTGCCCTATCTGCCGATGAATGTCAAATCTATACCGATGTCGACGGCGTGTATACTACTGACCCACGGGTGACACCAAAAGCCAAAAAATTATCAAAAATTACCTTTGAAGAAATGCTAGAAATGGCAAGCCTTGGCTCAAAAGTGTTGCAAATTCGCTCGGTTGAATTTGCCGGAAAATACCAAGTACCACTGCGTGTTTTATCCAGTTTTGATGAAAACGCCGATGGTAAATTCGATGATGATTTTAAAAAGAATGTAGGTACATTAATTACCACCGATGAGGGAGACAGCATGGAACAACCAATTATTTCGGGCATCGCCTTTAACCGTGACGAAGCTAAAGTATCTATCTTAGCAGTGCCTGATCGTCCTGGTATTGCCTCATCGATTTTAAGCCCGATCAGTGCTGCCAATATCGAAATCGATATGATTATCCAAAACATCGCAGAAAACGGATTGACCGACTTTACCTTTACCGTTAACCGTGGGGATTTTGATAAAACCCTAGCGATTTTGGGTGACAATCTTGCTGAGATTGGCGGCAAAGAAATCGTGAGCAACAACAATGTGGTTAAAGTATCACTGGTGGGTGTTGGTATGCGTTCACATGCAGGCGTGGCAAGCAAAATGTTTGAAACACTGGCAGAAAACAACATCAATATCCAAATGATTTCTACCAGCGAAATCAAAATCTCGGTACTGATTCAAGAAGAACAACTGGAAAAAGCGGTTAAAGCGCTACATACCGCTTTTGGTCTTGACCGTGAAGACGGTGAAAGCAAGGTTGCTGGATTATAAGAAATTTGTAATTCTCCACAAAAACAAGGTTAATATCCGCGTTTTGCGGGTGTTAATCTTTTTTTTACTTCAGCATTTCGTTTATAATGGCATCTCGTTTATTGGGCACAAACGCAACTGACCCCTCAATGCCTATTTTGACTGTTGGCAAATAGCCGCCAAGCATGATGAGTTCGCTTGAATTATGCCTTTGCAGTCTGTCTTTAACGTATCATTGGGCAATGATACATGATAATATATTTGACGAATTTAGCTAATTTATCGTTGAATCATCATAGGACATTGATGGTACTTGTTGCGACATAAGGAGTGTGACGCATGTTAATTTTGACTCGCCGTGTTGGCGAAACGTTAATGATAGGTGACGAAGTTAGTGTCACCGTACTGGGTGTAAAAGGTAATCAAGTCAGACTGGGCGTCAATGCGCCAAAAGACATTGCCGTACACCGTGAAGAGATTTATCAAAGAATTTTGCATGAACGGACTGGGCATGAACGCATGGGTTATGATAATCACCCAGTCGATTTTGCAGCCCATGATAGAATGGGTCAAGACCGCAGTGGTTTTGGGGCAGCCAGTCATGAGGCCTTTCCCCAAGAGCGCAGTAAACCCTCTCAACCGCGCAACAGCGGTCAGCAAATGCGTCATTTAGAAAACCGTGTGGAAAACCGCGGTTTTGGTCAGACCAACAATAATTTTAACCCAGCTTTTGATCCGTTTGAGGACGATTATTTTAATCGTTAATGACGGTTGCTATTTTGACTTTTGGAGTAACTATGAGCGCTATTGATAAGCTAGAACTATCAAAACTATTAGCTAAACTAGAAAACAAATCGCTAGATTTTGCTTCCGTGCTAGCTATCATCGATAGTTACTATGACTATCGCCCAACTGAGTTTGTCAATGGCGAAGTGCACAATGCGGCAGGTGAAAATGAAGGCAGTGCGAAAGTGTTTGGCTTTGCACTACTCAACCATTTGACCCAACAAGATACGCTAAAACTGTTTGCTGAGCACTATGACAGTGTTAAAGCAGAGCTAAAAGGTACAAACCATGCCAATATCCGTAACTTTAGCTTTTTTGGCTGGCAAGGCTTTTTGATGCAGCGTAACTGTTTAACGCCGAAAGCGTCATAACCTCATCGAAAATACTTAATTCTTAAAATCTAACTGTTTTTTGCGTCAAACAAGGCAGCCGATGGGTTGCCTTTTTTTATCCAATGGCTTTTATTTTAAAGAATGGTTTTGATTTTAAAGAATAGTTTTGAGAGACTGATTGGCTATTTGTTTGCCCTTAACTGCTCGCGCAGTTGTTTTTTTTGCTCACGGCGATAGCGAAAAAAATCCTGCAATAACGCGCGGCTTTGCTCTGCCATTAGCCCCTGTTCTACTTTCAAACAATGATTATAAAACGCCACTTTGCTAAAATCCTGCTGGCTCACAATCATGCCTGCTTTCGGCTCTGTCGCTGCAAACACCAAGCGTGATACTCTGGCGTGAATAATCGCTCCTAGACACATGGTGCAAGGCTCAAGCGTGACAAACAGTTCACAATCCGCTGGCAGACGGTAATTATCAAAATATTGACACGCTCGCCTTATTGCCACTATTTCGGCGTGGGCCGTGGCATCATGACTTAAAATCGGTTGATTATAGCCTTTGGCTATGATGGTGCCTTGATGCACAATCACTGCGCCCACTGGCACTTCCCCCTGCTGTCCGCCCTCGGCTGCAACGTCAAGCGCCGCTTGCATAAAGGCGTCATCGCTGTCACAAAAGCCCGTTTCACAACAGTTATCCTCACTAGCTTCCATTTTTATACCACCCAAACTACTGTGGCAACTGCCAATCTATTGGGCTTTTGCCATGCGCCATCAGATAATCATTGGCTTTGGAAAAAGGACGCGTGCCGAAAAAACCACCCCGATTGGCACCAAGTGGTGATGGATGCGTGCCTGTAATGATTAAATGCTTAGATGTATCAATAAAACGGCCTTTTTTCTGTGCGTAACTCCCCCATAGGATAAAGACACAGTGCTCGCAGTGCTGATTGACAGCCTCAATCACCGCATCAGTGAACGTTTCCCAGCCAATACGCTGATGACTACCCGCTTGCCCTGCTTCTACGGATAACATACTGTTGAGTAGCAGCACCCCTTGGGTTGCCCAATGGGTCAAATCGCCATGTTTTGACGGCGCGATACCCAAATCGGCGGCAAGTTCTCGTAAAATATTTTGTAGACTCGGCGGTTTGGGAATGGCTTTGGGCACGGAAAAGGATAACCCCATCGCTTGTCCCGCCCCATGGTACGGGTCTTGACCCAAAATCACTACTTTAACCTGCGACAAAGGCGTCAAATTAAACGCATTGAACATCTGACTACCCGAGGGATAAATCACTTTTTGCGCATGATATTGATCTCGCAAAAACTGGCGAATCTTATCCATATTACTGCTCGTTAGCTCTGTCGCCAAGGCCTGCTTCCAGTCGTCCGGCATTTTGACATTGGCTAAAATTTGTTGTTGTTCAGGCGTTAATGTTTTCATGGTT
Source organism: Moraxella sp. CTOTU48841 (assembly GCF_032061225.1). Taxonomy (NCBI): domain Bacteria; kingdom Pseudomonadati; phylum Pseudomonadota; class Gammaproteobacteria; order Moraxellales; family Moraxellaceae; genus Moraxella; species Moraxella sp. CTOTU48841. Next base: position 61,370 of record NZ_DAMBFQ010000009.1, read on the forward strand.
TATCTGCTATCAAAAAATTATAAAAAAAGCCAAAGAATCTCTTGGCTTTATTGTAGCAAATAATTGTCGTCAATAAGTGGAACACTTTGATGCTGTCTATTCTATATCGACTGATTATTCTGTGAAGGTTTGACGCAGGGTAAAATCGTCTAATTTGACCGCTTCACGGCTGCTCTTTTCAGTGGGGGGAATTACTTGCGCTTCGCCTGTCACTACCGCTTTACCGTCTTGATTGGTCACTTGGCAATCTAACACCACCCATTTTTTGCTATCGTCTTTACTTTTCACCGTCAAGGTCGCGGTTAAAGTATCATCGATATGCACAGGACGACGAAACGACAAACTTTGGTTCAGATAAATTGTCCCCAAGCCTGGAAATTTGGTACCAATCAAGGCTGATAATAGACCTGCTGTCCACATACCATGCGCAATCACGCCTTTAAACTGGCTTTGCTCGGCATACTCATTATCGAGATGCGCAGGGTTGTAGTCATGGGTAACAAGCGCAAATGCTTTGACATCATCTGCGGTCACTTGGCGGGTCATGCTGGCAGTTTGCCCGATGCTTAATTCCTCATAGGTAAAATTACTAAAAGTTGTCATTGTCCGTCCTTTTGTTCTTGTTGATTAATTTCATAAAAACCACGATTACAAAATCGTTTTGATGGTTTGACTATAAGTTTGACTATAGCATAAATTTTGCAAATTTTTATGACAATGACTACGCATTCATCAACCCATCTGATTTTAATAATTACAAATTTTTTATTTTTTTGCTTGACTTGATGAACTGCTAATAAAATCAATCGTCTAGGATTTTTGCAGAAAAATAGGCAAAAAATTGAAAAAAATACAAGCTAGAATTACAAATTTTTTTACGCTATATTGTGCGAAATAACAAAACAACCCCTAGATATAGTAGTTTTTTGCAAAATCTTGCAATAATACGGCAATGACTTTGCAATGTTACATAAGTGACGTGGCCTCGGCTCAAAAGCCGTCGTTAAAAGCGGCATACACACTCACTATACTTTCGGTTAGCTGTTTTACTTGGCATTTTTATCTCACCACCTCTCACTCAGCGCCTTTTTAATACATACAGATATGACGTTGATAAACAGGTAAAAAAAGGAACGTATTATGACTCGTACTGAAGATATCCTCGTGCAAAAACGCGACGGGCGTTTGGAAAAAATTGATTTGGATAAGATTCACCGAGTCATCGAGTGGGCAGCAGAAGGACTTGATAATGTGTCTGTTTCGCAAGTAGAAATCAGTTCACATATCCAGTTTTATGACAAAATCACCACCAAAAGCATCCATGAAACCATCATTAAATCAGCCGCGGATTTGATTTCTGCGGCAACGCCTGATTATCAGTATTTGGCAGCGCGATTGGCAATTTTTCATTTACGCAAAATCGCATTTGGTCAGTTTGAGCCGCCACATTTGTTTGACCATGTCACCAAACTGACCCAAGAAGGTCGTTACGATGCCCATATTTTGCAAGACTTTAGCAAAGAAGAATTTGATATACTCAATGACTATATTGATCACAACCGTGATTTAAGCTTTGCGTATGCCGCTGTCAAACAAATGGAAGGCAAATATTTGGTGCAAGACCGCGTCAGCAAACAGGTCTTTGAAAGCCCACAATTTTTGTATATGCTCGTCGGTATGTGTCTATTTGCCAGTTACGACAAACAATATGACAAGGCCGCGCGATTAGATTATATCAAGCGCTTTTATGACACCACGTCTACTTTCAAAATCTCACTACCAACGCCAATCATGTCGGGCGTGCGTACTCCCTCGCGTCAGTTTAGCTCATGTGTACTCATTGAATGTGATGATAGCTTAGACAGTATTAATGCCACCACCAGCGCCATCGTGCGGTATGTGTCACAGCGTGCCGGTATTGGTGTCAATGCGGGTCGTATTCGCGCATTAGGTAGCCCAATTCGTGGCGGTGAAGCGCAGCACACCGGCTGTATTCCTTTTTACAAACTATTCCAAACCGCTGTTAAATGCTGCTCACAAGGTGGCGTGCGCGGTGGTGCAGCGACCTTGTTCTACCCGATTTGGCATTTGGAAGTGGAAAATCTGCTAGTGCTCAAAAACAACCGCGGTGTGGAAGACAACCGTGTTCGCCACATGGATTATGGCGTACAAATCAATAAAACCATCTATCAACGTTTGATTAAAAATCAAAACGTGACCCTGTTTTCACCATCGGATGTGCCAGGTTTGTACGATGCTTTTTTTGCCGATCAAGCCGAGTTTGAGCGTTTGTATGAGCAATATGAGCAAGATGAATCCATTCGCAAACGCAGTGTGCCCGCGCAAGAGTTGTTTAGCCTGATGATGCAAGAGCGTGCCAGCACGGGTCGTATCTATGTGCAAAACGTTGACCATTGCAACACCCACAGTCCGTTTGACCCAAGTGTCGCGCCAATTCGCCAATCCAACCTATGTATGGAAATCGCGCTACCGACCCAACCGCTTGACAACATCAATGATGAAAGCGGTGAAATCGCCCTTTGTACGCTGTCAGGGATTAACTTGGGTGAAATCAACCAACTAGAAGACATCAAAGAGCCAGCGGAACTTATCGTACGCGCCTTAGATGCCTTGCTTGACTACCAAGACTATCCTGTCATCGCCGCTAAAAATGGCTCTATGAAACGCCGCACACTGGGTATTGGTGTCATCAACTACGCCTATTATCTTGCCAAAAATGGTACCAAATATTCAGATCCTAAAGCGCTCGGTTTAACCCATCGCACTTTTGAAGCCTTACAGTATTATTTGTTGGTGGCGTCCAATAAACTGGCTAAAGAGCAAGGCGCGTGTCCTGCATTTGGCGATACCACGTATTCACAAGGTATTTTACCGATTGATACCTATAAAGCGGATATTGATGCGATTTGTAATGAGCCGCTACAACTCGACTGGGAAGCATTGCGTCATGATATCAAAACCCACGGTCTTCGCAACTCAACCTTGACTGCCTTGATGCCATCAGAAACCTCTAGCCAGATTGCTAACGCAACTAATGGCATTGAGCCACCTCGCGGTCTGGTATCTGTCAAAGCATCAAAAGACGGTATTTTAAAACAAGTGGTGCCTGAGATTGATAAGCTCAAAGATCAATACGAGCTATTATGGCAAATGCCGAATAACAAAGGTTATTTGAGTCTTGTGGCGATTATGCAAAAATTTATTGACCAAAGTATCTCAGCCAATACCAACTACGACCCAACCAAGTTTGAAGATAGCCGTGTACCGATGAAGGTGATGATTCAAGACTTGTTGATGGCGTATAAATTGGGCGTTAAGACGCTGTACTATCATAACACCCGTGACGGCGCAAATGATGCCCAAGACGACCTTGAAAATGGCTGTGCTGGCGGCGCTTGTACTTTATAAAAGATTATTTAGGGATAATACTGATGGATTATCCCTAGTTTTTTATTCAGTGATTTATCTTTTGTAAAAACAAATAAAAATGGCATAACCCATTAAATTGATTACTTAAATTATTTTGATGTAACATCTAGGCTTTTATTATTAAAAGCCTAGAAATTTTTATTACATAGGATGTTTCAAACTTGAAAAACCCATTAATTGTTTATGCCATTTTACTGATGAACCTTACCTCGTGTGCTTCTTTGCCGCAAACATATGACAGTCCGATTCCTGTCTATGTGGACTTGGGTGATGCCATACCTGCCACCACCCTGCCCAATTCAAATTCAAAAGCCAATGTCAAAACTATGAGTCACTAAGGTTTGGTATCAGGCTTATCTGATTGTGCCAGTTTTTCTGACGCTACCACTTTATCTTTGACGGGTACAGTATTGGCAAAATTTGAATAGGTAATATCAATCGGTTTGCCCATCATCACACGGCTGGTCGGTAACGCATTTTTGAGTCCCACCTCTTTCATCATCTCCGCGATTTTTAAAATCATATCGGTTTGTTTTTGATTAAAATCCATCGCGCCTTTCACATTGAGATAGCATCGCACTTCAACAAGATACGCGTCTTGCTGAGTGCCAGAAATACGCACTTGATTCCACACACTGTTGGTGTCAGGATGATTGGTGATATAGATTTGTGTTTGCTCCATAAATTCACGTAATTTATCGATGTCGCTATCGCGCGAGATATAGAACACTTGCGAAAAATGAAACATATCGCGCTGAGAGACATTTTCAATGCTCATCGATGAGAAATTACCATTGGGAATCGTCACCACTGTGCGATCGGTGGTACGCAGACGGGTGGAGCGGATACCGATGTCTTCAACCGTACCTTCTTGCGTGCCAAAGCGGCAGTAGTCGCCCACATTCACAGGCTGGTCAGCGACTACCGATACACTGCCGACTAAATTTTCAACCGTTTTTTGTGCACCCAACGCCAACGCCACACCACCAATCCCCAATGCGGCAATGCCTGTGGTTAAGTCATAGCCTAGATTACCCAAAATCACAATGGTCGCAATCGCAATCAAAATCAATTTTACGACTTTTCGCAGCAGATTTAGGACAGATAGCCGCTCTGGATGATGGTTATTACTGGCATAGTTTTCTGCACGTTTAAAAATCAAATCCAAAATTCGTAAAATCAACCATACCATGGATACCCAAGATAAAATATCGGCAAGGTTGGACGCCATATTGCGCACAACCAAATTAATACCCACCAAAATCATGGCTTCTTTGATAATCAGCGCCGTCAGCACCATTGCGGCAGGTACGACCACGCGCCCATCAATCGGAAATTGCTTTTCTTTATCTGGGTGGGTCGCTAGATAAATTCGCGTGATAATCATATATAAGATTTGGCTAATCAATAGACAGGCGAGATAAGTCGCTATCATGAGCGCAATCACTGCCGCAATGTGTCCAAGACTATAGCCTTTAATATCTTTCTCAATCCATTGTTTGGGAATGTACTTTTCTACCAGTGTCGGCTGGGTAACGAGTGATAACGACGCAACTTCTTGCAAGGTTTGTTGTGAAATCAGCCAAATATTGGTGCCGTTAGATTGTTTGACACGCTGCATTAAGATATCGATACTCTTTTTGTCAGCCGCGGGATTGTTGATCTCCCCGACCTTATCGAGATTGGGCGCTAGTTTGTCATCGAGATTGCCGGTAGGGTCATTGCTAATTTGTAGCTGCTCGTTGATACGTCCGCCGCTATCGAGTGCCGATTTTAAAGATTCGAGCGTGCCACTGGGGTCTTTGCTATAGCTTAAATCCACATAACGGCTAGCAAGCATCCAATCACTTTTTGCCAATGCTTGAATAAAGCCTTGCACGCTGCCGCGCGGGGTGTCACGCCCAAAGGTGTCTTGTGGGGTGGCCGTGCCGCTGGCGCTACTCGCTGATTTGCTGCTATCAGCCGCCCATGCAGCGGTGGGTTTGACACTGGTGATAACCATGAGTAAAGCAAACAATGCCATCATAAAACAACGGCGGTATAAAGATGGTGCATCAGCATGACGCTGACATTGGTTAAGAGACTTTGACAACTGCATAAACTTCCCAAAATTTGTAAAACGCTCAGACATAGTTAGGCTAAATAAACGGCCTTGATTTATGTTTTAAGAAATCCTAAATTGCAATGCGCTTATTCTGAATAAAGTATTTCGTCTTGTAGGTATAACTGCTAAAATACGCGCATTATTTGATTTTATCAGTTTTAAATTCCAAAAACACTTTTAAATGCATTGAGTTATTATGTTTAATTTACATCCACAACTAGCAAAAGATACTTTTTTGGTGGGCGAATTTCCGTTATCTACTTGCCGCTTGATGAACGACTGTCAATTTCCTTGGTTGATTTTAATTCCGCGTGTACCCGGTATCAAAGAATTATACGAATTATCCGCCAGTGACCAAGCGCAGTTTTTACGTGAATCCAGCTGGCTATCAAGTCAGCTTGCCAAAACTTTTCAAGCCGACAAAATGAATATCGCCGCGCTTGGCAACCAAGTGCCGCAATTGCATTTTCATCATATCGTGCGCTACCAAAATGACATTGCTTGGCCCAATCCAGTATGGGGTAATCCAGCCATCCCTTATACCCCTGAAGTTTTGAGCCATATGCAGCAGACACTGATGATGGCACTGCGGGGTCATCGTGATATGCCATTTGATTGGCAAATGAACGTCTAAAAAAAATTTTACCACGAGGCACGAGGTAGACAAGCTAAATTGCGTGAATCCATTCAAGGTCTTTCGACCAATCTAAAAAGTCCGAAATTCATTGAACTGGCGGCATTTTTTATTTTATCGTTTACCTTAACCTCTCTTGATGTACCGCCTATTTATCATACGCTCAGTATTTTGCTGTTGGTAGCGGGCGTTATTGTCACTACGTTGAGTGTTATCCGTCCCCATCACTACATTACTTCGGCAAGTGTATTAACCCTGATGGCGTTGGCAACGGGTATGTTGCAGTTTAACTATATCCCAAGCCTTGCGTTATGGTTGTTGATTTTGATTCGCCTGATTTTTTCAGATACCAAACATACCGTTTCGTTGGTATTATTAACCGTATCAGTGGGTCTACTTAGTCTGATATTCGCGCATTTTTTATTACCTGCCATTAGTTTGTCGGCCAAGCAAGAAGACATTTTAAATTTCGCCATTGTATTTACCGATATCTTGATTGTTGGTTATCATATTTGGTCCATGGTAGTTCGCTTACACCAAAAAAATCAAATGCTTGCGCAGCAGCAGGCACGGATTGATACCTTAGTCAAGGTAACCAATAAATTAACCCGTTTTTTGCCTCCCCAGATTTGGCAGCCCATTGTCAAAAATAACACCAAGGTTGAAGTCATTAATCAACGTCGCAAGCTAACTATTTTGTTTTCGGACATTGTTGGCTTTACCGATTTGTCGGATCATATTAGCTCCGACCATTTAGCCAATATTTTAAATACTTACCTTGACCGTATGACCCAAGTTAGCCAAAAATATGGGGCGACCCTCGATAAGTTTTTGGGTGATGGGTTATTGTGCTATTTTGGCGATATGGGTGGTAATGACCGTGATAACGCGATTGCTTGTGCCAGTATGGCCATCGAGATGCGCCGTGAGATGGAAGTACTGCGCCACCAATGGCGATTACTCGGTTTTGAAGGGCTGCATGTACGTATGGGTATCAATACAGGGTATTGTTATGTGGGCAATTTTGGCAGCCGCAATCGTATGACTTATACCGTGGTTGGAAAAGAAGCGAATTTTGCCTCTCGCCTTGAATCTGCCGCGAAAAACAATCAAATTTTGATCAGTGAAAGTACGTTTAATTTAATTGGTCATGTCCATCATTGCCAAGCCGTGGGGCAATTTAAATTTAAAGGCTTTCAAGATGCCATGAATGTGTGGGAATTGCTTGAACCCAAAAGCGAATCTATAGAGCAAACCGATTGGGTGGACTTTAGCTTGCCTGGGTTTAACCTGCATTTAAATTTTCATGATATTCGTAATTATGATAAGAATGATATTACTAACCAGCTAAAATCCGCATTGGCGCTTGTTGAAGAAAAGCAAAAATAATGCTATTGAAGGTTTTGGCTCAGCTATATTCTTAGCTTATCTATGTTGAACCGTTTACATAAGCTAAAAAAGCCGAAGCATTCAGCTTCGGCTTTTTTTATACTATTGAATTAGGCATCAAACGAAGCTAATGCTTGGTTAAATGTCGCACTTGGGCGCATCACTTGGCTAAGCTTTTGTTGGTCTGGTTGATAGTAACCGCCAATATCTGCACCTTGACCTTGAACATCATTTAATTCAGCCACGATTTTGTCTTCATTTTCTGACAATGCTTGAGCAAGCGGCGCAAACTTGGTTTTAAGCTCGCTATCTTCCTCTTGGTTTGCCAATTCTTCTGCCCAGTATTTGGCTAGATAATAATGGCTGCCACGGTTGTCGAGCTCACCGGTACGGCGTGATGGTGATTTGTCGTTATCCAACAATTTACCCGTTGCCAAGTCTAGGGTTTTTGCCAGTAATTTTATCCGTGGGTTATTTTCTTTAATGCCTAAGTCTTCTAAAGATACCGCAAGCGCCAGCATCTCGCCGAGTGAATCCCAGCGCAAGTGGTTTTCTTCAACCAACTGCTCGACATGTTTTGGGGCTGAGCCGCCTGCCCCTGTCTCATAAAGACCACCGCCTTCCATCAATGGGACGATTGATAGCATTTTGGCTGACGTGCCTAATTCTAGAATTGGGAACAAGTCAGTTAAGTAGTCACGTAAGATGTTACCTGTGACTGAGATGGTGTCCAAACCACGCGCCACACGCTCAAGGGTATAACGCATCGCACGAACTTGAGACATAATTTGGATATCTAGACCTGCGGTATCATGCTCTTGTAAGTATTTTTTAACTTTCTTGATGAGCTCATTTTCATGTGGGCGGTATGGGTCAAGCCAGAAGATAGCTGGCATGCCTGAGTTACGTGCACGCGTCACTGCCAGTTTTACCCAGTCACGAATTGGCGCATCTTTGACTTGACACATACGCCAAATATCACCTTCTTCAACATTTTGTGACATCAATACTTCGCCTGTCTCAATGTCAGTGATATTGGCAACGCCTGCCTCTGGGATTTCAAAAGTTTTGTCGTGAGAGCCGTATTCTTCCGCTTTTTGCGCCATCAAGCCTACGTTTGGCACGGTACCCATGGTCGCTGGGTCAAAGTTGCCATGCCATTTACAGAAGTTGATGACTTCTTGGTAAATACGGGCAAAGGTCGATTCTGGCATCACTGCTTTACAGTCGTAAGGCTTGCCATCGGCTGCCCACATTTTACCACCATTACGAATCATCGCTGGCATTGAGGCATCTACAATGACGTCATTTGGCGAATAGAAGTTATCGATTCCCTTTGCTGAGTCAACCATCGCCAATGCAGGGCGATGTTCTTGACAGGCATGCAGGTCACGGACGATTTCTTCACGGATAGTGGTCGGTAGGGTTTCGATTTTTTCGTATAGTCCTGCCATACCATTGTTAACATTAATACCTAACTCGTCAAAGGTTTTGTTCCATTTTTCGAATGCATCTTTGTAGTACACTCTCACGCAGTGACCAAATACGATAGGATGCGATACCTTCATCATCGTGGCTTTGACGTGTAAAGAGAACAGAATTTTACCTTCACGGCAATCTTCTAGCTCTTTTTCATAAAACTCGATTAAGGCTTTTTTGCTCATAAACATTGAGTCAATCACTTCACCGTCTTGTAGGGCAACTTCAGGTTTTAGCACCACAGCTTTGCCACTATGGGTGATGAGCTCCATTTTGACTTTACGCGCTTTATCAAGGGTCATTGATTTTTCGCCATGGTAAAAGTCCCCTTCTTCCATGTGAGAGACGTGGGTTTTTGACCATTGTTTCCATTCACCCATTGAATGTGGGTGTTTTTTGGCATAGTTTTTTACGGCAGCTGGGGCACGGCGATCGGAGTTACCTTCACGTAATACAGGATTTACCGCAGAACCTAAACATTTACCATAACGGGCTTTGATGGCTTTTTCTTCGTCTGTGGTTGGGTTTTCTGGGTAATTGGGAATGTTGTAGCCTTTGGCTTGTAACTCTTCAATACATTCTTGTAGCTGAGCCACTGAGGCACTGATATTAGGCAATTTGATGATATTGGTGTCTGGGTCTTGGGTCAACCGACCAAGCTCAGCAAGATTGTCGGTCACTTGTTGTTCTGGGGTCAGGTAGTCGGAGAACTCTGCCAATACACGCGCGGCAACGGAAATATCGGTTTTGGTGATTTCAACGCCAGCAGGCTTGGTAAATGTTTCAATGATAGGAAGTAGTGAATAAGTCGCCAGTAGCGGTGCTTCGTCAGTTAAAGTATAGATAATATTTGACTTTCCACTAGCCATAGAGAACCTCTTTTATATGAATGTTAATTGAGATACTAGATGATGCATCTAGCAGCGTGAGAAATTTCACAGTAAGTATTACTAATTAGGGGATAAAATGTGATTGACCATTTTAAACGCAAAGTATACGGTTACCGCATAATGAGTCAATAATGTATCTAGGAATACCTATATTTAGGAAAAAAATAATGCAGATGCGCTGTATCCCTATCGATTAAGACAATCCCTTTTGTTGCTCATAGTGTACCACAGTATCACGGTGGCGAATATATCCAATCACTGACAGACGCCATGGCAACGTCGTCAAATGTATAAATTTTTGGCTTTAAAATTGCTTCGTTATTTTACCCATGAGAAACAATAAGCTTACGCTACACCCAAGTCATCTAGCCGTACGTACCAATTTTTCACTCACTTCTTTTTCAATTAGCGCCATCTTGTTATTATCTAAAGGTTGATGCTCGTTGTTGTAGCGCCAGCTATCGGCAGAACGGGTCAGACTGGCAAACCATAATGCCTTCGTATTACTTGGCAGTTTGGCCAAAGCTAACTCACTAATCACATTGCCTTCATCATCACTGAGCTGACAAGACGCTTGTTTCGCTTTGCTAAGCGCATAGCCGTGATAAGATGACACAATCATCACCACATGAAATACTTGCGGGGGAAGCTTACTTAAAAAAAGCACCATACTTTCTTGATTGAGGTTGACATCATTGACCTTGGTGCTTTGATTGTTGTCAGGGTCTTCTTGGCGGTCATCGATAGCGCTAAATGGCTTTTTGCCCAATAATTCATCGCCTTGATGGCGTACGGATTGCGCTTTATCACGGACATTTTTGAACCAGACAGTTTCAATCACCTCGCCATATCGGTTACAAAGCAAGCAGGATAAGTCTATATCTATGGCTTGCGTGCGTTTTTTAAATTTATTGTAAAGCCCCGATTTTGGCATCTGCGTTTGCTGCCATTGCACGGTAAAATACCACTGCTTGAGTACCACATCCATATGCTCGACGGCTATACCTGACGCTGTTTTATCATCTTCAAGCTGATCGTCTTGGGTGATTGCTAGCTGATGACTTTTTTGCAAAATCTTGTCATCAGTCATTGAGTTGATTTTTGGCACTTTGTGTAGCGAATGGTGCAGCGGTGAGGTGCTTGTCACTACCGCGTCATTGGTGTTTTTATCGGTCAAATTGGATGAGTTGGCAGGCGCTTTCACTTCAACCGTTGGCGCTGGCGTTGGGTCGGCAAACTGCGCCGAAATAATCTGGTAGGTTTCTGTGGTAGTGCTGGGTGTCAGATTATCAGGCGATTTGACAGTGGCAACAATCGGCGAATCGTCTGTCAAATCACTGTATAAAATCGTGGTTTTTGGCTTGCTAGGCTGCTGTGAGTTGGTGTCGGTGGCAGTGGATTCAAGGGTGTTATTATCAGTATGTTTCATAAGTTTCTCGAAAAATCGGACAAAGTAGTTAGTTTACTTGGGCGTTTGTTAGTTATTCACTTATTTTTTGAGCGGTGGGTTGTTGGTCGGGCGTTTGTCGATTAGGCGTTTGGGTTTCAAAGACGGCGATTGATAAAATCTCAGGCTCGATTTTTCGCAGTCCTTTACCAAAACCGCGTAGCCACCATACTAGCTGGGAGGTCATGTTCACTGTGGCTGTGATATGCAATCCTTCGTCGTCTTCCCAGCTTTGCTGGTCGGTTGACAATGGGCTTTCAAGCAAGCTTGCCCCCGATAATGGATGAAACAGTAACTGCACTTGCTGCGTGGGCGGCTCGTGGTTGTTTTTTTCACTGTCAGGCATGAGTTTTTGGAACAACGGGTAATTAAACCCCATCGCGCCTGTGTTGATATAACTGTCTAAATTAAAATCTTTCGGGGTTTGCGCGTCGCTTGCGCTTACTTCCGCACTTTCAAAACGGTGCAAAGCAAATTGGCGCACATCGTCAGACGCTCTGTCTGTTCGCGAGGCAATCAAGTAAATCACCACACCACGCTGCACAATGGCTAGCGGATTTAAGGTGTATTTTTGCGCTTCCTCTCGCCCACGCGCTTTATAACAGGCGATGAGTTTTTTATTTTGAAACAATGCATCATAGACGGCGTCTTTGGCGGCTGGATTGACCGATGGCGGGATGAGCGGTTGATTGGCTGACAGGATACGCACTCTATCGAGCCAAGTGTTTGCCACTTTGCTTTCTTTGAGTTGCCGATTCGCTAGGTCAAACCACGGAATCAATTCATCCAAAATAGCCGGCGGTAATAGCTGGGTCAAATTATGGCGCATCATACTAAACGCTACCGCTTGCGACAAATTCATATGCGGCAAGCTTTGCATCGGTGCATCTTCACGCCAGCGCCAGCCTTGTGGATTGGTGTTGTTTTTTTCAATCGGAAAACGCGTTGCCAAAGCGTTTAAATCTCGCTGAATGGTTCGCAAACTGATATCAAAACCCATCAAATCAAGCTGTTCTTTGATATGGGTGGTACCGAGCCAACGTTTGCGATCCAGCTGTGAGAGGATTTGCCATTGCCGAGCCGTCGTTGCGGTTGCATTGTTGGCAAGCGATTTACTCATGGCAATTCTCCATACGCAGGTAAAAGACAGATAGTTAAAAAACAGCCAGTTAAAAGATAGCCAGTTAATAAACAAACGGTTAAATAATAAATACTAGCCAGCTAAGCGCCAAAGCTTTATTCAAACTTTAAAAAATTAACGCTAAAAATTAACACCTTGATACCTGCATAATTTAGCAAAAATTGGGGCGGTATAGGTGATAAATTATATTAACATGTCATTTTATGTCGTTTATCATCTTTATTGGGTGTTATGGTTATCAGATTGTGTATGAATCAGCAAAATCGCTTGATTAGAGTAGCACACCCTTTTTTACCCTTAACTGCAATTTAGTTTGTCCATTAAATAAATTTTTCTCAAGCTCATAGAGTAAATGCACTTTTGACACACTGCGATCGATGGCAGACAAAGCTATCGCGTCAAAGTCAGCATTAAACCAAATAGCTTCGATAGTAAAAGGGACATCGGGATACGATAACCATAATTTTAAATGCCGCTCTTTTAACACCCGATAATCTTGCACCACAAACACCCCATCAAATATCGGTGGCACAAAACCATGTCCCCAAATAGCCAACGTCTGCAAGCTATCTACAAAATCAACCGTGAATTCACCGGCTGTCAACTCGCCATCGCTATATAACGTCTCGGCAAATACCTCATCAGCCACTTCTGCAATTACCTCATCAAACGCTTTACAAAACGGCTCAAAGTTTTTTCGTTTGATTGTCAGACCTGCCGCCATCGCATGCCCACCAAAGTGGCTAATAAGTTCGGGGTAGGTTTGCGCGACTGATTCAATGGCATCACGGATATGAATGCCTTCAATGGAGCGTGCTGAGCCTTTGATAGGATCGTCATCTTCAATCAACGCCGTATCAGCAGGCGCAAACACGATAGCAGGCACATGGTAGCTTTCTTTTAGCCTGCCTGCGACGATACCAATCACCCCTTGGTGCCACTCATCTTGATACAAAATAATACTACGTTTGCGGTGCGTTACTTGATTTACAGCGCTTTGCTCAGATGGATTCTCAAGCGTCGTTAATACACTATCGGCTTGTTGTCGCATGCCCTGCTCGACTTGGCGGCGCTCTTGATTGAGTTTATCGAGCTGATGCGCAAGCCGCTGTGCCTCCCCCCAATCATCAGTGAGTAAGCAGTCAATGCCAATCCGCATACTATCCATACGACCTGCGGCGTTGATGCGTGGTCCTAAAATAAAACCAAAATCTTGAGCCGTGATGTCGGCTGCCTGCCGACTCGCCTGCTCCAACAACGCCAAAATACCCACACAGCAATGACCTTGCTTGATGGCTTGGATGCCTTGGTGCACCAAGATGCGATTATTTTGATCTAATGCGCCCACATCCGCCACCGTGCCAAGTGCCACCAAATCAATATAGCGACTCACTTGGGTGGTGGACTTATTGGCTTGGCGTCTGACTTTGGCAAGATTGCCTAGCACATAAAATGCCACCCCAACACCTACCAATGATTTACTAGCAAAATCACAGCCCAGCTGATTGGGATTGACCACGGCATCGGCGTTTGGTGTCGCCTGCGTCGTCAGGTGATGATCGGTAATAATCACCGTTAGCCCTTTGGCTTTGGCAAGCTCGACCCCAGCATGGCTGGAGATACCATTATCAACAGTGACAATTACATCAGGATGATAGGTTTCAATACCTAGCGCAACAATTTCTGGCGTCAGTCCATAACCGTACTTAAAACGATCGGGCACCAAAAACTCAACCTGCGCGCCCATTTCACGCAACACCCTTACCATCAATGCAGTGCTAGTCGCGCCATCGCAGTCGAAATCACCCACAATCAGTATTTTTTGCTGCGTATCAATCGCCTTGTCAAGTAGCGCCACTGCCTTGGTAATGCCAGTCAGCGAATTTGCAGGTAACATCTTATTAAAGGCGGTGTCTAAATTTGCCACATCTTGCACGCCTCGCCCAGCCAAAATACGTGCTAATGTCATCGATGTCTGCGCCAACGGCTGTAAATCACGGGGAATCTCGTCAATCTTGGTCGCACTAAAACGGGGAGTCACAGTCAACATAAATTTATCATGGTTGTCAAATAAAGTAGATAGAACAAACTAGCATAATGATAGTGAATAGGCAAAATTACAACAGCGAAACGGTGAAAAACATTCCATCAGCTTTTATAGCCCTTTGTGCGTTTTGCATATCGTAATAATGCCACTACAAACCATTAGCATTTTTTTGCAAAAAGATGCTTATTCATACGTTTACACTCAGTTATAATCAAACCAAAGAGTCATCACTTACCATTAATGAAACAGTATCACCGACCATTAATGAATAATCATCTCTTGTTGCAAGCGTTTTGCAATACTACCTTTATTATTGATAATTGAAATTTTTTAGAAGGAAAAATTATGTCAGCAGAAAATTTGACCAAAACCATCGACCCAAAACTTGACTTAGAAAAAATCAAACGCGAATGCGAGGCGATCATTAAAAGTAAAGCCAAAATGTCTGCCGTAGCAGCGGTTGTCCCTGTGCCGTTGCTAGACGTTGCGGTGGATGCCACGCTGTTATCAAAATTGCTACCTGAAATTTCTGCTAAATTTGGTTTAATTGAACCCGCCCAAGCAGCCGTAGATTTGAACAACGGCGCGCAAATCAACCAACTAAAAGATAAAGCGGTGGACTTTGCAGGACTAGTGGTGACGCGCAGTATTGCTAAAAAAACTTTCCAAGGTTTTGGTAGCCGTATTATCGCCAAGCAAGTCACCAAATTTGTACCATTTGGCGGTCAATTAGTGGCAGGTACGATTGGGTACTTGATGTTTAAAAAAATTGCTGAAAACCACATCAATGAATGCTACCAAAAAGCTAAAAAATTACAGCAACAAGCTAGCTAACTGTTGATACGAAGGCTTGTATCAAAACCCCTTTAGTCGCTAAAGGGGTTTTTTATTGAAAAATTCTCAAGCTTTAATGAGCAATGACCAAGCAAAAGTAATAGCTTATGTAACGATATTTTTCTACAATGTGTCTTTAAACTATTTTTTTGGGTCAAGTTATGCGTTATACCTGTCAGACATCACCACGTTTTATCAAAAAGCCATTTTTTAATATCCATCCAATAACGCAAAGCGTTTTGGTGATTATTGGCATGTCCATGACTGGTGTTAGCGCTCATGCAGCGACTAGCGAAGCTGCTAATGGCGAACCTGAAACGACTTTGCCGAGCCTTACCTTTACTACCACAGCAACCAAAACGCCGACGCTTGTCAAGAATACCATCGCCCAAACCACCGTGATCGATGAAGAACAATTACAACGTTATCGCGGTCAAAGCGTGATTGATGTACTTCGTGGACAAGGTGGCATATATGTTACTCAAAATGGTGGGGATGGTGCGAGCAGTGGTGTCAGATTGCGTGGTTACTCCAATAGCCAAGTCTTAGTATTAATCGATGGGATTCGTTACAGCTCTGCAACCGCAGGTGGAGCAGCATTATCGCTGTTACCAGTCGACCAAATCGATAGAATAGAAATAGTTTATGGTGCTTCTGGCTCAAGTCTTTATGGCTCAGATGCGATGGGCGGCGTTATTCAAGTCTTTACCAAAGGTCAAAATGCTCAACAATCAAATATAGCCCTGACCTTGGGTGCAGGTTCAGAGGACAGCTATAAAGGTCAATTAACGGGTCAATATGTTAATAATGGCACTACGATTAGTTTATCCACAGGTTATGATAAAACGAATGGGATTAATATCAGCAGTCCAAACAATTCATATGCCTCTTCGATTGATAGCGATAAGGATGGGTTTAATTCTAAAAATATCAGTTTTGTTGCTAAACATCGCTACAACGACAATATTGAAGTTGGCATAACAGGAATGAAAGCCAAATCAAATTCTGACCTTGATGGTGGCAATTATCAAGATATCCATGCTGAACAAGAAAATGGCTCAGCTAATGGTTTTATTAATTATCAACAAGATAAATTTTCTGCCAGTCTTAAATACGGTGAAAGTATTGATGAATCAAAAAGTTATTTTTCAAGCAAACCAAGCGAATTTAATACCAAACAAAAGCAAACCAATCTACAATTAGGCTATCAACTGCCTATGGGTCAGATTATTGGTGGCTATGAACATTTAAAACAAGAAGTGGATAGCAGCGTAGCATTCGCTATTGATAGCCGTACCATCAAAAGTGTGTATGCAGGTTATCTAGTAAGTAATGATAAATACGATGGTCAATTAAATATCAGAAATGATGATAATTCACAATTTAGTAATGAAACCACTTATAACGTCGGCGCCGCATATCGCATGACGCCAAATGTGCGTGTTGGGGCTTCGTATGCTACTAATTTTAGAACTCCAACCTTTAATGATTTGTATTATCCAGGTTATTCAAACTCTAATTTAAAATCTGAAACCAGTAAAAATAGCGAAATTTTTGTAGAGCATAGTAATAATCTGCAAAAAACACGAGTAACAACATATCAGTCTGATATAAAAAATAAAATTCAAGCTGATGAAAATTATATTCCGCAAAATATTGTCCAAGCTAAAGTAAAAGGTGTTAACTTACAGTCTGATTGGCACATAAACAATTTATTATTTGGTTTCAATTATGATTACACCAATGCGGAAGATAAGGCAACGGGACTACAACTTACCTATCAACCAAAAAATAAAGGTTTAGTCTATGTTGGTTATCAAAAACCTACTTTTGACATTCGTTTAGAGAGTCAGTATGTTGGTGACAGGGATTTTATGAATTCAAATAATTTTCCCCCAACTAGAGAAACACTTGATAGCTACATGACTCTTAATTTATCAGGTAATTATTATCTCTCCCCAAATCTCACAATTAATAGCCGACTTAACAACCTCACAGATAAAGATTATGAGACCGTTTATGGCTATCGACAAAAAGGCATTAATTCATTCGTCTCACTAACCTACCAATGGTTCTAATTTTTATAGCTACAGTACATCAAAGGGCATAGATTTTATGCCCTTTTTTTATATGCCTTCTTTATACTTCTTTTTTTAGCAATTACGTTTGAACTTTTGCACTATTTTGATTCAAAATATATGATACTACAATCAACCCGTTTCTATAAATGAGAGATTTTTAATATCAAATGACTGATTTGCTCCCCATCGTTTTATTATTTATCTGTTGTGACAATCATCCAAACATTATCCAATAGGTTGTTGGCATTTAAATTGCACTTTAACCATTGCTCAAATTTGTGGTAGTTATCCAATGAACCATCCTACTTTTTTACATAGTCCTGAATCCAACCAGACCCTGTTTGATGACATGTTCAATAACCTATTATCCGGATTAATTGTCGCTGACAGCAACTATGAATGCGTCTATATCAACGCGACGGCTGAGCAGATTTTGTCAGTTAGTCAGCACCATTTACTTCATAAAAATGTTATCGATATTTTAACCCCTGCAAACTATGAAAAATTACTAACGCAAGCACCAGAGCAATCATCCACAGATGATGACCCGATAACCCATAAAAAAACCAATGCACAGGTCAAATTGGCGCTGCAAAACCAATTTGAACATACCAAAAAAATGTACCAAGCCTTCATCCATCATGATTGCACCATTTTGGGGCTAAGTACTCAAGGGATTGGTGCACCATTATTGGTCGATTATGGGGTTTCCCCATTAGAAACCGTTGCGGGTTTTTTTTATTTAATTGAAATTTGGGCAAAAGATCGCGAAAGTCGTATTCAACAAGAACAGTATCAAAATCACCAACATTTGATAACCCGCCAAATGATTCGCAGTATGGCACACGAGGTCAAAAACCCTTTAGCCGGCATCCTTGGGGCGAGCCAGCTGCTTGAGAAAAATTTTAATCAAATCATGAAATCTGATGGAATTGTCCACTATATTAACGACACCAAGGCGCAAAAGGTTGCCAATTATCTCAGTATCATCATGGATGAGACCAGACGACTCAACAATTTGGTGACCCAATTGCTGGGTGCGCCAAATTTGCCCAACTGGCAATTAATCAACGTACATGAGCCCCTGCAGCATGTACTAACGTTGGCAGAAATACAAAACCCCAACATTAGTCTAGTCAGAGACTTTGATTTATCGTTGCCAGAAATCACCGCTGATAAAGACCAGCTGGTACAAGTATTTATGAATATCGTCAATAATGCGATACAAGCGCTCAATGAAAACGACATTGTTTCGCCTAGCATCACGGTAAAGACCCGTATTCAGCACCAACAAACCATTGGCGATATACGACATAAAAGCGTATTGCGGGTTGATTTTATTGATAATGGCTTGGGCATTGATAGTGAGTTGTTACCGCAAATTTTTTATCCTTTGGTCACAGGACGCGCCAATGGTACAGGGTTGGGACTGGCACTTGCTCATGACATTATTCAGCGCCATCAAGGACAAATCAGTGTGACCTCTCAGCCAGGTGAAACCCTATTTACGATTTTTTTACCTTGGCAAATTCGGCAAATAACCAAATGACCAATTGATAGTTTAACCCTGATACACCACAGCATCATGACTGATCGGCTATGAATTTTTAAATAATACAGTTTCCCATATAGGGTTTTTATATGACTTATACCAATAATAAAACGCCAACCACCGAACCTATTGTTTGGGTCATCGATGACGACCAAGCGCTACGCATGATTTTAGAAGATACGCTGACAGATAGTGGGTTTCAAGTGCAAACCTTTGGCAATGCGCAATCGGCGTGGCGGCTACTACAAGATAGTGAGCAAGACAGCCAAGCGAAGAGTGACAATAGCGCCCCCTTGCCAAGTGTCATCGTCACCGATATTCGAATGCCGATGATGAACGGATTGGACTTTAGCAGTAAAATCAAACAAGCCTTTGCACAAATTCCTGTCATCATCATGACCGCGCATGCCGATGTGCAGTCTGCGGTGGATAGCTATCAATCAGGCGCATTTGATTACTTACCCAAGCCGTTTGAGTTAGATGATGCCATTGCCATGGTGAAAAAAGCTTGCCTGCAAAGCCAGTCAAACCAAACACAAAAGCGCAGTAAGTCTGAGAACTACAACGACTCTCTGATTCGTGATGCACAGCAGCCGCCAGCGCAAAAAGTAGCGGTCGCGCCAGAAAAAACCCCCACCAACCCATCGGGCATCATCGGGCAATCGATTGCCATGCAAAAAGTCTTTCGTGCGATTGGTCGCTTGTCGCACATGCCGATGACAGTACTCATCACCGGCGAATCAGGGACGGGTAAAGAGCTGATTGCCAGTGCCTTACACGAACATTCGCCACGCAAATCCAAACCGTTTATCGCGCTCAATATGGCGGCGATTCCGCATGATTTGATTGAAGCTGAACTATTTGGTCATGAAAAAGGCGCGTTTACAGGTGCGACTACCACGCGCCAAGGGCGTTTTGAGCAGGCGCATGGCGGCACTTTGTTTTTGGATGAAATCGGCGATATGCCTTTACCGACCCAGACGCGTTTGCTGCGCGTCTTGGCAAATGGTGAGTTTTACCGTGTCGGTGGGCTCAAACCCATTAAAGTCGATGTACGTATCATCGCAGCGACCCATCAAAACTTAGAAACTCTGGTGCAGCAAGGCAAGTTTCGTGAAGATTTGTTTTATCGGCTCAATGTCATTCGATTGGCGCTACCTTCCCTACGTGAGCGGCGCGAAGACATTCCGCTGTTAATCGATTTTTTTATGCAAAATATCGCCAAAAGCATGCATACCTCCACCAAAACCATCACGCCGTCTGCCATGCATATTTTGCAAAGCTATCATTGGCAAGGTAACGTGCGCCAACTTGAAAATACCTGCCGCTGGCTCAGTGTGATGACAACAGGGCAAACCATTCAGCCCAGTGATTTGCCACCCGAGATTTTACAAGCGTTTGAATCGCAAGAGAGCAAGCCTGTAACTACATGTGAGCCCAATACACATAAGACACATAACTATCAGCCCGACATTCAGTTTGAGGCACCTGCTAGCGAACATCCGTTATTTTTACCAGCTCCCAGTGACCGCCCCAGTGCTAGTTCTAATCTGAGTGCCCATTCGAGTGAGATGCCAACGGCTTTGTCCGCTACGACGGTCGTACCGACCTTGCACGCACCACAAACTGTCGCAACTGCAGATTGGATCACCCCGCTGCAAGTTTGGGCACAGCAAGCACTGGCTGAAGGACAGTATGACATATTGCAAACCGCTTATCCGATGTTTGAGAAATGTTTGCTTGAAGTGGCACTTGCCCATACTGCTCAGCATAAAGGACAAGCGGCTGACCTACTCGGTTGGGGGCGCAATACCGTGACCCGAAAATACCAGCAGTTGATTGAAGGCAGACCCGTTAAGCCATCATGATTGAGACAAGGTCAACTCACCCAGCACTAGTTATCATAAAAAATGGCTGTCAGTCGCTCGTCACTGACCTACAGCCACTATCAGCTTCAAATCCACTCAACCATACCCAGCTTTGGTATGGGGTATGGCATTCAACTCACTCCCCACCTACTGCCGTTGTCGTTAAACAATTACTACCCCACTTTAGCGCAACCAATCTCGCCCATTTTGAGCAAGAAATTAACGCCCTTCATCATTGCCAAAGCCTAGCGATTGAAAGCACCCATGCGACAAGCGGTATTCCTACGCTGTATGCTTCAAACCTTCTACCCGATACCTTCATTTTTGACCAACAGCAGCCGCAGCAACCTGTTAGTCCCTATCTGGTCATGTCGTATCATTCAGGCAAGACGTTAAAGTCCTTGCTGTATGCGCATGCTAAATTACCAATAATTAATCTTCAGCAAAAAATGACCATTTTTTTATATAGTTGCCAAGTGGTCAACCGTTTACATCAATGTGGGCTGATGCATTTGGATCTCAAACCCGCCAACTTTATTGTAAAACCCAATCTTGAAGTGGTGTTAATTGATTTTGGTCTGAGTGATTTTAGTTTTAGTGATATTGGTTTCAATAATATTGCTCTTAGCGATTCTAGGGCAAAAAATGACTCACTCAACTGCAAAACTTACACTGCTGGTACGCCTGCCTACATGAGTCCTGAGCAATTCACAAGACAGCCTGTTGACAAGTTTAGCGACTACTATAGCTTGGGAGTGATATGGTACGAATTATTGATGGGGTATCTGCCTTTTATGGCAAATGATTATCCTAGTTGGGCAATTGCGCATTGCCAACAGCCTGTGCCTTTTTTATGCCCAAATCATCAGCTATCAGAATTTGCTTGCCAAGCTTGCCAGCCTTTTATCGACAAGCTGCTAGCAAAACGCGTGGAAAACCGTATTAATGACTTGGCAAATATTATCAATGCGCTAAAAATTTTACTTAACCAATAAAAAAATGCGATTTTTTTAAAAAACCCCTTGCCAAAGAGAAATTTTTCTATATAATAGCCAACCACAAAGACACTGATACAAATATTGAGTCAACACTTTGAGGCAACTCATGGGGCTGTGGCGAAATTGGTAGACGCACTGGATTTAGGTTCCAGCGCCGCGAGGTGTAAGAGTTCGAGTCTCTTCAGCCCCACCACTCAAATCGGTATTAGTTAAATTAACCTGCCTCTCGCAGGTTTTTTTATGCCTAAAATTCCTGTCTATCTTATCTTACCACTGCCTACTGTTAGCCAGTATGTTGCTAAAAATTTTTTAACTGATTGCCAACTAGCTAATTTTTAACTTGCATCTAGTAGTAACTGCCCCATCTCTATAGTTAGCTTGTTTACTGCTAACTATGTTAATTTTTCTATTGCCTTTTATAAGCCTATATTCCTATGAAAATTTTACAATCGCCCTATTATCAACCACGAAAGCTGCTCAGCGCCTCCTCTGAGCCGCCCTATACCGTTCAACTCATTGAAGACAACCTCCAATACGCTAGCAAATATAACCCTTTTGAGTCGCTACTCGATGATATTTTCCCTGGGGTGCATGTTGGCAACCATGATATGGTGATTCGCAAAGAGCAGCTCAAAGATTTTGAGCGTTGCACCGATTTTACCACTGTCGCCTATTCGCATAAAAATAATACATTGTATGAGCGTGAAGCTTGTTATTTTCATCCCAAATATGAAGTGTTCATGCTCACCAATGAAGATTTGTCTAATGACTATGACGAATACATCTTTGAATCAGGCTTGTTAAAAGTCGTCAGTATTTACTATATTTCGACCAATCCGCATTCAGCAGCGAGTGTCAAAAACGTGTTTGATGAATACTTGCAAAAGTATGTGTCGCAAGAGGCTAAAGTATCGATTTTACTCAAAGAAGTCCATGGTTTTGTGTTTAAAACCCATCGTATCAAGCCATTTCCCATCAATTTAGATACCATGTATCACGATGATTTTCTGCCTGTGCATCAGCATATCAAAGAATCGCTCAATCACGATGGTAAAGGCGTGGTACTGTTGCATGGTGTGGCGGGTTCAGGTAAAACTAACTATATCAAATGGCTAACTAGCCAAGTGCCTAATAAAAAATTCATCTTTGTACCCACTACCATGATTGGGTATTTGACCAACCCTGAATTTATGTCACTGTTGGTGGATAATAAAAACTCGGTATTAGTGCTTGAAGACTGTGAAAATTACATTGCCGAGCGTAGCATTGATAACGCCAATACCGATGTAGTATCGGCGATTTTGAACATTGCTGATGGTATGCTGTCGGATGTATTGGAGTGCCAGTTTATCTGTACCTTTAACTCCGATATCTCAAAAATTGACCCCGCGCTGCTGCGTAAAGGTCGATTGATAGCAGAGTATAAATTCAAAGAACTGTCTGTTGAAAAATCCAACGCGTTTTTGGCATCGATTGATAAAGCTATCACCGTCAATAAACCGCATTCATTGGCAGAATTAACCAACATGGATCATCTGTCCTATCGAGAGAAACAAGCAGAAAAACCCAAATTTGGTTTTGTATAATTATTAAGCCTAATTATTAATTACAGTCATTAAACATCATCAGTAGGCATAAAAAAAAGGAGCGCAATTGGCTCCTTTTTTTATACTAGACATTACTAAACATTATCGATTTGCTTTTCATCAATGGGCACAAGCTCAATCGCTGTTTTATCTGCATTCATACGAATCGACACCGTACCGCCATTCACCAAATCACCAAATAATATCTGCTCTGCCAATGGTTTTTTGATTTCATCTTGAATCAAGCGGTTCATTGGGCGTGCACCCATGAGACGATCGTAACCTTTTTCTGCCAGATAATTTCTGACCGCATCATCAATTTCAAGCACCACTTTTTTGTCATCGAGCTGGGCTTGCAGCTCAACCAAGAACTTATCAACCACAGATACAATGACATTTTGATCCAATGGGTTAAATTGAATGATGGCATCTAAACGATTGCGAAACTCTGGGGTAAACATCCGTTTCATCGCTTCACTATTGTCGCGGCTATGGTCTTGTTTGGTAAAGCCCATGCTGTTGCGACTGATGCTATCAGCGCCGACATTGGTGGTCATAATCAGTATCACTTGCTTAAAGCTTGATGTGCGACCGTTATTGTCGGTGAGCGAGCCATGATCCATCACTTGGAGCAGCAAGTTAAATACGTCAGGATGGGCTTTTTCAATCTCATCTAGCAATAGCACACAATGCGGGAATTGATTGATTTTTTCGGTCAATAAACCGCCCTGATCAAAGCCCACATAGCCTGGCGGTGCCCCAATCAAGCGTGAAGCTGTATGTGCTTCCATATACTCAGACATATCAAAACGAACCAGCTCAATGCCTAATAAATTCGCTAACTGACGACTGACTTCAGTTTTACCGACACCCGTAGGACCGGCAAACATGAACGAACCAATCGGTTTATCATCGGGTTTTAATCCTGCACGTGACAACTTGATGGCATCTGCCAAGTTTTTGATGGCTTCATCTTGACCAAACACCAAATGTTTTAGGTTGCTTTCAAGATTTTGCAGCACCGATTTGTCATCCGTTGAGACTGATTTTGGTGGGATGCGCGCAATTTTTGAAATAATGTATTCAATTTGCGGGACATCAATCACCACCTCGCCATCTTGTTGTGCCGCATCAATCACTTTATTATCGGCTTCGCTTAACATAGCTTCAGGTTCGACAACACCATCTGCTGCATGGCTAATATCTAAGTCATCGACAAGTGCATCTTCATCCACCACAGGCTGATTTGATAGCTTATCATTTGCGACAGCATCAGTGGATTGATTGCTGTTCACAGTAGATTCAACATGATTTTCGGCTTGTTTCTGCAGGCGAACAAATGCACCCGCTTCATCAATCACATCAATGGCTTTGTCAGGCAAAAAGCGTTCGTGAATGTGTTTTACCGCCAGATGCACGGCACTTTGTAGCGCCTGATCCGTATAGCTTACGTTATGGAATTTCTCATATTGTTTTTTCAGACCGCGTAGAATATCAATCGTTTCATCAATCGATGGCTCGTTAACATCAACTTTTTGGAAACGACGACTTAAGGCATGGTCTTTTTCAAACACTTGGCGGTATTCGGCAAAGGTGGTTGAGCCGATACAACGCAGCTCACCTGATGCCAACGCAGGTTTGATTAAATTTGACACATCCATATTGCTGCTCATCGATGAGCCTGCGCCGATAATCATATGGATTTCATCAATAAATAAAATCGCATTGGGCTTGGCTTTTAAGGCATCTAATAGCGCTTTCATCCGTTTTTCAAAATCGCCGCGGTATTTTGTACCGGCAATCAGCGCACCAATATCT
>NZ_DAMBFQ010000010.1:0-73083 GCF_032061225.1 Moraxella sp. CTOTU48841
AAATTAAGTGGTGATGACGGTCATATTGCTTACTTAAATTTACAAAATTTACAAGCGTGTAGCATTCAACTTTGATTACAATTACGCACTATTATTGGTTTACTGTTAGATTTTGCCTTTTATCCTACGAGCCTTTTATCTTACGAGATTGTCACATGTTAGCAAAGCTCATAAAACTATCGCCTTTATTATTAGTTATATCTATTAGCGCCTGTAGTTCTAAAACCGCTATTACTAGTGGAATGTATTCGGGTAAACTGCCAGAAGTCATGACGCCAGATCAACCTGTTTCATTTGTTGCAGATAATGGTATACGATTTAATGTGGCTGAGTTAAGTGTAAACAATATACCCGCTCCTGATATTTTTGCTAAAAGAACGGTCTCTTTTCCTCCATTGACAAGAGGCGGGGGTGTATATAATCGTATTGCTAGGGGAGATGTATTAGGAATTAATCTTCCGGGATATCCTGAAGTTGTCGGTACTAGTTCAGCAGCAGGTAATAGCATTTACGGCAGTGGCTTTTTAGTTGATCAAAGCGGTTATATTCAATTTCCAATGATAGGACGAATAAAGACAGAGGGGCTTACAGTAGCTGAACTCACTAGTCAATTAACTATTCGTTTATCACGTTATCTTAAACATCCAGATCCACAAGTTCGTATACTTTCCTACCGTGGTAATAAATTTTATGTTGATGGGCAAGTAAAATCGCCTGGACAATATGACATTGCGGATCAGCCTATCAATCTTTATACCGCTATCAGTATGGCAGGTGGTACGAGTGAAAAATCTGATACAAATAATATCCAGCTGATTAGAGCTGGAAGAACCTATAACTTTGGTTTCAAGTCACTGCAAAATGCTGGGTATTCTCCGAATCAAGTGATAATTCGTAATGGTGATACAATCAAAATCGGTGATTTGACTGAAAATAAAATTACTGTCATGGGCGAGTTTAATAAAATCAGTAATATTGAAATTCCTGAAAACGGTATCAGTTTGGCGGGCGTCATAGGGGAGGCGAATGGATTAATTGGTACTACCGCAAATGCTAAAAAAGTTTACGTATTACGTGAAAATTCGTCGAATAATGCTAATATCTATTATGTTGATATGACTTCCCTAACAAATTTTTCTTTAGCAAATCGCTTTAAAATGCAACCGGGTGATGTGGTGTATGTAGACCCAACTGGTTTAACACGCTGGAATCGTATTCTTAGTCAAATCCTTCCTTCAGCGGCATTACCTGGAGTTGTAAGACAATTTTAATAGCTAGGTTTTTATTATGTCATTTAAAAAAATTTTAGTGGTATGCGTCGGTAATATCTGCCGTAGTCCTATCGGTGAAGCGCTATTACAGAAACAACACCCCAATCTAATCGTTAAATCAGCGGGATTAAGTGCATTGGTGGGCGAAGGGGCAGATGACAAAGCCATTCAAGTGATGGATGAATGGAATGTTGACATTCGTAATCATCGCGCCCAGCAGCTTACCAAAGAATTGATGCAAACCTTTGATTTAGTACTCTGTATGTCCAAAGATCAAGAGAATTGGATGAAACAAAATTACTCAAGCCAACGTGGCAAAGTATATCGGATTGGTCACTGGATAAACGAAAATGTAGCCGATCCTTATAAACTGCATATTGAGAAATTTTATGAAAGCCGCGAATTGCTCAATAAAGCCGTAGAAAGTTGGAAGGATAAATTAGCGTAAATTCTGACGCTAGCGAGTTTTTCGAAATTATAAGAAAGATTTATTTATTCTGTAACAATTAAAATGTATTTTATCGTAGTTTAGCATCAAGTGAGTAAGCATGGATCAGAAAGTGAATGATGATGAAATTGATTTAAGAGCGTTAATCGCAGTTCTATTAAATCATTGGAAATTAATTTTATCAATGCTGTTACTTGGTTTATTAGGCGGTCTCTATTATGCCCAATCGGCAACGCCAATTTATAAAACTAACTCATTGATTCAAGTTGACAAAAAATCCTCAGGCGTTTCTGCGTTAGGTGAGGATGTTGCCGGTCTTCTAAACGCTCAAGATGGTTCTGCACAAACGGAAGTAGAAATCATCAATTCTCGCATGATTCTGTGGCCTGTCATTAACCAATTGCATTTGGATTTAACTGTCAATCAACTTAAAGACAGTTTTTTAGACAAATTACTTACCAAGAAAAGTGTTCTAGTTAGTCATACAGACAATGGTGTGGGTAACTTAAAGGTGGGGCTTTGGATAGCTGAATTTAATGTACCATTAGCTTATCAAAACAAGAATTTCGTGTTGACAGCAATTGACAGCCAAAATTTTAAACTGATTTCGCCTGATGGCGCTGAGTTTACCGGTAAAGTTGCAACAGCATCGCGTTTCAAAACGAGTGCGGGTAATATAGATATTCAAGTCACTTCATTAGCACCTGGTTATTCTTATAACTTGAGTAAACTTACACCGGCTAAGGCGATAGATAACCTTAGAGCAAATCTTGCGGTGGCTGAAAAAGGTAAACAAACAGGCATTTTAGACGCTTCACTTACAGGCGCTAATCAAGATGAAATCACCCATACATTAACGCGCATCGTTAAAATGTATGAAATGCAAAATCTTGATAAAAGTAGCGCGGAAACGACAAAAACCCTGGCATTTATGCAAGAGCAACTGCCTAAATTAAAAACAAAACTTGCCGAAGCGGAAGCAAAATTTAATAATTTCCGTGAGCAAAATGCGACAGTTGATATTGATAAAGAAGCGGAATTGGCTGTCAAAGTAAGATCTGAGATTGAAACCAACCTGCGTGAGCTTGAGCTAAAACGAGCCGAATTATCCGAGCGTTACACGGATGAATACCCAGTATTAAAGCAATTAAACATGCAAATACAGGAGCTAAGAGACAAAGAAGAAGCACTTAAACAAAATATTACGCGTATTCCAGAGGTTCAGCGGCAATTTTTGGAATTATCAAGTGATGTTAAGATTAGCAATGAGATTTATTTAAATATGCTCAAAAATTATGAGCAGCTTCAAATTGTCAAATCTGGACAGCTTGGCAATGTACGCATCATCGATTTACCGATTAACACTTATATACCAATTGCCCCTAAAAAAGCGCAAATTGTTTTAATCGCGACCCTTTTAGGGTTAATGCTAGGCATCGGACTGGCCTTCTTAAAGTCATTGCTATTCGCGGGCGTGAAAAATTTGGAAGAATTAGAGAACAATACTGATGTTCCGGTTATTGGTGTCATTCCTCATTCGCCTCGATTAACGCGGTTGTTAAAAAGTAAATCAACTAAAATTCCTTTGGTTGAGCAAATCGAACCTGAGGGGATGGTCAGTGAAGGTTTTAAATCCATTCGCACTCATTTATTGTTTAATGCAACAAAAACCGATGGCAACACGTTGTTAGTGACGGGTGCAGGCCCTGGTATTGGTAAGTCATTTATTGCCGCCAACCTTGCCGTGGCAATGGCGATGACAGGTAAACGTGTACTGTTAATTGACGCGGATACTAGATTAGGTCATCTACAAGATCGATTTAATTTGTCAAATATCAATGGATTGATCGATTATTTGGTTGATGATACGATTGATGCGGCTAATAGCAGCTATATGATTCAAACCACGCTATATAAAAATCTGCATTTTATACCCAGAGGCAAAGGAAATAGCCACGCTTCAGAATTGCTCCTAGGTAAAAAAATGAAAGCATTACTCAATTTTTATCGTCAGTTCTATGACTATATTATTATTGATACCTCTCCAGTGTTAGGTACTTCAGATGCACTATCGATAGGGCAATTGGTTGATTCAGTCTTATTTGTGGCACGTTACGATATATCAACTGTAAGACAAATCAATTATTCAATTGAAAGATTACAGCGTGCGAATGTGATAGTAGAAGGGATCATTTTCAATGATGCGAAACAATCGATAATTGGCAAGTACAATGAGCAATATAGTTATGAATACAAATCAAAGAACTAATGATATAAAAATCAATCATAGCCATATTTTCTACTAGGTTTTATATGAGTAATACAACCAACGCTGCTAATGTTACTAAAGCTACTAAGACTACTAAAGTGCCTTTAGCTGTTGGCGTATTATCCAATGCGATTGAACAGCCTCGCTGGCTAAAGGTAGTGAGTCTGCTGGTGATAGATTATATTGCATCTATCATTACGTTGGTTTTAGCGATTGCCCTACGCTATGCAAAATTTGACTTTCATACCAATCTTTTGTCAATTATGCTGCTTGCCGCTTTACCTGTTATCTTTTTAGCGGTTACTAAGTTTTACTCGCATGTTATCCGAGTTTTTCAAGATGAGCGTATGCGTTGGGCGCTGCTAGTTTTGCTAGGTTATTTGTTAATTAGTCAAATACTGATTTTTTTAGGGGTAACCCCTGAGATTCCGAGAGCGGCGACCGCTATCCATGTTTTTTTGTTTTATTTATGGATATGGAATAGCCGAATTGTTTTGCAATTTATTATTTCAAGAACATTACACCCTGAATTTTACACACAAAAAAAAGAAAATGTATTAATTTACGGGGTGGGTCACGTCACTAAAGATTTGATGCATGTGCTGCATCAAACGCACCAATTTAAAATAGTTGGGATTATCGATGTCAATGATAACTTTATTGGGGCTAGGGTATTAGGGGTTAAGGTGTATCCAAAAGATAACCTTGAGTCTTTAATCACAGACTTAGAGGTTAATCACGTGTTTTTTGTATTACCTAGCCATCAGCGTCATATCCAAGAGCGTATTGTCAAGCAGTTAGAAAACGTACCAGTTAAAATTAGTGAAATTCCAAGTTTGGAAGAAATCACCAGTGGTCGTATCAAATTATCAGATATTAAACCGGTTGATGTGCTAGATGTGCTACAACGCAATACGGTTAAACCGGACACATCGCTGCTTGCCAAGAATATCAAAGATAAAGTTGTGATGGTGACAGGAGCGGGCGGTTCAATCGGCAGTGAATTATGTCGCCAAATTTTAAAGCAGCAACCCAAAGCACTGGTATTATTTGAGTTATCTGAATATGCTCTTTATGCCATACACAGTGAATTGCAAAAACTTGCCAAACATATTCAGCAAGACCGACAACTACCGGCGGTGGCGCCGCTGTATGTGCATCTAGGCAGTGTTACCAATCAAAAACTTATTGAACTGCTATGCAACCAGTACGACGTTCAAACCATCTACCATGCAGCCGCTTATAAACATGTCCCTATCGTCGAAAGCAACGAATACGAGGGTGTAATCAATAATTTTGTCGGTACGTTTAATACGCTACAAGGCGCAGTCAGCGCGGGTGTGGAGACTTTTGTGGCCATCTCAACTGACAAAGCCGTCCGACCAACCAATGTTATGGGTGCGACCAAACGCATGGCAGAGTTGGCATGTCAAGCGATGGCTGCACACCAATCAAAAACCACTATCAGTATGGTCAGATTTGGTAATGTATTAGGGTCATCAGGTTCTGTCGTACCGCTGTTTAATAAACAAATTGCCGCAGGAGGGCCTATCACCTTGACGCATCCAGACGTGACAAGGTATTTCATGACGATTCCTGAAGCAGCTCAGTTGGTTATCCAAGCAGGGGCAATGGCACAAGGCGGTGAGGTATTTGTGCTGGATATGGGTGAGCCAGTCAAGATTATGGACTTGGCCAAACGTATGATTACGTTGAGTGGACTTAAAGTAAAAGACCAACATAATCCGAATGGTGATATTGAAATTGTCATTGCGGGTTTACGACCTGGTGAAAAACTGTATGAAGAGCTGATTATTGATGGGGATAATATAGAGAAGACGCAGCATCCTTTAATTATGAAAGCCAAAGAACATTTTTATAGTGTTGATGAAATTACAAACGTAATAAATGAAGTACAAACCCAAAATAACACTACCAAGAATACTCAGTGGCTTAGGGCGCAGTTCTTTAAATATGTAGAAGGGTATAAGCCTAAGCAATAATAATTTATGATGGATTTAATTTATGACAAATAAAAATATTTTAGTTACGGGCGGTGCTGGGTTTATTGGTTCAGCGGTAATTCGCTATTTAATCAATGAAACCAATAATAACGTCTTAAATATTGATAAATTGACCTATGCAGGTAACTTAGAATCTCTTGAAACTATCAGTAACAATCCACGCTATCAGTTTTTACATGCTGACATCTGTGATAAAGTGGCAATGACAAAGGCATTTGATGACTTTGAACCTGATATTGTGATGCATTTAGCGGCTGAATCGCACGTTGACCGCTCAATTGATGGGCCGATGGATTTTATTCAAACTAATATTATCGGAACTTATACTCTTTTAGAGGTTGCGCGAAATTATTGGCAAAATTTAACAGAAGATAAAAAATCGCGTTTTAAGTTCCATCATATCTCTACTGATGAGGTGTATGGCGATTTGGAAAGTACAGAAGACTTGTTTACGGAAGAGACGTCTTATAGTCCAAGCTCGCCTTATTCAGCTACTAAAGCTAGTTCTGACCATCTTGTACGCGCGTGGCATCGCACTTATGGTTTACCGATTGTGATAACCAATTGTTCCAATAATTATGGTCCCTATCACTTTCCTGAAAAATTGATTCCATTGGTAATTTTAAATGCCTTAGACGGTAAACCATTACCTGTCTATGGCGATGGTAAACAAATTCGTGATTGGCTGTATGTTGAAGATCATGCCAGAGCCTTGTATTTAGTAGCTACTACTGCTAAAGTTGGTGAAACTTACAATATCGGTGGCCATAACGAAAAACGGAATATTGAGGTTGTTAAAAAAATCTGTCAAATTCTAGATAATTTGAAGCCCCGTGAAGATGGTGAAAAGTACGAGTCGTTAATCACGTTTGTTAAAGACCGACCTGGACATGATTTGCGATATGCAATCGATGCTTCAAAAATCAGTAAGGAGTTAAATTGGCAACCGCAAGAAACCTTTGAATCAGGTATCCAAAAGACAGTTGAGTGGTATTTAGCAAACCAAGGCTGGGTTAATCATATAAAATCTGGTGAGTATCAACACTGGGTCGAAAAACAATACCAATAGTAAGATTAAATTCAATATAAAGGATAGTGAAGATGAAAATCTTATTACTAGGTAAAAATGGTCAAGTCGGCTGGGAGCTACAGCGTGCTTTACAGCCATTGGGTGAGGTGATTGCATTAGACCGTCATATCAATAACCAAGGTGATTGTGGCGATGTTAGTAATTTTGAGCAAATCAGTCAAACAATTGCCCGCATACAGCCCAATATTATTATAAATGCGACGGCTTATACCGCTGTTGATAAAGCAAAAAGTGAGCAACTGCAAAATGACTTAATCAATCATTTAGCCGTTAAAAATTTGGCTGAACAATGTAAACATATTAATGCTTTGCTCGTGCACTATTCAACTGATTATGTATTTGACGGCACAGGTGATGGAGCGTGGCAAGAAGATGATAGCACCGCACCAGTCAATAGCTATGGTCAAGCAAAAAGAGATGGCGAAATTGCTATTGAAAAAACGGGTGTGAAGTTTTTAAATTTTCGTACCTCATGGGTTTATGCCAGTCGCGGCAAAAACTTTATCAAAACTATGCTCATGTTAGCAAAATCTAAAGAACAGTTAACCATCATTAATGATCAAGTTGGTACGCCGACATCTGCATCATTAATTGCTGATGTTACCGCTCAAGCGTTACGCTATTATTTGTTGGCAAACGATGCAGAAAAAATACAATTGCTAGGGCATTATCATCTTGTACCGACAGGCGTCACGACTTGGTGTGAATATGCCCAGTTCATTTTTGATTTGGCCAAAAAACAGGGTGAAACTTTAATGATAAAAGAGGTTTTACCAACGACCACCGATAATTATCCCACACCCGCAAAACGACCCTTAAACTCTCGACTTAACAACCAAAAAATTCAGACCAATTTTCAACTATCCTTACCCAAATGGCAACAAGGCGTTGAACAGGCGGTGATAGAACTATTAGAGAAGGCATAAAAATGACACAAAAATCTCGTAAAGGCATTATTTTGGCAGGTGGGTCAGGTACTCGGTTGTACCCGATTACCATGGGTACGTCAAAGCAATTATTGCCAATCTATGACAAACCGATGATTTATTATCCATTATCTGTGTTAATGCTTGCAGGTATCAATGATATCTTAATTATTTCAACACCCGAAGATTTACCAAATTTTGAAAAATTACTGGGTGATGGCAAAGAAATTGGGGTCAAATTATCTTACAAAGTACAACCTTCGCCCGATGGTTTAGCACAAGCCTTTATTTTGGGTGAAGAGTTTATCGGCGATGATGATGTGTGTTTAATTTTGGGTGATAATATCTATTACGGTCAAGGTTTTAGTGAAAAATTAAAACGTGCGAGTGCACAACAAGTAGGCGCAACGGTTTTTGGTTATTATGTCAATGACCCAGAACGCTTTGGCGTGGTGGAATTTGATAACTCAGGTAAAGCGTTAAGCATTGAAGAAAAACCTGAAAAGCCTAAGTCCAATTATGCGGTAACAGGACTGTACTTCTATGATAACCGAGTAGTTGAGATCGCCAAAAATATCAAACCTTCGCACCGTGGTGAGTTAGAAATCACCGATGTTAATAATGTGTATTTGCAACAAGGTGGGCTTAATGTTGAGCTGTTAGGTCGCGGCTTTGCTTGGCTCGATACAGGCACACATGATTCTTTGATTGAAGCCAGCCAGTTTGTGCAAACCATTGAACATCGCCAAGGTCTTAAGGTGGCTTGTCTTGAAGAAATCGCCTTTAATAATGGTTGGATTACTGTAGATGAGCTAAAAGAGCGTGGTGAATTTTTCAAAAAAACAGGATACGGGCAATATTTGCTAAAGCTGTATCAAGAAAAATCTACAAAAAATTAGAGATAGCAATGAATATTATCGAAACCAAAATCCATGGCTTATTAATCATTGAACCGAAAGTATTCAGCGATGAACGTGGCTGGTTTATGGAAAGTTTTAATGAGCAAAAATTTGCCGAAGCTTTGACAGAGCGTGGGTTACCCGTGCCAAAATTTGTACAAGATAATCACTCAATGTCAAAAAAAGGCGTGTTACGTGGGCTGCATTTCCAAGTCCCACCCCATGCACAAGGCAAACTTGTACGCGTGGTTCAAGGTAAAGCATGGGATGTTGCCGTAGATATTCGTAAAGACTCACCAACCTATGGACAATGGGTAGGGGTGGAGCTAAGCGGTGACAATCATAAGCAATTTTGGATACCGGAAGGTTTTGCACATGGGTTTGTGGCACTAGAGGATAATACCCAGTTTTTGTATAAAACCACGGATTATTATGCCAAAGATTGTGAAGGGGCGATTGTGTGGAATGATAAGGAATTAGCGATTGATTGGCAAATAGATGATTCAGTTAAACTAATCATTAGTGAAAAAGATGCTCAAGCTGAGAAATTTAGCAAACTTATTTAGGGTCTGGTTAATCAAAGCATATGAAAATCCGTAGCGTGAAGGTTAATTATATTTTAAATATGCTAAGGTTGACCTCAAGCATTTTAATTGGCTTGATAACAATGCCTTATATTAACCGAGTAGTTGGTCCAGTTTATCTTGGTAAAATTGAATATATAAATGCGATTATAAGTTACTTTATTTTATTTTCTGGATTAGGTATTCCTATCTATGGGTTAAAATTAGTCGCAAGGGTAAGGGATAATGCTTTAGAGTTATCAAAAGTTATTTGCGAAATATTTATTATTCTATTGTGTACAAGTTTAGTGTCCTATTTAGTTTTATTTGGGATATTATTAAATTTACCTCTATTTGCCGACTATAAATTATTGATAATTATAATGAGTTCAATGATCTTATTGACAAATATAGGTTTAGAATGGTTTTTTCAAGGGATTGAAGACCAACTGTATATTACTATCAGAACGCTAGTTATTAGATTTATTACATTAGCATTAATTTTTCTTTTGGTTAAAGATGAATCAGATTATTTATATTATGCAATTATCGTTGTTATTAATACAGTTGGTGGGAACTTATTTAATTTGATAAAAGCAAGATCTTATATAGACTTTAAAAAAATTAAGTTTAGTGATTTGAATTTGATAAGACATATAAAACCTTCATTAGCCATGTTTTTAGCCTCTATATCTATTAGTCTATATTTGCAGATAGACACTTTTTTATTAGGGCTACTGGCGGGAGATAAATACGTTGGGTATTATGCGGCTGCTAATAAGTTAGTACGACTTGTATTAGTAATAATTACTACGGTTGGCGTAGTAATGCTACCTAGATTGACCAATTATTGGGAAAATGATAGAGAATCTTATTATGAGTTACTGCATAAAACATTTAATGTTTTAGTGCTTATTTCTTTACCGTGTGCGATTTATTTATTTATCTTTGCTCAAGATATTATTAGTTTAATGGCAGGAAGACAGTTTTACCCTGCTGTTTTAACCATAAAGATTTTATCACCTGTATGCGTATTAGTCGCATGTGCTTATTTTTTTGCTTTTTTGGTGTTATATATTCGAGATTATGAAAAAGTATATTCCTACATAGTTGCATTATCTGCGATAGCGAGTGTTGCAATTAACTATTATATGATTTCTCATTATGCTCATAATGGGGCAGCGATATCTCAAGTGATTTCTGAGTTGTTAGGAGCGGTTCTTTTAGTGTTAGCGACACTAAAGCTAGGATTACTTAAAGAAGCTAAAAACAAGCTTTTGGATATAAATCTATTTAAAATAGTATTTATTAACTTACTTTTATTTATATTATTTTTTTATATTACAACAATGGATACTTTTGAAAATGTAATTTTAAGCTTTATTGTAAAATCCAGTATATATTTTTTGTTTTATATAGTTTTACTTATGGTATTAAGAGAAAACCTAGTTCTCACAAGCTTTAATAAATTGAAAAAAATTTTTTAGCCTTCTAATTATGTATTAAGTGGTCTTAAAAATGAAAGTATGTTTTTTAATAGTTATTTATAATAAAGAGCTCTTGGATTCTTTGAGCTTGAAAACGTTGATTAAATTAATAAGACAACGTAATGAAAAAGCAATTTGTCGAATAGTAAATAATGGGCCTTTGGAAGTTAAAAAAATTGACTCTGATCAGTATCCAAAGAATTTAGTAATTGATTTCCAACAATCTATTTCAAATAGACCGCTAAGTAAGATCTATAACGAGTTTTTAAATGATTATGTTGATAATGATAGATTTGTTATATTGGATGATGATTCAGAGTTATCTGAAAATTATTTACATAGAGTTTTTGATATAGAAGAGTTTGATTTAGAATTACCTAAAATTTATAACGAAAAATTTGATCTTTTCTACCCCTTAGTTGATTGGAAAATAATTCACAAAAGCTTAACTTTAATGCCAGTTAATAAATCAGAAATATTCTCAATTGGTTCAGGATTGATTATTTCTCAAAAATTATTAAAGATTTTTCGAGATAATTCAAAAATGTTATTTAATGAAAATTTTTCTCTTTATGGAGTGGATTTTAGTCTTTTTTGGGAAATAAAATATATTAAAGCTTATAATGACATTACTATTACATCTAAATCTTATTTAATTCATAATATGTCATTGCATGGTAAGATAAGTTACTATAAGCGAAAAGAACTACTTATAAGTTTTGCACTTTTGTTTAGACATTATCCAGCAATGGTAAATTTTAAAAATTTTGCTTACAGACTAAGGGAAAGCTTAATTAATAGAGAATTTGAATTGGTGTTTATTATGATAAAAATTTATTTATCAGGTACTCATCCTAATTGTACTTTAAAGGTATAAATTTTATGGTATTAAGTATTATTATAGCTTTATACAATGCAGAGCAGTATGTACTTGAATGTCTAAAAAGCATAGACTTACAATTAAATAAATCAATTGAAGTTATTATTGTAAATGATTCTAGTGAAGATAGTTCATTAATAGTCGTTCAAAATTTTGTTAATTCAAGTACTTTCAGTGCTAATTATAAGGTTTTTTCATTTGAAAAAAATATGGGTGTAGGTTATGTTAGAACCTTTGCCACACAGCAATCTAAAGGCAAATATATAGTCTCAATAGATCCTGATGATATTATTAGGAAAGATTATATTCAAAAAATAAGTAATGTCTTAATTAATGAGTTACCCGACATAGTTCAATTCCATATTAATAGATTTGAAAAAGATATTGAGCAGTCATTAAGAATGTCTAAGTTTCCTATTTCAAGTGGAATGCATAATCTAGATAGTAAACTCAAACAGAAAATTTATGAACAATCTTTCTGGAGTTTTTGTACTAGAGTGATAAAAAGAGATTTAATCGATGGATTAGATTTTTCAATGTTAAGAAATTGCGAAGATGTATATGCATTACCTCTTGTCTTATTAAAAGCGAATTTTATATACTATTTAGATGAGGAGATTTATTATTATCGATATTCAAATATAAGTTTATCTAAATCAAGCTCTAAATTTAATATAATCAATACAACAAATTCATATATATATATTATCCATAAATATCTTCATCTAATAGAATCTGGAGAAGAACAATTATATTATGCTGTTATTCCTATTATAGGAGGTTATTTAGATTTTTGTTTAAAAAATTACCCCGTCAATTACTCTTATGATGAATGGTATAAATTTAAAAAATCACTAAAAAAAAATAATAAACAATTAAAACCATGTTTAAAAGTATCTCATAACTTTTTATTATATGGGGGCGTTACAGGTTTGAGACTAGTTAATAAATTACGTGGATTAAGATAAAATGAAAAAAATTTGTTTCCTTATTGGTAATTTAAATAACTCAGGTGGTACCGAAAGAGTAACAACGCTGATTGCCAATGCATTAGCTGAAAAAAAATACCAAGTATCTATTTTAAGTCTTGCGGATGGAAAGCAGCCTTTTTTTGAGCTAGTGCCGAGTATTAAAACATATTCACTTTATCCCGAAAAAATTTCATTCAAAAAAAACTTTTTTGGCTCTGTATGGCGTATTCGTCAGTTTGTTACACAGCATCAGATAGATACTTTGGTAGTCGTAGATAGTATTTCTTGTGTTTTTACTATACCTGCATTATTTGGTTTAAAGATCAAACATATTTGTTGGGAGCATTTTAATTTTAATGTTAATCTCGGGGTGAAGTATCGAGATATTGGTCGTAAATGGGCTGCTAAATATTGTGATTATGTAGTTACTCTAACTAAAAGAGATAAAGAGATTTGGGAGCAGGGTATTAAGAATGTTAAAGCGAAAATTATGCCTATCGCAAATCCCAGCCCATTTAAAGTACAGGAAAATATACCATCTTTAAACTATAAAACGATTCTGTGTGTAGGCCGCTTAACGTATCAAAAAGGGTTTGATCTGCTTATTACTGCTTGGGCTAGAGTTGCTCAGCAAGTACCTGATTGGAAAATTGTCATTGTGGGTTCTGGTGAAGACGAGTTAATGCTAAAACAAATGGCAAAAGACTTTGCGGTAGAAGATTCAATTGTATTCGCAGGACAACAAAAAAATATGGATCAATTTTATCGACAGGCTTCATTTTTTTGTATGAGCTCGCGTTTTGAAGGACTGCCAATGGCTTTGTTAGAAGCGCAAAGTTATGGTTTACCAATTGTTGCATTTGATTGTGATACTGGGCCTGCAGAAATTATTGACCATAATATAAGTGGACTTTTAGTAGCGCCAGAAAATATAAATGGACTGATTAATTCATTATTAGAGTTAATAAACTTATCTAATATTAAGTATGAACAAATGTCATCAAATGCCGTTAAAAATAGTGTTAGATATTCTGTCAACTCTATATTGAAACAATGGTTAAGTATTATTAAATAGAGTAGTTTATGAAAATACTATATGTGATTACTGGACTAGGCCAAGGTGGCGCAGAGCGAGTTGTTTGTGATTTAGCAAATAAAATGTATGAAAAAGGGAATGATGTTAAAATTGCTTATCTAACTGGAGATATTTTAACAAAGCCACATTACCAAGAAATTGAATTAATTAAAATTAATTTAAATAGTTTGCTGTTGTTTCCTCTTGCTTATATTAAACTTTCTAAAATAATTAAAAATTTTGAACCAGATGTTGTTCATTCACATATGGTACATGCTAATATTTTTACGCGCCTTGTTCGCATCACTACCTCTATAAAGAAACTTATTTGTACTGCGCATAATAGTGATGAAGGTGGGGGAATGAGAATGCTTGCGTACAGGTTTACACATAATATAGCTGATCTAACTACTAATGTTAGTAATGAAGCAGTACAAGCATTTATCAAAAAAAAAGCAGTGCCACACTCAGATATCATCACAACATATAATGGAATAGATCTGAGTAGGTTTTTTTATAACTCAGAAGCCAAAAATAAAATTCTGAATGAACTTAATATAAATACAAATTCTTATTTGATTCTAGCAGTAGGACGTTTTAGTGACCAGAAGGATTATCCAAATTTATTGCACGCTTTTAAAACTTTAAAAAATAAGAGTCTTGGAGATATTAAATTAATTATTGCCGGGGATGGGGAACTACGTTCAGAAATTGAAAAAATTATTGATGAATTGGGTTTAAAGCAAGACATTCATTTATTAGGAAGACGCAATGATATCCCAGATTTAATGAGTGCTGCAGATTTATTTGTATTATCATCTAAGTACGAAGGATTTGGCTTAGTTGTTGCTGAGGCGATGGCATGTAAGACTTTAGTCGTTGCTACAGATTGTGGAGGAGTTGCTGAAGTTTTAAATAATGAGCAATTCTTAATACCTCCATCAAACTCAAATGTATTAGCAGAAAAAATGTATTATGCCTTAACCCTCTCTCAAGAAGAAAAAAATAAGAATATTATAAAAAACTTATGTCATATAGAGAAAAATTTTTCATTAGAAAAAATAATTGAAAAATGGATATATCTATATGATGAATAATATTTTAAAAAGAGTATCAAATAAAGCTTTGTTTTTGTGTATTGTTTACTTGGTTTTTTTAAAGGTTTTTTTTTATTTTTTAATAAAAAATGATTATATCTCTTTAAAGTTGGGTGGTGGTAGCGACGCAAATTATTATCATGACTATGCTTTAGGTTATATTGATTTGGCAGTAAATTTTTGGCCAGTAATTTTGAGGTTTCTTAATGATTTTGGCTTCTATTCTCGTGATGGAATTTCGTATTTATTTTTGTTTACAAATTTATTTATAATTCCTTTTTTAGTGGCTAAATTGTCTGGTCTTAATTTCCAAAACAGTCAGAAGTATTACCTTTATAGTGTTCTAGTATGTCTAATCTATCCTACACTTTTTTTCTTTACATTCGATATTTACCGTGATGAGTTTATGGTGCTCTCCTTTTTGGTAGGGTGCTTAATTGTGAAAAAATGTTTAAGTCGTTCGAATTTTATTTCCTTTTCTTATTTTTATATCCTTGCTATTTTAATAGGGTTTTTTTTGTTGGCTTTGCGTCCTTATCTAGGTTATGCATTTTTACTGGCTTTAGTTTTATGGAAAATTAAGCTCACAAAAAAACGTATTTTTTTATTTGCTATTTTATATTTTGTTGCATTGTTCATAGCTAATTATATTGGCGTTCTT
Organism: Moraxella sp. CTOTU48841; assembly: GCF_032061225.1. Taxonomy (NCBI): domain Bacteria; kingdom Pseudomonadati; phylum Pseudomonadota; class Gammaproteobacteria; order Moraxellales; family Moraxellaceae; genus Moraxella; species Moraxella sp. CTOTU48841. The sequence goes on from NZ_DAMBFQ010000010.1 coordinate 15,662, forward strand.
GATAGCTTAACAGAATATCGTTCTGGTTTTGAGGAAGCTCAGGCTGGCTCCACATTAGGTTTAGACTTCTCTAATCCCGTAATGTTTATCCCTAATTTTATTCTAAGTACATTAGGACAGCTTTTTGGCTTATATATTACCAACCCTTTAGCTATGATTTTGCTTTTGATAGAAACTTTCCCTTTTTTTATTATGCTGAAATATGTAATTAAAAATATTAAAATGGCAGATAGTTTTATACGATTTTTGTTAATATTTTTTGTATTTTATGGAAGTGTCTGGTTAATTGGTAATGACAATTTAGGTACAGCCGTAAGACTACGTATGTATAATTATCTTGCTATTTACATCAGCTTTTTTTATATCTTGAATTTGAAACGACAACAAGGGATTAAATGAAAATTATTATTATTGGTACTGTTGCCTCTAGTCTTTACACCTTTCGTAAAGATTTAATTTTATCTTTAATTGATAGAGGCTGTAAAGTTTACGCCTTCACTTCAGATAGTGATGAAAAAGAACTTACTAAAATTTCATTATTAGGTGCGATCCCTGTATTTTATAAACTGAGTCGTGGCGGTCTTAATCCTTATGAAGATTTATCTAACACGATAAGTCTTTATAAAAAAATCAAAAAAATTCAGCCCGATATCGTCCTTAGCTATTTTATCAAACCTGTCATCTATGGCACACTCGCTGCCAAACTTGCCAAAGTACCTAAAAAAATCGCTATGATAGAAGGCTTAGGCTTTGCCTTTACCGAGCAACCAAATGGCTACTCAAGAAAAGCCAAAATCGTACAACGAGTGCAAGTCGCTCTATTTAAACTGGCATTGCCATTAGCCGATAAAGTAATCTTTCTTAACCCAGATGACCCGATTGATTTATTAAAATCACACCACATTGGTGTTAAAAAAATTGAGGTTTTGGGTGGCATTGGCTTGAATCTAAAAGAATATCCATATCAGCCGATTAGTTTGGAATCTCAAACAAGATTTTTATTTATTGCTCGATTGATACGAGAAAAAGGAATTTTTGATTTTGTCGAAGCTGCTAAACTTGTGAAAAAAATCTATCCAAATGCTATTTTCACAGTGTTAGGTGGTATTGATGAACACGCACACGGGGCAATGACAAAATTTCAATTAGATGAATTAGTCCAATCGAATATTATAGAATATCCGGGGCAGGTGAATAATGTGTCTGAATGGATAGCTAATAGCCATGTTTTTGTATTGCCGTCATACTACCGCGAAGGTGTGCCACGCAGTACCCAAGAAGCGATGGCAGTCGGGCGTGCCATCATCACCACTGATGTGCCTGGTTGCCGAGAGACAGTGGTTGATGGGGTTAATGGTTTTCTGGTGCCAAAGTGGAATCCGCAAGCCTTATCCGCGAAAATGATTTATTTCATCGAAAATCCAGAGCAAATTCAAGTAATGGGTGAACAAAGTTATAAAATAGCCCAAGAAAAATTTAATGCTCGTAAAGTCAATGAGCGACTACTAAAAATTTTAGGAGTATAAATGCTAAAACGTACCTTTGATATTGTCGCTTCTGCGTCTGCCCTTGTGCTACTATCGCCTGTACTTGCGATTACTGCTCATAAAGTCAAAAAAGAACTGGGCTCACCTGTGCTATTTCGTCAAACTCGTCCAGGTTTATATGGCAAGCCATTTGAAATGATTAAATTTCGCACCATGAAAGATGCGACGGATAAAGAAGGTAACGCGCTGCCAGATAGCGAACGCTTGACAGAATTTGGTAAAAAACTACGTGCCAGTAGCCTTGATGAGTTGCCCGAACTGTGGAATGTGCTGAAAGGAGATATGAGTTTGGTTGGCCCTAGACCTTTACTCATAGAATATTTACCTTTATATAACGCCGAACAAGCCAAACGTCACAACGTGCGTCCAGGGGTGACAGGTTATGCCCAAGTCAATGGTCGCAATAGTTTGAGTTGGGAAGATAAGTTCAAGCTTGATACATGGTATGTTGAGCATCAATCATTGTGGTTGGATATGAAAATCTTGCTAAAAACCGTTAAAAAAGTCATTATCAAAGACGGTATCAGTGCCGAGGGTGAAGCAACGATGACAAAATTTACAGGTACACGGGTGATTTGACGATGTCACAATTAATTGGTATCTATGGTGCAAGCGGTTTTGGCAAAGAAGTCATGCCATTAGTTAGACAACAATACCCGCAACTCAACCAAGAAAATTTCGTGTATGTTGATGATGGCGACAAGCTTGACAAGCTTGATGATTATAAAGTATTAAATTATCAACAGTTTTTGCAACACTCTGCAACTAAAAAGTGCATAACCATTGCAATCGCTAATAGCCATGTCCGTGAAAAACTCAATGCCAAACTTGTACAAGATAATATTGAAATTATTAATGTGATAGCTAATAATGCTTTACAATATCACAATATCACTATGGGTGAAGGTAGTATTATTTGTGGTTTTGTTCACCTGACTTCTAATATCAAAATTGGAAAAGGTTTTCATGCCAATATTTATAGTTATATTGCCCATGATTGTGTGATTGGTGATTTTGTTACTTTTGCGCCACGCGTTAATTGCAATGGTAATGTACATATCGAAGACCATGCTTATATTGGAACAGGCGCTGTGTTACGTCAAGGTACACCAGATAAGCCATTAATAATTGGTAAAGGCGCTATCGTTGGCATGGGTGCAGTTGTGACTAAAGATGTGCCAGCAGGTGTGACTGTAGTTGGTAATCCAGCAAGAATTTTAAATAAATAAGTGAGTTATTATGAAAATCTGCATGTTATGTCGTATATTCTATTTAGGTGGAGTTTCTACACACCTTATTGATCTATCTGAACAATTGATTAAGAAAGGACATGATGTATATATCTTAACTGCTGGCGTACAATATGAAAATTCAAAGCCAAATAAAAAATTATTTAAGCAATTATTAGATCTTGGTGTCAAATATATACGAATAGATTTCCCAAAAAATTCGAATAAAAAATTTAATTATATGTATAAAATGTTAAATAGTGTAAACCAGTGCAGAAAAGTATTTAAGGATGAACGGTTTGACATTATTCACGTTCATACGCCTGTGCTTTCTTTTATACCTAAAATACTAGGTTATAAATTTATTAGAACATTTCATTTGAATTCAATGAATATGTCGATATTTGATATTCGTGCAGATTATGAAATTGCCATAAGTACAGAAGTTTATAATTTTGTAAAGAAAAAATATAATTACCAAGATAGTGAATTACATTTAATTTTTAATGGTATTTCAAGTAGATTCTATATTGATAGAGATAAACCTTATCGTAAAGAAATTATTAAATATGGTCTCCCGATTGAAAAAATATATATAGGGTTAGTAGGTAGCATTGACGAAAGAAAAGGGCAAGACTTACTTATTAAAGCTATATCAAAAATAGAGGAAAAAGTCCTTTCAAAAATTCATGTAATATTTTTGGGAGATGGTGAGGCAGGATATATAAATTCCTTAAAAGAGCATATCTCGTTCTTGAAGCTAGAGGAAATATTTAGTTTTATTCCATTTCAAGATCCAAAAGAAATTTATGAAATCCTAGATATACATGTCCTACCTTCAAGATTAGAAGGTTTTGGATTAGTCGTTATTGAAGCAATGCTATCAGGCTGTTGTGTAGTAAGAAGTAATACTGAAGGAGCTCTCGATCAAATAAAAAATGATATTACTGGATATATATTTAAAAATGAAGATATTAATGAACTTAGTAAATTGCTAAGTGTTTTAGTTAATGAGTCTGACAAAAGAATCAAAATTGCTAAATCAGGTCAAGAACATGCTTTACACAACTTTACAAGTGAAGTTATGACTGAAAAAACCCTAAAAGTTTACGAATTACTTAAGTGATAAATCATGCTAAACACCCAATTTTCACCCTGGCCTAGCTTTACCCAAGAAGAAGCCGATGCCGTGTCACAGGTGCTATTGTCTAATAAAGTCAACTACTGGACGGGCACAGAATGTCGAGAGTTTGAAAAAGAATTTGCCGCATGGGCAGGGACAGACTACGCAGTCGCGCTGGCAAATGGCACATTGGCACTCGATGTTGCGTTACAAGCCATGGGTATTGGCGAGGGTGACGAAGTGATTGTCACGCCCCGTAGTTTTATCGCCAGTGTCTCAACGGTTGTCAATACTGGCGCGACGCCGGTATTTGCAGATGTCGAAGCTGATACCGGCAATATCTCAGCGCGTACGATTGCCCCACATATTACCGACAAGACCAAAGCCATCATTTGCGTGCATCTAGCTGGCTGGCCTTGCGATATGGATGAGATTATGGCACTTGCCAAGCAGCATAACCTATGGGTCATCGAAGACTGTGCCCAAGCGCATGGCGCCAAGTACAAAGGTAAACCAGTGGGCAGTATTGGTCACGTTGGTGCTTGGAGTTTTTGTCAAGATAAAATCATGACCACAGGCGGCGAAGGGGGCATGGTCACCACCAATGACAAAGCATTATGGCAAAAAATGTGGGAGTATAAAGACCACGGTAAAAACTACGATAGTATTTATCATAAACAACATCCACCGGGTTTTCGCTGGTTACATGACAGCTTTGGCACCAATTGGCGCATGATGGAAATGCAAGCGGTGATTGGTCGTATTCAGCTTAAAAAAATGGCCGAGTGGACCAAGATTCGTACACAAAATGCCAAAATTTTGCGTGAAGCTCTAACACAGTTTGCAGGTGGGCAACAATTTTTACGCATACCAGATATAGAATTTCACCAAGTCATGGGTGGCGATTCTGTCCATGCGTATTATAAATACTATGTGTATGTCAGACCTGAAAACTTGCCAGAGAATATCAATCGAGATAGTATTTTAAATGCGCTTAATGAGAAAAAAATTCCTTGTTTCTCTGGCTCTTGTTCAGAAATTTATTTAGAAAAAGCATTTGACAACCATCCATCACGTCCCAACGCGCGATTGACAGTTGCTAAAGAATTAGGGGAAACCAGCTTGATGTTTTTAATACACCCGACATTGACAACAAATGAAATGCAAACGATTGCTAATACCACTGTTGATGTACTAACCACTCTATTTAATGCCAACACATAAACTGTGAGCCTTGTATGAAAAATAAAACGGTTAAATATCTCTCATTGGGTGTGCTACTTGGACTTTCGCAATTAAGTCATGCAGGTCAATTAGTTCAAATTGATAGTGAGCTACGTCAAACACTTGAGATTTTAAAAATCAATGGCGTTCTAAATGTTGATATATCAACATGGCCGATTAGTTCAGAAGCCATAGAGACAGCCTTGAGTCAAGCGCAGCCCAAATCAGACAATGATAAACTGTTATTGAATCAAGTTAAACAAAAGCTTGCAGCCAACGATGTATCTAAGCTACAAATAGTAAGCAATGTCAATGGTGACGAGCGGGCTGTGTTTAGCGGTTTTAATACCGAAGGCAATACGGTGACGCCTTTGGGTGTTAGTTTTTCTCATAGCTATGCAGGTGATAACATTGATTATAAAATTCAAGGCACCTTAAATGTTGATGATGATGAGCCTAGCAAGTTATCTAATCTGGATGGCAGCTACATCGGTACCAAATTAGGCAATCATCGCCTTGCCTTTGGTAGTATTCCTGTATGGTGGGGCAACGGGGTTAATGGCAGTTTAATTCGCAGTGATGCGGCTAAACCTGTCACGGGCTTTCTAATGCAGCGCGCCAATAATACCCCTATTAATTTTCCTGTATTATCAAAACTGGGTAATTTTAATTACCAGATTACTGCCGGTCAATTACAAGACTATAAGGCAGAGCCTCACACTAAATTGATTGGCATGCGAGCGAGTTTTCAGCCGCATGAAGCGTTTCAAATCGGCGCATCGCGTTCATTGATGTGGGGGGGGGATAATAAGTCCGAAAGCCTAAAGTCTTTAGGTAAGGCTTTAATCGGCAAATATGATAATGGCGGCGAAGATGAAGATCCTTCAAACCAAATCGCAGGAATTGATGCACAGCTGAATTTAAAACCCTTGGTGAATTTGCCGGTGAGTGTGTATGGTGAATTTATTGGAGAAGATGAAGCAGGTGGTTTGCCAAGTAAACATGCTTATTTGGGGGGGATAAAAGGTACGATCCCGCTGTTTCAGCAACCTTGGTTGTGGCACGCAGAATGGGCGAATACTTACTATGATTTGGATAAAACCAATACTATTTACACCCATAGCATTTATAAAGATGGTTATTATCAAAAGGGCTTGCCGCTAGGTCATCCGATTGGTGGGGATGGTGAAATCATTAGTGTGGGGCTATCAGGTAATATTAACGCTAACAACCAGTTCGGGTTAAAATACGCCAACGCCAAAGTGAATCAGTCTAATCAAGTGATTAATTCAGCTTTTCCATCCAAGCAAGATTTGGATATTGTCGAAGCCGATTGGAAACATAGATACAATGACAAAACCTCGGTTAAACTAGGTATTTGGGGTAAAAAAGACAGCATCAGCGATGATAAAGATGCGGGTGGTAATTTAATGGTGGAGTATACGTTTTAAGGTAATTAATAAAAAAGAGCCAAATGGCTCTTTTTTTAATTCAAATTACTGCTCAACTTTTACTATTCGGCTTTTACTGCTCAACAAAGGCACGTTCAACCACATAATCACCCGTGCCGCCCATGCGTGGCGAGGGTTTAAGGCCAAACTCATCGAGTAGTGCCGCCACATCTTTATTCATAGATGGGCTACCGCAAATCATTGCGCGGTCATCGCTTGGGTTGATGGGTGGCAATCCAATATCTTGGAACAACTTGCCTGATTTCATTAAATCAGTCATACGCCCTTCATTGCGAAACGGCTCACGCGTGACCGTAGGGTAATAGATGAGTTTATCTTTAACGTATTCACCCAGTAACTCATCTTCAAACAAGTCTTTTTCAAACATCTCACGGTAGCCTAGCTCACTCACATAACGTACGCCATGCACCACGATAACTTTCTCAAAACGCTCATACACTTCTGGGTCACGGGCAAGTGACAAAAATGGTGCCAAGCCTGTACCCGTTGCTAGCATATACAAATGCTTGCCAGGGTTTAGGTCATCAAGCACGAGGGTGCCAGTGGGTTTTTTGCTCACCAATAATTTATCACCCACTTTGATATGCTGTAAAATAGACGTCAAAGGACCATCTTGTACTTTGATAGAATAAAATTCGAGCTCTTCATCATAGTTGGTGCTGGCAATTGAGTAGGCACGCATCAAAGGTTTTCCATTGACTTCCAGACCAATCATGGCAAATTCACCATTCCTAAAACGTAAACCTGCATTACGGGTAGTTTTTAGGGTAAATAATGTGTCATTCCAATGATGCACATAGGTAACGGTTTCTTCATAAAATTTTGACATAGCACCCAACCTTGTATTGGTCATAGATAAAAATAAAACTGGATAAAGAATAAAAATAGCGGGTTAATATTGACATTCTGGGGCGATATGATAGCAAATTTTTGATGAATTAGTCGAATTTGGGCGTAAAAAAATGGCATAATCATAGTTTAAAATATCATATTTTAACGACCCATTATGTTACCACAACAAATTACCCTGCCGATTATCGGCATTGTGAACTCTCCACTTAAGCAAAAGTTTGGCACACCTCGCCAGCCCAATCTTGTCGATATCAACGCTACTATCAGCATGTTGCCGCCCTACAATGTGCTCAGTGCTTTTGAAGGTATTGCCCAATTTAGTCATCTTTGGATTATATGGCAATTTCATCAAAATCGAATCAATACCAATCAGTCAAATTTTCAGACAACGGTCCGCCCACCTAGACTTGGTGGCAACCAAAAGATAGGGGTTTTTGCCAGTCGAAGTATGTATCGACCGGCAAATATTGGATTGTCAGTGGTCAAATTTTCGCATATTGAAAACAGTGAGGGCGGCTTGAGGCTACATATCATCGGCGGTGATATGATAGATGGCACACCAGTCATTGATATCAAACCATATTTGCCTTATAGCGATAGTATCGATGATGCGATTGCTGGGTATGCCAGCCAAAAACCCGTTATCAAGTCAGTACATTGGCATCCCGATTTATTGCAGGATTTATCCAATATTGCAATAAAAAGTCAGCTCAAGCAAACAGATTGGCAAACCATCGAGCAACTCATTGCGCAAGATCCCAGACCTGGGTATCGCCAGCAAGAGCTTAATACCCCATTTGTCATGCGTTATCAGAATGTCGATGTTCATTTTAGCCAGATAGCGGATAGTGTTTTGCAAATTCAAACGATTGAGCTATTAAATTAAGCGGTGGCATGGATGATATGAAAGTTTTTACTTAGCCGTATATTGCTAAACTGTTTCAAAAAATTTTACTTGTTCACAAAATACTGACTATATAGCGTAATTATTCGCTATATTTTTTTTGATTATTTAGTATGATATGGGCTGTATTTTACTTAGATAACCTTAGGACACCGTATGATTAAACTGGGCAAAATCAGTCAAGCTATGATAGGCATGCTATTAATGGGCGTCACCGTGAGTGGTATCGCTGAAGATAAAAATAACGATACCATCGCAATCGATATGTCAGAATTATCGACTACCAAAGAAGAAGTGGCGGTATTACAAGTGTTATCAGAAATCTGCCCACCCATGCTAAATAAATCGCAACAAACAGGGTTTAATACCGCTTATAATGTTGAGCTAAAAAAATTAATGCCGACCATCAGCGATCCTCGTTTAGCGGTGCAGTACTTGTCCACTCAGCAAGATTACAAGCAAATTTTGAATGAAACTCGCCAATGGACGCTCAGTTATCCAAAAGCGGACAATCTTCAATTATGTAAAGAACTTGCCAGCAGTAAATACTAGTTTAACTCAAGCCGTGCTATCAACCCCCTAACTGATTTAGGGGGTTTTATTTATGATAAATCGTTGATTTTTAGACCGAATACAGTGTTGAATCACGATTTTTTTTGCTAATATAGGCAATTTGTTTTACCAAGCGGCCAACCCAACAGGTCGCATTTGATTTGAGCCAAGAGTGAGTGAGATGAAAGCAATCGCAATACCGCAATATACCCAACGTCTGATGGTCGGCACTTTTGTCGCCGCCAGTTTTTTTGCCACAACTGTACAGGCAAATGCCGCCATACAACAGCCTGAACTAGACAATTCTGCTTTTATCTTAATTGACTATGATACGGGTACGGTATTGGCTCAAAAAAATGCCGCGCAGCCATTCCCACCCGCATCATTGACCAAGATGATGACCAGTTACATCATTGAGCAGCGGCTGCTATCAGGGGCATTAAAAGAAAACGAACCCATCCTTATGACTCCTGAAGCTTGGTGTAAAGGCTCAAGTGAAGAGTCTTGTATGTATGTCCCTGTCAACACAACCGCCCCTGTGATTGATATGTTAAAAGGTATTATTATCCAATCGGGTAATGATGCGTCAAAAGCGATGGCACAGCACATCGGCGGCAGCGAAACCACGTTTGCAGATTTGATGAATGAAGAAGCCAAAAAAATTGGCATGACCCATACCCATTTTATGAATGCGACCGGTATGCCACAAGAAGGCCATCAAGCATCTGCCGAAGATTTGGCGAAACTCGCCCAAGCGATTATCAAAAACAGTAAAAAATATTATCCCATCTATAGCCAAAAACAATTTACTTATAATGGCATCACTCAGGGCAACCGCAATGCGCTGTTGTTCACCGATCCAACGGTAGACGGTCTAAAAACAGGGCATACCGACGAAGCAGGTTACTGCCTAGTAGCATCGAGTAAACGCGGTGATATGCGTCTGATTTCAGTGATTATGGGTACTAAAAGCGCTCAAGAGCGCGCAGACCAATCGCGCAACTTACTCAACTGGGGATTTAGTAACTTTGCTACTAAAATTGCCGCCCCTGCCCAAAAAAGCTACGGCAGCGTGCCAGTCAACTTCGGTGCTGTCGATAAAGTCAACGTCGTCAGCAAAGGTAATTTACAAGTACTAGTGCCAAAACTGGATCAAGAAAAAATCAGCACTGTGGTCAATTTGCCAGCCGATGTTAAAGCGCCGTTAGCGCAAGGTCAAGAAGTGGGTAAACTGGTGGCTATGCTCAATGGCAAACCTGTGGCGTCTGTGCCACTGGTCGCTGAAACCCAAGTTCAAGAAGCTGGAATTTTTAAACGTATGTGGCAACACATCGTACTGTTCTTTAAAGGTTTATTTTAAATTACAAAGAAAAATCACAAAAAAACCCTTCAAATGAAACGAAGGGTTTTTTTAACTCAAAATTTAACTCAATATATTGGACAACTCTTTGATATATTGATCGAGTCGCTCGTCTATGACTTCTTTTTTCACAAAATAATCCACCCCAGCTATTTTTAGTAATTCAATGGTATGCGGATTTAACGCTTTAGTGTCATAAACGCAGATAATGGTGACCCTGGCTTTATTTTCACGCTCACGAAATTTGCTGACGAAGTCTAACATCGCTTGATAATCGATATTTCGCGAGATAAATAACGCATCCACCGTATGAAATAACAAATAATCTTCAAGAAGTTCGCTACTGGTAAACGTCTCAACTTTAGCACCCGCATTTTCCATGCGTTTGGCCGTTTCGAATAAATCCTCATAGTGATACCAAGCGACAATATGTTTATTTAGCAATAAATTGCGTTCATAGTTGTGTTTCCAATCTTTTAGCAGTAACGATACCTGAAAATTGCTACCCACATCAGGTTCGCTAGTAACTGTGATGCTGCCTTTCATCAGTGCTAACAGTTTTTTCACCAAAAATAATCCTGCAGAATTAGTTGATGAGGAATGTTTTATTTCAGGATTAATTTGGAAAAAAGGTTCAAAAATTAGCTCTAAATATTCCTTTGCAATGCCTATGCCAGTGTCTTCAATCTGCAGCGTCCACCGTACTTGCGTTTGTAAATGTTGCAACTGCGAGGTGATTGTTATGCTGCCTTTATCGGTAAATTTAATCGCGTTTTCTACCAATGAACTAATAATTAGGGTGATTTTTTGAACATCGCCTTCTAGGACATAGTCGGCATGATAGGGCTTTGCCTTTAACGTAATATTTTTCTCGGCAGCCAGAGGCTGATAATCATTGACAATTTGGGTGATTAACCCCGTTGGACTAAATTGGTAGGCACTGACGCCTGTTTGACCTTTATCGATACGGTTAATTTGGATGATTTGATCAAGCTTAGCATTTAAATCATCTTTGCCCAAAGTAATAATTTCAACGGCATCTTTTTGCTCAGCGCTGATATATTGATTGTGTAATAGCTGTAGACCCGATTCGATACGACTTACAGAGGATTTGAACTCATGAATCAAAATATTTTCAAATTTTGAATTGTGCTCAAGCTGCTTAATTTGGGTTTCTTCAAGGTCATTTTTTTCTTGGCGCAGGGTGTTGATTTGGGCAATTTGCGCCTTGTGCTTGTTGAGCACATACACCAAGGCTTTTTCAAATACCCAAGCCTCATTACTTTTTGGCAGCTTATACGCCTCTGCTGCTAAAAATTCATCTTGCAAAATGTGATGGCTTAAATTTTCAAGTTTTGGTAAGCGATGGGTTAAATTTTGCACCTTTTGCAACACAAACCACAAATTGAACAGCGCAATAAATGATAACACCAGTACTAACGGCAAATGTTGCCAAAACCATTGCTGGCGAATGGTTTGTAGGTCAAGGGTGATATTGTTATAACCAATCAGCTGCTCTACTTTAGTGTTGTCTTGATGGGGCTTGAATGTCAATAAATTAATTTTAACAGGTTCACTCAATCCGTAATAGCGCTCAAAAAAAACCTCTGTGACTTTAATCGGATGGGTGGTTGGGTGCTGCTGCTGATCAAATGGAAAAAACACAATGCTTTCGTACTGCGGCATCTCGCTTAATAGTTTATCAATGCTAGCGGTTGTCACACCGTTAGGACTGTTGGCAGTAGACTGGGCAAGTAGATAATTAATCTTACTGGCCTGTTTGATTTCATATTGCACTGTTTGGGTCAAGTCGACTAAGGTATAAATCGCAAGGCAAATAAATAAAACCAATAAAAAGGGTATTGCAACGATACGCTTTACCCCAATTTGATAACCTAAAGTCTTCTGTACCATTCACTCATCCCTTAAAACGCCAATTAACATAACCTTAACGTTTTTTGCCGCGTTTTTTGAATTTTTGCACTTCTCGACGTTTACGTTCTTTTTGCGCATCCGTCATGGTATTGGTGCGACCTGCGTAAGGGTTGGCGTTTTGTTTAAACTCAACCCGAATCGGGGTACCTTCAAGCTTGAATACTTTGCGAAATTCGTTTTCTAGGTAGCGACGATAACTGTTTGGCACTTGGCTGGTTTGATTGCCATGAATTACAATAATTGGTGGATTATGCCCCCCCAAATGCGCAAATCGAAGTTTAATGCGTCGCCCGCCTACCATAGGGGGCTGGTGTGCAGTAACCGCATCTTGTAGAATTTGGGTCAAGCGACTGGTAGAAATATCAAACATTGCCGCATCATAGGCACGGTGAATCGATGGGTAAAGATTGCCAACACCCGTTCCGTGAAGCGCCGAGATTAAATGGACTTTTACATAAGGGATAAAGTTAAAACGTCGATCCATTTCAATTTTGACAAAGTTCTTTTGGTCTTGGTCAAGCCCGTCCCATTTATTGATGGCAAGCACCATCGCGCGACCTGCTTCTAAGGCGTAGCCCAACAAGTTCAAATCCTGATCGGTAATGCCTTCTTGCGCATCAATGACCACGATGACTACATGGGCATCTTTAATGGCTTGCAAGGTTTTGACCACAGAAAATTTTTCAACTTTTTCATCAATACGTCCACGGCGACGCACGCCTGCGGTATCAATCAACACATAATGTCTATTGTCACGCTCATAAGGGATATAGATACTATCGCGCGTGGTACCTGGCATATCAAAAACCACCACGCGTTCTTCACCGAGCAAGCGATTGACAAGCGTAGATTTGCCGACGTTGGGTCTACCAATGATGGCGATACGTAAACCATCAGGTGCTTGTTCTTCTTGGTCATCGGTGGGCATATTGGCAGTGACGGCTTCTAATAAATTGCCCACCCCACGTCCGTGACTGGCTGCCATGGGAAATGGCTCGCCAAAACCTAACGCATAAAATTCATGAATCGCCGCTTCATGGACGCCATCCATTTTATTGGCGGCTACAAACACGGGCTTGCCAAGGGTGTGAAGTTGTTTGGCAATGACTTCATCGGCGCCTGTGATACCTGCGCGGCTATCAACCACAAATACAATGATATCGGCTTCATGGATAGCGGTATGCGATTGGTGCGACATATAGTCATCAATGGTGCCGTCACCTTCATCCACTTCGCCAATACCACCGGTATCGATGACGATAAAGGATTTTTCTTCAAAGGTTGCATCGCCATATTGACGGTCGCGGGTAAGACCTGCCAAATCAGCAACCAAGGCTTGACGACTGCGGGTCAACTGATTAAATAGGGTGGACTTGCCAACGTTCGGACGGCCAATCAAGGCAACAACTGGTTTCATAAATTTAATTTCCAAAATTTTCAAAAAGCAAGATTTTAAACAAGCAAGATTTTAAACATGCTTGAAAAATTCATTATTTCTATAACTTAACAAACCCAACATCGCGCTGCAATGCTGGGTTGTCATTTGAACTCATACTTTTATCAGTATGGGCTTCTCATCCACTCGCCAAAACCGCTAAATGCGTAAACAGTTTAACAATTAACGATTTACTTGCCAAACACTAAATGCGCCATTTGCGCTTTGGGCAATCAAACGGTTATTGATAAACTGTAATACCGCCACGTCGGATTTGGCCTGTTTTCTGTCAACCAGTGCCCCTGACGTGCGGTCATATACATGCAAATAACCCATGGCATCACCAACCACCACATAGTTGCCGATACTCACCGCATTACTTAAGCCACGATAAGACAAATTATCGGTTTGCCAATTAACCGTGCCTGTCATTTTATCCATCGCCACCAATTCGCCATCGAGCGAAGTGGCGTAAACTTGGCTAGCATCTGTGCCGACTGATTTTAGGCTCGCCAACTCTTTGACAAAACTAAGCTGCTGGGAAGCCATATCGGCAGCGACTAACTGACCACTGTAGGACACAACGTACAGCATATTGCCATCTAGTACGGGAGTGGCGTCCACATCAGAAATTTTTTCGATATCGCTACTGCCTTTGCTGATACCAAAACGTTTTGACCAAATGGGTACGCCATTATCGATGTTTAAAGCATGGATACGACCATCGGCTGTCGAAACCAGCACCGTATTGCGATTGAACAAAATCGGCGTGGCACTACCGCGAACGCTTAAATTTGGATTTTGGGTGTTAAAAGTCCAAATAGGCGCGCCAGACTCTAGCGACAGCGCACTAATTTTACCATCATTGCCAAGGGTAATGACACGGTTTTGGCTGATGAGGGCAGGGGATAGGGTTGCGGTATCTAAAGGCGTTTGCCAAATAACTTTGCCAGTCATTCTATCTAACGCAATAATTACCCCTTTGCTGTCACTGACCACGGCTACGCGAGATTGTTCATCTAGCGCCACCCCTGACATTAGGCCTTGTTTGAGTTTGGTACTCCAAAGCGCTTTGCCTTGCCCATCAAACGCTTGCACGCTACCGTCTGCTAACGCATTCACATAGCCATTGTTGTCATACGCCACGCGAAACGCGGTAGGTTGTTGGCTGATGGTGGTTTTATTGCGCAAACTGCCAAAGCGTTGGCTAACTTTTGTATTACTGCCTTGACTAAATAGCGGAGAAATCACATTTTGACTGGTAGCGAGTTTCACAAGTGTGGCAGGTTTATGAACATTGTCAGATTTTTTAAACTTATCACAACCTGTCAGGGTCATCGCTACCACCAAGGCGGTTGCAAATACGGCAGGTTTCATTAAGTTTGTCGATAAGGGTGTCGATTTTGTTGTTGTTATGGTAGTCATTGTTTATCTCGTAACGTATGATAAAGTTTAAAATGTTGTCAGTTAAAAGTTTTGTCAGGTTAAGATTTTTTACCTAATTTGCACCTATTTTATGCTTGAGGCAACAGCAGGCGCAGATGCGGTTGCAGCAGCAGCGGCAGTATTTTCAGACTGGGTAGGTGCTTGGGTAGGCTTAGCGAGTACGCCACCTGTTAAATCAGGTTGTTTGACGCTTAAGCCTAGGCTTTCCATTTTGATACGCAGCAATGCACGGTCTTGTGGGTTTGGGTTGTTTTGATTACGTTGTTCAATCAATTGCCAAGCCTTTTGGTAATGAGTAGCAGCCGCTTTTTTATCGCCTTGTTGGTTGGCAATGTCCCCCAAAATCTCAAGTTTACTGGCTTCAAAGGCAGCGGGTAAGGGGCTTTGCAAGCGTTTTTGTGCCGCATCCGCTTGATTGTCCGACAACAGGACTTGTGCTTGGCGCAAAATGGCAATGGCCTTTAGCCCATCATCCTTCAGCGTTAACTGAGACGCTTTTTGTAGCGTTGCTGCCGCCGCTTTTAGATCATTTTTATCGGTTTGTTGTTTGGCTTGCAGCATTAAGGCTTGCCATGTATAAACCGAATTATCATGGTTAGCCACAAATTCGCCCAAGTCTTTGTCCAAATTGGTTTGCGCCGTAGTCAGTTGCGCTTGTGCCTTAGTATCGGTGGCAGCTTGGGTGGTTAGGGTCTCAATGTTGTTTTGGTCGCTTTGAATTTTGGCAAAATCGTTCGCCGCGGCGCTATCTATATTACCGCCATGCTTTTGCCAGTAAGTCCAGCCAAAATAACCCGCTAATACCAACATAATGGCGGATACAATATAGCCACCATATTGTTTAAGCGCGCCTAAGGATTGCTGTTCATCATTTACTAGCTTAGGTTGTACGTCTTTAACCATTACATAAAGCCTTTCAAAAAATTACTGATATAAGTTACCCATCAAATTTGGCTCAATCGGATAGATTAGATAAAATCTGGGTTTTCGCTAAAGAGCGTGTTACTCGCGACCGTAATTTGGTCACCGGTTGCCATTTTTTTGATGGTAATTTGCTGATTGGCGACTTCATCTTGTGCGATGATCACTGACAATTGCGCACCTGATTTGTCGGCTTTTTTCATTTGCGCTTTTAAACTCGTGGCACTCGCCATTTTCACGCGAAGATTTGAACGTCGTGTACGCAGCTCATGGGCAAATTTGATGGCATCGGTGTAAACATCAGGATGGGCGACCACAAATACATCACAGGCCGGCGTTGCCTCAAACGGCTGTACCTTTTGCATGAGTAACAGCAAACGCTCAAGCCCCATGGCAAAACCTACAGCAGGCTCGGAAGCGGCTGGTTTATCACTGCCAATGGATTTGATTTGTCCGATAAGACCGTCATAACGACCCCCAGCACACACCGTGGCTTGGCTACCCAACTGGTCAGTCGTCCATTCAAATACGGTTTTATTGTAATAATCTAAACCGCGTACCAGTTTTGGATTAATGACAAAATTGATGCCAACTGCTTTAAGATACTGTTGCAAGGCTTCAAAATGCTGCTGGCTTGCTGCCCCCAAAAAGTCAGCAAGCTTTGGGGCATTCTCTAAAATTTGTTGGGTATTTTTATCTTTACTATCTAAAATGCGTAGTGGGTTGGTGGTTAAGCGGCGCTGACTATCTTCATCTAATTGAGATTTTTTATCGGTTAAAAAATCCACCAAGGCTTGGCGATATGCCAGTCGTTCGTCTATCTCACCCAAGCTATTAATCTCAAGTTGCACCACATCTAAAATACCCAATTTTTGCCACATTTGGTAAGTCATGATAATGAGCTCAGCATCGGCATCCGCTAATTCACTGCCAAAACTCTCAACCCCTAATTGGTGAAACTGACGATAACGCCCTTTTTGCGGTTGTTCATAGCGAAACATAGGACCAATGTACCAAAGTTTTGGATTGTCACCGCGCAATAAGTTATGCTCCACCACGGCACGTACCGCGCCTGCCGTGCCTTCAGGGCGTAGCGTCAATGCCGTAGGTGGGTTGGATTTGTCATAAAAACTATACATTTCCTTTTCGACAATGTCAGTGGCATCGCCAATCGCACGGGCAAATAGCTGGGTTTCTTCAACGATGGGAATGCGAATTTGCTCAAAGCCAAATTGATTGAGTACATCGATAAGGCTGCTTTCAAGTTGGCGCCACTCACTCGATGGGCGCGTAGATTCTGTCTCAATATGTAAGATATCATTAAAACCTTTAATGGATTTTAACATGGTCAATTTCCCAAAAAATACAAACTAAAAAAATAAATGACACAAAAATTATTTAACCCGTAAAATTTCATTGGCGCGCTGCGCTTCTCGTTCAGCCACTTTCTGACGGACCATGGCTTCAATCTCATCAGCAAGCTTAGTGGTATCAATCAAATGTGATTTTTCCCCATTTTTGTAGACAAGGCTATTTGGACTAGCACCCACCACGCCGATATCTGATTCTTTGGCTTCCCCTGGACCATTGACTTTACAGCCAATCACCGACACATCCATTGGCTCACGGATATCTTCTAGGCGTTTTTCTAAGTCCATCATCACCCGAATCACATCAAACTCTTGGCGTGAGCAGCTAGGGCAGGCGATAAAATTCACCCCATTACTACGAATACCGAGTGATTTTAAAATATCAAAACCGATTTTAATTTCTTCTTCTGGCTCAGCGGCTAGCGAAATACGCATGGTATCGCCAATGCCTTCTAGCAGTAGTCCGCCTAACGCAATCGCAGACTTAACGGTACCGGTGCGGTACACTCCCGCTTCTGTCACACCTAAATGCAAGGGATTGTCAACTTGTGCAGAAATCAACCGATACGCATCCATGGTCAAAAACACATTACTGGCTTTGACTGAGATTTTAAATTGGTCAAAGTTATTACGATCTAAAATATCAATATGGCGCATCGCCGATTCAAGCATGGCTTCACCCGTGGGTTCACCATATTTTTTTTGGATGTCTTTTTCTAGCGAACCTGCGTTTACGCCAATGCGCATACTGATGCCATGATGTTTGGCGGCGGCAATCACTTCACGCACTTTTTGTTCATTGCCGATATTACCTGGGTTGATACGTAAACAGTCTGCACCTGCATCAGCCACCGCCAGTGCAATTTTATAATCAAAATGAACGTCTGCCACTAGGGGCACAGAAACTTGTCTTTTGATTTCGGCAAAGGCGGCAACGGATTCCATGGTAGGGGTGGAGACGCGCATCAGATCAGCACCGGCATCGACACAGCGCTGAATCTGTGCCACAGTGGCATCAACATCGCAGGTATCGGTATTGGTCATACTTTGCACACTAATGGGGGCGTCACCGCCTACTGCGACATTACCGACGTAGATTTTTTTGGTGAGTTTACGTTTGATGGGGTTATGCGCTGACATAGGCGTTCCTATTATTATAACTGTTATAACGAATGATTTAGCGTATTTTAAAAGTTATAAGCCGTTAAGGTTTTAAAGTAAAATTGGCTTTATCGTTTTGGGCATAATTGCTTAATTTAATCGGTTGTTTGTTCAAATCCAAGCTCACATTGCTGGCTTTGTCGATATTGACTTGAAACGGCGCTTGACCTGTCAATTGGTAACTACCGCGTGCTTGATCACCATCTAAAATCGTATTGCCTGTCGCATCCACAATGGTGATTTTGGTGGTATCTTTCACAAAAATGTCAATCGAAGCTTTAGCACCAGCTTGTCCTGTCGCTGCTGTACCACTGGCATTATCAGCACTCACCGCGACACCAGTAATGGCAGAGCCCGTGGCGGGTAACCCGCTGGCAGTGACTGTGTTAGTCACAATCGCGGAGCCTGCATTATTAAGCGACGCACCGCTGACTTGGTCTTGAGTTGGTATACTGGCAACAGCACTAGCGGGCGCTTGTTCAACCGAGTCATTATGGGCTTTGCTAACTTTATTAAAAATAAAAATCGCCAGCCCCAAAACCAATAAAATCCCACCAATGACAAAAGGGTTAATACGCACACTAGGACGCGCTTCACGATTAAGCGTGCCCATCGGCTGCATCGGGGCATTGATGACCGTGGCATATTTTTGTTTGAGGGTAGCGGGGTATTGGGCATCAAAACTTTGCGCGACCAGATTTTTATCCAAACCCAAAAAACGCCCATAGGTAGTGGCAAAACCGCGCGCAAAGGTAGGCTGTGGCAAGGCTTCAAAATCATTGGCTTCAAGTGCTCGAAGATGACTTTTTAAAATGAAAGTTTTGGCAGCGACATCCTCAATCGATAAGCCTTTTTTCTCACGGGCTTGTTTAAAACGCTGACCCAAAAGCTGGGTTGTGTCATGAACCGGGGTAGAGTTTTGTTGATTGTCGGTGTTATTGCTGTTTTCCATCTTATTTCCAAGTTGACGTTGGGGTTAAAAGTCCAGAACGAATCTGCTTTGCTTCATCGCTAAGGGGATAGCGATCCAAAAGCTGCTGCGCTAATTTTTGCGTTTCCATGGTATTGTTCGCAAGCTTGGCAAGCCTAATCCCTTGCGATAAAGTGCGCGGGTCAAGGTTGGCTTGACCAATAATTTTAACCAAATCATTATACAGCGCCTGTGCCTCCAAAAATTTGCCATCAGCCAATAAAATATCAATGAGCTCTGTACGGGCGACGATGCTTTGGCGGTTGGCATCGAGTGCTTTGATAAATGATTGTATCGCCAGTGGTTTGTTTTTGACCTTTAACGCTGTACGACCTAAATTCTCTAAGGCACTGGCACGACCCTCATACCCTAAGGCAGAACCCGCAATTTGAAACTGCGCAATCGCTTCTTGGTTACGACTGAGTTGGGCGAGATATACGCCATAGTTGTTGTTTGCTTGACTAAATTCAGGGTTAAGTGCGATGGCGTTTTTAAAATAAGCCTCGGCTTTTTGCATATTGCGCGGGCTGCCTTCTTGCTGCAACAACACGCCCATCATATCATTGGCTTCTGCTGACTTTGGATAAGACTTTAATGCACTTTCTAACTGTCGTTTGGCATCGTCTAATTTACCACCACGAATATATTCAGCGGCAATCGCGGTGCGAATTCTGGCGATTTCTTCTGGATTTTTTTCCCAACGACTTGGGTCACTGGCGGTGACTGTCTGCGTGGTGACTTGTCGGGTAGTGGTACAACCGGTTAGGCAAAGGGTGAGGCTTGAAAGGCCAATCATACCTGCGGCAAAAACCTTCGATAAAAAATTTGATTTGCCGGGCATTTTACCGTCGTCTATATCGTTGTCGTCTAATTGACACAAAATAGCAGGTTGACTGTGGTATAAATGAGTTTGACGTGAGTGACATGGTGGCATAACAAACTTACTCATAATCAAATGAACTAAATTGAATAATTAAAAATTTTGACAGTCGATAACGATTTTTAATTGTCGATAAAAGCCAATAGCAAAACAAGCCTATCATTAAAAATGGCTATTACTATAGCAAAAAAACCTTGATAACACCAACCGTTAAGGCTAACTTGCGCCTTTATCACGCCAAACTATTATAATGATAAAAGATTTAATGAGATGCTTTAGATTGTAATGTTTTGGACACTTTTTCTTGCCATTGTTTTGCTCGGCGGGTTTTATCGGTGACTTGTCCGACCAGCTGTCCACACGCCGCATCAATGTCATCGCCGCGGGTTTGGCGAATGGTACAGACAAAGCCTGCTTGGTTCAAGATATTGCTAAACGCATGGATGCGATTGTTACTAGAGCGTCCATAAGGCGCATGCGGGAACGGATTAAACGGAATCAAATTAATTTTGCAGGGCAAATCTTTGAGCAGATTGACCAGCTGACGGGCGTGCTCATCCGTGTCATTGACGTCTTTTAACATCACATATTCGATGGTGACATGCTTTTTATGACGGGGGTTTTCGTCATATACATAAGATTTGGCGGCGGCTATCAGCTCTTTGAGTGGATATTTTTTATTGATGGGTACCAGTTCGTTACGTAGTTCGTCATTGGGTGCATGTAGGCTGATGGCAAGTGCCACATCAATGTCTTTGGCCAGCTGATACATCTTTGGCACGATACCCGATGTAGATAGGGTAACGCGGCGTTTGGACAAGCCAAAACCAAAATCATCGAGCATCAATGACATACTGGCTACCACAGGCTCGTAATTTAACAGCGGTTCACCCATGCCCATCATCACCACATTAGTGACCCGATTTTCACGTTCAGTGACAGGCACATTTTCCATATAGGACTGGTTGGCAACCCACAGCTGTCCGATAATTTCGCTAGGCGATAAGTCCCGCTCAAAGCCTTGTTTACCGGTGCTACAAAACGAGCAGTCAAGCGCACAGCCGACTTGGGATGAAATACACAAGGTTTTACGTCCAAACTGTTTGTTATCGTCAGCTGGGATGAGTACGGTTTCCACCAGCGAGCCACCTGCTACTTCAAACACCCATTTGCGGGTGCCATCTTCGCTAAATTGTTTGAACTTGACCGTTGGGGGCGATACAGTTGCCACTTCATCCAATGTTTCTTGTAGTTTTTTGGACAAATTCGTCATTTGATAAAAATCGGTCACGCCAAACTGATAAATCCACTTCATGACTTGGGTGGCACGAAACGGTTTTTCGCCGAGCTTGGCAAAAAATTGTCCAAGCTCAGCCTTACTCATGCCAAGTAAATTGGTTTTTGCGGTAAGGTCTTGGGGATTGACCATTTCTGGGTTTTGAATGACAGGAATTTGGGTCATAGCGGTCGTATAAGCGTGTCAAATAAACAAGATAGTATACTAAAATCTCAACTATTTGTCATGGTAAAACATAGTGACTTGTTAGCGGTTTTATATACAATATCTTTACCTCCCATATGTTGCCCAAATTGGCATGGCTAAATGGGTAAAATATCGACAAATCAAATAGCGATAATAAGAATTATCATGATTAGGCATAAAAATGCCAATAACCACTTCCATTCAAGCGAAACAAAATCAACCATACGGCGAGCCACCCTAGCAGACCAATGGGGCAGCTGATAAACCACTTCGCCATTGACATGCTTACCGCCCCGATACCAAAGTTTAAGCTGTTTTAACATATGTTTATGCCCATTTCTATGTCTAAATCTAGGTCTAACAAATTGATGAGTATGACACTATTAAACTTCTATTGGGTTAAGTCTATATGACAAACAAATAAAAAATCGTAAAAAATTGATATAAAAACTCACCCGATTGTTTAAAAGAGGGGGAAATGGGGAGTATGATAAATGCGTAATATTTTTAGCCAAAGCATGGACAATAAAAGTTATAATGTTTCCCCATTTTTGAGCCCGTCATTCTTTTGTATTTATGTCCAACCATCCATTGCTTACTCCCCTCAATATCGGCGACCAGACTATCGCCAACCGCATCATCGTTGCCCCGATGGCAGGGGTCACTGATAAGCCTTTTCGCATGCTAGCCAAATCCTTTGGCGCAGGGCATGCCGTGTCAGAGATGATGACGTCTGATGCCACGCTATTTGCCCATCACAAAACACTGTATCGTGCCAATTTTGATGGCGAAATCGCGCCTATTTCTGCGCAAATCGCTGGTTCAGACCCAGAAAAAATCGCCGAAGCCGCTCGCTATCAAGTTGCCAATGGGGCGCAAATTGTCGATATCAATATGGGTTGCCCGGCAAAAAAAGTATGCAAAAAGCTTGCTGGTTCAGCGCTACTCAAAGATGAAGATTTGGTCAAGCGACTATTAGATGCCACGGTCAATGCAGTGGATGTACCAGTCACGCTAAAAACCCGTCTAGGCTATGCCAATGGCGAAGAAAATATTTTACGTGTCGCAAAAATGGCAGAAGAGGCAGGTATCGCCATGATTGTAATTCATGGACGCACCCGAGAAGATAAATATCTGGGCAGCGCTCGCTATGAGTTAATTAAAGAGGTCAAAAATCTTCTCACCATTCCTGTTATCGTCAATGGGGATATCGACAGCCCGCAAAAAGCCAAACAAGTATATGAGCAAACAGGCGCTGATGGCATTATGATTGGGCGGGCAGGGCAAGGGCAGCCTTGGATTTTTCGCGACATTGCGCATTATCTAAAGACTGGTGAAATCCTGCCCAGTCCAACGATGGATGAGTTAAAAGAGATTGTATTGAGCCATTTGCAGGAGATTTATGCGTTTTATGGCGAATACTCGGGGTGTCGTATCGCTCGTAAACATATTGCTTGGTATACCTCAGGCATTGCCAATTCTAATGCGTTTCGCCAAGCCATGTATGAAGAAGATACCACCGCTGGGCAGTTTAACGTGGTCGCGCAGTTTTTAAAGACCGCGGAATTTGATTAAAACCTCCACTATAGAACAGTCAATCGTAGGGTGCTTATGACTTTTTAGAAACAAAGATTCGCAAAAAGTCATGATTAATGAATTTAAAATCTGTTAAAATTTTGCTGAGTCTCTGTGATAGACCGATATCAAACAATAACCATATACGATTAATCAAATTATAAGGAGTCAGCGATGGCACAATTACGAATTGGCGACACGGCACCAAATTTTGACGCACAAACCACCGAAGGCAACATCAATTTTTACGATTGGCAAGGTGATAACTGGGTGGTTTTATTCTCACATCCCGCAGACTTTACCCCAGTCTGTACCACGGAGTTAGGACGCACGGCATCATTGGGTGATGAATTCAAAAAGCGCCATGTCAAACCGATTGCTTTATCAGTCGATAGTGTCGAAGATCACAAAGTTTGGGCAGGCGATATTTCAGAAACCCAAGGCTGCGAGGTGAATTTCCCCATCATTGCAGACGCTGACAAAAAAGTATCGGAAGCTTACGACATGATTCACCCAAATGCGTCAACCACGCACACGGTTCGTAGCGTATTCATTATTGATCCACAGCATAAACTGCGGTTAACTTTCACTTACCCAGCTGCCGTAGGTCGTAACTTCAATGAAATTTTACGGGTGATTGATGCCTTGCAATTGTCAGATAATTATGGCATTGCAACGCCAGTTGAGTGGCAAGACGGGGACGATGTGATTATCCCGCCGAGCGTCAAAAATGAAGAAATCGCCGCGAAATTCCCAAAAGGGCATACAGAAATCAAACCTTATCTACGCACTACGCCACAACCGAATAAATAATCGTTTATTTTAAGTTTGAAATCAAAAACCTAGTCGCTTGACTGGGTTTTTTTATGTCAACTCTTCCATTAAATATACGCAACTAAATTTAAACGTACTAAACTAAATTTACAGAACGGATGCTGAATAACCAAAAATATTTGGCTAAACTTCAATTAATGGCGTAATAATGGATATAAAGAATGATAAACAATCAAGTTAAAGGTGGCTTTAAAACGAGCGCATTGCTCATGCTTGCCCTGACGGGTTGCCAAACGGTGAATACTAACCCATCAGCGCCGAGTGAAAGAGTGCCTGATGCCCAGCCTGCGATATTTATTGGTAAAGCACCGACTGTTGATGATTTGCAAAGTTATCATTGGCAATTGTCTGGCATGAATACTTATCCCAACAGTACCAATCCACCGCCATCCGATCACTTGAAGCCGCAAATTGATAACCACAAGGTAACACTTGATTTCACCCAAAATCGAATCAGTTACAGTGTAGGCTGTAATCAATTATCGAGTGGCTATAGGTTACAAGGGGACAAGCTACAGGCAAGCACCAATGCGGTGACTACCTTGATGGGTTGCGGCTCTCTACAACAAAGTGAAACTTGGTTGGCTCAGCAAATGCAAAGCCAAAGTCAACTATCAATGATGATAATGAGCTGGCAAACACATGCAATGTTGCAACAAGATTTGGCAGACGGCACTGCGTTAATTTGGGATGGCATATTAAAGCCTGGAGTAAAATACGGTAAAGGGGAAACCGTATTTTTGGAAGTCAAACCCAAATGGCAGTATTGCGATAACGTGACCGATAGAAAATGCCTACAAGTGCGTGATATCAATTATGACACTCAGGGACTAAAAACAGCGGTGGGTCAATGGTATATTCTCGATGCGCCTATCATGGGTTATCGTCATGATGAAAGCGCACAGCGGGTTTTGCGCTTGACTCGCTATCGCACACCGCCCACCGATACCAAAGGCTATGGCAACCTTTATCAGCTTGATAGCGTGATTGAAACCAAGACTCTGGCAAAATAACCGAACTCATCAAAAAAAGCGAAGGCTAACACGAGTCATTGCTTTTTTATTGGCAAATTATTTGTGGCGAATCGCCCACGACTGGTGAATAGGGCGTTTACTATCAAAATCAAAGTCGATGGTTTGGTTGGTCATTTCTTCAACGTGATAACGGTTGCTGATTTCGTCATCTAGCACAAATTTGGTAAAGTTATTGGAAAAATACAACACGCCTTCAGCGGATAAGCGATTCATGGCACGGTTGATGAGTGGTACGTGGTCGCGCTGCACATCAAAAGTACCTTGAAATTTCTTGGAATTAGAAAAAGTCGGCGGGTCGATAAAAATCACATCGTACTGCTCGGTGTTGCTTTTAATCCATTCAAAAATATCTTGGGCAATAAACTGGTAGCTTGGCAAATCTGGCAAGCCATTTAGGGCAAAATTTTTGCGTCCCCAATCCAGATAGTTTTGTGATAAATCCACCGATGTCACCGCTTTTGCGCCGCCCAATGCCGCATGCACGCTGGCAGTACAAGTATAAGCAAACAGATTAAGCACTGTTTTACCACGTGATTTTTCTGCAATAATTTTTCGGATGCTGCGATGGTCAAGAAATAGCCCCGTATCCAAATAATCGCTAAAGTTCACCAAAAAATACGCCCGTTGGTTGTTGGCGGTTGGCTCGCTGACCACATGGAATTTACCCGAATTGGCTTTTTTCTCATACTGCTCATTGCCGGATTGGCGGGCGCGGGTTTTGATAAACACTTGCTCACGGTTTACTTGCAAGGCTTCACGCACGCCATGCAGCGCTAGATTAAAGCGTTTTTTGGCGGTCTCTAACGGGATTGATTTGGGGGCGGCATATTCTTGCACATGCACAAATTCGCCATATACATCCACTGCTACTTTAAAATCAGGTAAGTCGGCATCATACACCCGCAGATTGGTTACAGCTTGTTTGTGAGCAAGCTTACGCAGATTGGCAAGATTTTTTTGTAGTCGATTGACAAAATCTTGACCTTCTTCTACGGCGATTTCACGTTTTTCAAAACGCGTAATCAGCGGTGTGTCTTTACTCTTTAACAGCTCACCATAACGAAAATAAACGGTGATAGCACCGTTATGACAGCGTAGGGTTTTTGGCTCGGCAAGGGGTAGTACGTCAGCTTGTTCAACTTTGGCAGCGAGGACACCCAAAGTCACTTTGGCAGGGCTATCTGCAAACAGGGCTTGTAATTTTTTACCCAGACCTTGATACAAGGGTTTAATCAATTCTTCTTCACCCAAGCGCTCACCATACGGTGGGTTGGTGATAAACAAGGGATTGACCCAGCCATTGACTTGTTTTTCTAGTGCCAAATTAAGGGTCGCTAGTGAGCGCTGCTGCAAGGTAATACGGTTGATGATAGGCGTCAAACCTGCGGCGATTAAATTTTTGTGCGTGGCTCGAACCGCGCCTGAGTCCATATCAAAAGCAAATACCGCGGGCATCTCGCCATTTGCCATGGCATTTAAGCGATGATGAAAACGGGTTTGCGCGTCTTGCACCATAGCCTCCCAAAGGGCAGTATCATGATGTTGCCATGCATAAAACCCAAATTGGCTATCGGCTTTATCCAGTCCCACGGCATAATCTGCGCTCATCAGTAAGGCTTCAATAATCAGCGTGCCTGAGCCGCACATCGGGTCGACGATACTGTCAAATTGGGTGGTGTGAAAATTCACGCTATAGAGCAGCGCAGCCGCCAAGTTTTCTTTGAGTGGCGCTTCGGTCATCGCAGCACGGTAACCACGGCGGTGCAAACTGGTCCCTGATAAGTCTAAATACAATTCAGCTTGTTTGTCACCCACCGTAGCGACAATGCCAAAATCGGGGTTTTTATCGACATTGGGGCGACGACCGAACTGCTCGTTAAATTGGTCGGCAATCGCATCTTTGACACGCAGCATGGTGAATTGCTGGTTGGCTTGTACGCGCTTATCTAGGGTCAAACGAATCGCAAAGGTCTGTTCCAAATCAAATAACTGGGTCCATTTGACAGTTTTGGCAAAGGTATAGAGCTGATCTGCAATATCGTACTCGGGATTGATGTTCTTTTTGCCCAGTGGTAACAATACCCGTGATGCCACACGAGACCATAGACAAACTTGATAAATCTGCGCTAACGTCAATGTCGCCATCAGCCGACCCGTGCGCTCAATTTGTGTATCTATATCAAAGCTTGCCAGCTCAGTTTGCAAGGGAATCTCTAGCCCATCCGCACAAGTGATTACAATGTGAAAAGTTTGCCCAACGGGCGTTGTATTGCTGTCTGTCATAAATACTGCCAAAAAAAGTCAAAGTTGATTAATGGCGTATTTTAGCATGATTAGCAAAGGACAAATGACAGAATGTCTGAAATTATGGGGAAGTTTTTACCGATGGGGCTACTTCGTTTGGCATTGCGCTTGGCATTAAAAGCTGCATAT
Source organism: Moraxella sp. CTOTU48841 (assembly GCF_032061225.1). Taxonomy (NCBI): domain Bacteria; kingdom Pseudomonadati; phylum Pseudomonadota; class Gammaproteobacteria; order Moraxellales; family Moraxellaceae; genus Moraxella; species Moraxella sp. CTOTU48841. The sequence goes on from NZ_DAMBFQ010000010.1 coordinate 43,402, forward strand.
GAGGATAAGGTGTAGCAATGCTGGCATCATCTAGTGCTACTTTGATTTGTTCGCGTAGATTTTCTTTGATAAATGGCATTCGAGACACGTGTGGCGGATTGACCCAAAACCGCACAATAAAAAACACCCCAAAATCGCCAATTTTGTCCACTGTCGCTGTGGGCGCAGGACGCTCTAATATCTCTTTGGTGTTGGCTAAAATATCAAGAATGATAGCGCGAGCGCTTTCAATATCCGCTTCCAACGCGATACGCACTTCAATATCAAAACGAATCAGATTTTTGGCAGTTAAATTAATGACTTCGGCTGAGGCAACGGTTGAATTGGGGAAAATCACGGTGATATTATCACGGGTCAAAATTTGGGTAGTGCGCAGGGCAATTTGCACCACTTTACCTTCTTTTTCATTAATGCTGACCCAATCACCGACTTGAAACGACTGCTCAATCAAAATGGTGATACCGGCAATAAAGTTGGCGAGTGTGGCTTGTGCCGCAAAACCCACTGCGATACCCGCAATTCCAAGACCTGCGACCACGGACACAATATCAAAACCAAATTGCGACATCACCGAGGCAATCCACAATACGATGATGAGCATGGACAACAAATTATGCAGTAGTTGTTCAATCGACGCGTTTAGCCCATAATTTTTGAGCATTTTTTGCATCAAATAACCGAGGTTGTACCACGCCATATAAAAAATCACTGACCAAATACCTGCTTTGGCAGTGGCTTTGACTGTTTCAGGTTCAAAATTAAGCTGACTCATCACCGCAAGCAAACTTGAAAACAACCACATCAACCGTGCGATGAGCCTTAACGATTGGCTGTATTTACTGTCTTTGGCGATAAAACGGGCAGAATTGATGAGCAATAAACTTAACCGATAGACCACGCCCAAAATTGCCAACAGCACCATAATTTTAATGCCTGTACTGGCAAGTTTGGATAGATACAGCGGCCAATTAACCGCTTCATCTTCGAGCGAACCACCGACTGCTTTATAAACGTCATAATACAAGTCGTGATAGATATTTTTAAAAAATTGGTTCACGGACATACAATGAGTGATCTCGAGTCAAAAAATCAAAATAAAAATAATGTAAGGCGTTTGGGTTAATTTAGGTTAGTTTGGGTTAAAGGGTGGGTAATATCGCAAGCAATTTATCCATATGCCCCTTGGCGCGGACATTACGCATCTCATGAACCAGCTTGCCTGCGTTGTCGAAAATTAAGGTTGAACGTACCACGCCAAGACTGACTTTGCCGTACAGTTTTTTTTCGGCAATGATGCCAAAATATTGGCAAAGCTGTTCATCGGTATCACTCACCAGCGCAAAATTAATCTGTTGGTTGGCGATAAATTTTTCATGGCTTTTGACACTATCTCTTGATACGCCAATGACTTGATAGCCAAGCTGCTGCAGTTGAGTCAAATGCTGGCTAAAATCTTGCGCTTGTACACTACAGCCTGAGGTGTTGTCTTTTGGATAAAAGTACAGAATCAAGCCTTTCTCTGACTGTTTGGCATATGCTGGCAGGTTGATTTGGCGCTGGATAAATTGCGGCTGCGCTGTGGCATGACGGCTGGTATCCGCTTCAACCGTGGTGACCAAAAAATTGGGTAGTTGAGTCATGGGCATTTCCCAAGCAAAAATTGAACTAACAATATCAGAAAGCCAGATTGAGTACAAACTTCTTCATGCGACAAAACAAAAAAAGACCAGTAAACAACTGGTCTGGTGGTGCGGCGCTATCGATTATTGACTTGATTGTAGCCGTTTAGGGACGGGCTTTGTTAAATTTAACGCCGTTGCCACACGCTTTCATACGAGCGCTGATGGTTTGGAAAGTTTTGTTTTGGCGAACATCTTTTCCACTTTTTACCCAAGTATCAAGCTCATTTTTTTGCGCTTGGGTGATTTTTGCTTGTTCATCTACCACACAAGTACATACTTTTTTTGCAGAAGCGGCATCAGTGATGTGTTTTTCGGTCATTTGGGTGGCGCAAGCATTGACATATTGTGGGTTGGCGGCATGCGCGGCAAACGGCAAAACCATGCTAGCAAATAGGGTCACGATGGCTGAATGTTTCATAGTTTATCCTCATAAGAGACAGCAGTATAGAACAGCAGGTGTTCAATCGTACAATGGCTAGCTTTACCGTTGACGCAATAAAGCTGGCAGGATTTAATGATGATAGATTACTGATAAATAGTTGGGTCATCTATTTCAGCTTGTAAAAAACCTTGCTGTCGTAAATAACAGCTATCGCAGTGCCCACAGGCTCGCCCTTCGCTATCTGCGCGGTAGCATGACACGGTCAAAGCATAATCAACCCCCAGCGATACCCCCAACTTAATGATTTCTGCTTTACTTAAATGCAACAATGGCGTTGCAATGTGGAGATGATTGCCCATCACACCGGCTTTGGTAGCGAGATTTGCCATCTTTTCAAAGGCTGCAATATATTCAGGACGACAGTCAGGATAGCCTGAGTAATCCACTGCATTGACGCCAATCACAATGGCATTGGACTGTGTCACCTCTGCCAATGCCAGCGCATACGACAAAAAGATGGTATTACGCGCGGGTACATAAGTAATTGGAATGCTGTCATTATGCTGATTATCGCTAAAATCTGTTTGTTTGGCATCGGGTACCACCAGCGAAGCATCGGTCAGCGCTGAGCCACCTAGCTGTGCCAAATCAATATCGATAATACGGTGGTTGACTTGGGCTGTCGCGGCGATTTTTTTGGCGGCATTAAGTTCGCTATTGTGGCGCTGACCGTAGTTAAAGCTTACCGCTGTGACGTTGGCATAATTGGCTTTTGCCCAGTAAAGGCAAGTCACGGAATCTAGCCCGCCCGAGAGTAAGACGACGGCGTTTTGTGGTGTGGTTAATGTACTCATAAAAATTTACTAACGACAAAAAGCGTATTTTATCAGAACTTAAGCAATTGTTAATGGGAAAATATTGGGAGAAAAATAGTCAACGCAATATTAGCCAAAAAACATTTCAAAAAACTGCTATCACTACCAGTAAATATTTGCGTATTCCACTAAAAAAACTTATAAAATAACAAAAAGTTTTAAACCGAGCTTTAAACTACGTTATCCGACACTTTAGCCCGAACCATACCATTGTCGTCATTGTACCATTTTTTATTTTCTTCATTTTTTCTTTGTTTAAGGTCACTCATGATAGTTCAAACCCATTTGATTAGCCATACTGCCATCTTATCAGCCGTGAGTGTTGGCTTGCTGTATTTGACAGGTTGTAGTGTTAAGCCCTCAACCGCCAAGCCCGATAGCAATACTATTACTATCCCTGTCACTATTCCTACCACCCAAGCGAACCCAGATACTCAAGCACTCACCGCGCGTCCGCTAGACAAGGCGCTACAAAAATGCGCCAGCGAGTTTTTGGAGAAAACCCAGCCGACAATGACCGCTAAGCTGTCGCAAAAAACCTATCCACTGTGCTTTAATGGCTTTGCGGTGATGTATTCGGGTGTGACCAAAACCCCTATTTGGGTCGCTGAGCATTTGACGCGACAACGAATAACGGCTGCCAAAACCTTGGTCAGAGAGGATAACTTTCATGAAGAAACTCGCCTGCCAACCGAGGTGCGTAGCTTATTGAGCGATTATACCCGTACCGGATATGACAGAGGGCATTTAGCGCCCAATGCTGATATGGCAAACCCAGACTCACAATTTGACAGTTTTAGTTTGGCCAATATTGCCCCACAAACACCTGATAACAACCGTAAAACTTGGGTAAAAATTGAAACACAAACTCGTAACTTGACCAACCAATACGGCTCAGCCTATGTGGTGACAGGGGTGGCGTTCTTAACACCGGAAGTCAAACGGCTAAAAAATCGCGTGTTGGTGCCATCGCATTTTTTTAAAGCGGTATATTTGCCATCACAACATCAAGCGATGGCATTTTTTAGCCCGAATGATGATAGCGGAACCGTTGAAAAAATTAGCCTAAGCACCCTTAAAAAACGCACTGGGGTAAATGCGTTTCCCAGTTTGCCGAGTAATGTAGCGACTATTGCACCATAACCACAATCAGTAATTAGCAAGTCAAAAACTAGCAAATCAGCAACTAAACAGGGGAAAAAGATGAGTGCTTTTAAACCATTTCAAAATGATAGCCAAAGCGTGGAATTGGGCGAATTTACCCTTGAGAATCAAGGAGAGCAAGTCAATCTATATGGTAGTGCAACGTTTACGTTGGATAAACAAAGTTTAGCCACGGCAAAACAATTGCAAGATGTGTTGAGCCACATCATTGCGTATTTAGAAGCCCATCAAGCGCAAACGGTGGAAAAATCTGCCACGCAACAACAGCAAGCGTCGCACGTGGACGAAGTGAATAACCCTTTTTTATGAATAAAAGAAGCGCAAATCAAACAATTTGCGCTTTTTATGGGCAAGCTAAGCTTTAAAATTGATAATTAAAGCCAATTTTAGTTTTGCTATCGACACGGTTATCAACCAGTGGGCTGTCTTTTTGCTCATCGCTCAAATATTCTAAATGCTGACTGATAAACGCACTCCAGCGTGGTGAAATGGCGTAACTGGCACTGACATTGACATAGGGGGTAACGCTACTATCAGCGTTATAAGCTTTTATCCCGGTGCGTAGCGATTCTTGCTCAGAAACACCAAAGTAGTAGTTGTTGTACTTATCATTGTACCACTGCAGTCCTAACTCAGGATAAATGGTGATTTTATCATCCATTGCTTTAAATCTGCTCAAGTGCGCCACTTTTGCGCTGGTACCATCACTGCGGCCTAACGCATCAGTTTCCAGTTGTGCTTTAAAGCCACCATACGGGGTTATGCGCATATAGCTAGTGCCCACCATAGCAGACCATTTACGCTCATCGAGTCCTTTTAACGCCGCTGTGCTCGCATCGTCTGGATCAAATGAACGGCTATCGTAGCTTGCAGTCAATCGCCATTCGTTTTTTGCATCTTTGTAGGGATAATAACCCGCTTCACTGCCTTCAATGTAGAGTCGATTGTTGTCATAAAATGCCTGTGGCATGATAGTAACATCATTGTCCTTGTCGTACGCATAATGATTGATAGACGCGTTTAACCCCAGTTTAAAGCGGGCATTGGTATCCACTGGCATAGAGGCTGCGTGGGCAAATGTTGTGCCCAACATACTGGCAAGTACCAGACAAGGTGCGAAAAATTGTTTCATAAAAACATCCTGTGAGAGTGGGTCATACAAAAAAGTGCTGACAGGCGTAAAGCGTAGAAAATAACAACCGATTTGCCTGTGAACCATACAGCAAGGTGATAAATTTATTATGGCATAAAAAGGTGAGCGCAAATAGTTGAATTTAAAGCTGCGATAGATGAAATCCAAGGCAGCATAAATCCTTGAGCTACCTTGAGAACACCATTAAAATGTTATAATATAACATTTTAATATTCTCAATACTTGATTTGGCGACCCAGCATGATAAACGCATTGATTAACAAATATGCTTTTTTTAGCCGACCTTTGCTACTACTAAGGCTACTAAAAACCCCCACAATTGCAGGGGTAACATTGACGATGAGCCTATTGGGGGGATTAACAGGCTGCCAAAAGCAAACTGATAATCAATCCACTTCAACGCAATCAGCCTCAAATCAATCCGCATCAAATAGCTCAGCTACAACAGTCTCATCAAACACCGTTATTAATACCCAATTACCCACGGTGTATGCCACTACCAATGTGTGGGGTTCGGTGGCTAAAGCGGTCGGGGGGGATAAAGTTAATGTGATTGTGGGGGTCAATGATTTATCACAAGATCCGCATGATTATCAAGCCACAGCGACCGACAAGCTTAATATCACCAAATCCGCTGTTATGCTGGTCAACGGTGGCGGGTATGATGATTGGGGTATGAGCTTAGCTCAGTCGGTAAGTCACAAACCTGTAGTGATTAATGCCGTAGCACTTTCAGGACTGTCGGCTAACACGGACAATGCGGCAGATGAGTCTGCCAGTGAACAACACCAACACGATACCCAACACGAAATAAAGACCGCTGATCCGCAGCCATCAGATCATCCTCACGTGCCCAGTGAAGGGCATAGTGAAGTACATGGTCACTCGCACGGTGACTTCAATGAGCACGTGTTTTTCTCCCTCGATACAGCAAAAAAAGTGGCTGAAGCGGTCAACAAGCAATTGGCTGCAACATCACCTGCCAATCAAGCAATTTATGCAAAAAATACCCAACACTTTATCCAGCAAATTGATGCGCTTAAAGTCAAAGCCCAACAAATCGGACAGCAAAAAGCCATCACTGCCTTTGCTACTGAGCCTGTCATCGGGTATTTGCTAGCCGATATGGGCATCAAGGATGTGACACCAAAAGCCTATGTCGTTCAATCAGAGACGGATGCAGGGGTGTCGGTCAAAGTGCTCAATGACAGCAAAAGCCTGCTGAGCAATAAACAAGTCGGTTTGTTGGTGGTCAATGCCCAGACCGAGGATGCTACCTCAAAGCAACTAATCACATTGGCGAAGGCATCAACAGTCCCAGTTGTGGCGGTCTATGAAACCCTTCCCGATGGCGTGACAAGCTATACGCAATTTATTGAAAAAACTCTGGATGATTTTGCGGCAGCGACGCGCTAATTTTAACTAGCCTAAAAATTTTAGATTACCCATTAACGCATTTGGGGAAAAATTTGCGTTAATTGGTATAGTATTGGCTGGTTATCGCTTATAATGCTTAATTTTTAGCCCAGATTTTTTGCAATGTGATATTGCCAATCAACCATCCTTGCCTTTAGGATCTTGTCATTAGCATCTTGCCGTTAGGATGAAGAAGTAGCCACCATGCCCATGTCAACCACCAAAATAGCCAATAGCGAGCGGCAGTTTGCGCAGGCCATTCATTGCCAATCGTTTGTCAAACTGCCCCAATCACAGCAAGTCGTTTTGCAAGTCAAAGATGGCAGTATGCACTTTGGACAACGTCTGCTCTGGCAGGATGTCAATTTTTCGATTTTATCGGGTGAATTTGTGGCATTGCTTGGCGCCAATGGGACAGGCAAGACCACACTGCTGCGAAGTTTACTCAAACTTGTGCCACTATCAAGTGGTTCAATCACGCTTGGCAAAGATATTCGAGTGGGCTATGTGCCTCAGCTCAAAGACTTTGCGCCAAAACTACCGATTCGGGGTAGGGACTTGGTGCAGCTAGGGCTGGATGGGGAAAATTATCTGTTTGGTCTGTTTAGCCCCAAAAAAACCTTGGGTGGTTTTTGGCAGACAGCAAAACAAAAAAAATATTTGGTGGATAAAGCCATTGCGGAAGTCGGCGGTGAGTCATTTTGTGATGCGCCGCTTACCATGCTCTCGGGTGGTGAGCAGCAGCGCATGCGTATCGCCCAAGCCTTGGTCGCTGAGCCTGATGTTTTGTTGATGGATGAGCCGCTGCTGAGCCTTGATGTGGCAAGCCAATATGTGGTCAGTGATATTTTAGCCCATCGCAAACAGGCGCATCATACCGCGATTTTGATGATTAGTCATGAACTCGAACCGATTATACCTTTGGTAGATAAAGTGCTGCGCCTTGAAAATGCCACTGCCAACCTCGGTGGTATCGACTTAATCAATCGATTTCGCTAATTTATTTGCTTCAATCAAAAACAAGCCATCACATTCGATGGTTTTTTAACTTTTGGAAATTACATGCTGCTCACGACTTGGCTACATACCATCATCAATTTTGATAACTTTGCTGAGCTGTTGCCCTTGGTATCAACATCCATTGTGGCTGCGGTATTGTTGGGTGTGATGGCGGGATTCATTGGACCGATGGTACAGGCACGGGATATGGCGTTTGCCGTGCATGGGACAGCAGAGCTGTCATTTGCAGGGGCGGCGTGTGCCTTATGGTTAGGGTCTTCAGTGACGCTAGGCGCCGTCATTGGGGCGGTGACGGCTGGCATGGTGCTGGGTATCATGGGTATTGATGGCAAAAACCGCAACTCAGTGGTGGGTATTTTGTTGCCATTCGGGCTTGGGCTCGGGGTGTTGTTTTTATCCTTGTATCAAGGTCGCTCCTCCAATAAATTTGGCTTATTAACCGGGCAGATTGTTGCAATCACGCCCACTGAATTGCAGTCAATGCTAGTGGTCGCGGTGATTGTGCTATCAATCATTGCCATATTTGGTCAGCGTATGTTATTTGCCGCAGTTGACCCGCAAGTTGCCCAAGCGCAGCATTTGAATTTAACATTTTTATCCTTGCTGTTTATGTTTGCGCTGAGTCTTGTGGTGGCGGTAAGTGTGCAGTTTGTCGGTGCATTGCTGTTATTATCGTTACTCATCACGCCTGCGGCAGCGGCAAGTCAAGTGACGGCTAGACCTATCTATGTCTATTTGTTGTCCATGCTGTTTGCCATCACCGCTGGGGTCGGCGGGATATTACTGTCGTTAGGACCTGGGCTGCCGATTTCACCCTATATCACTACCATTTCATTTGTGATTTATTTAAGCTGCTGGGGAATTGGCTACCTACGAAAAAAAGCAGGGTGGAACAAACGCCTAGCCGCAAACTTTTCTTAATCAACAGGGTATAAAAAAAGCGCAAATGATATCAATTTGCGCTGTTTGTGTCTTAGTGTATATTAAACTTTAAACTTTAAACTTCCGCCAGGCTAGTAGGGGCATCAATGGTCTGAATCACGCCACCGCCTAAACAGATGTCATCTTGATAAAACACACAAGACTGACCCGGTGTCACCGCGCGCTGTGGCTCGTCAAACACCACTTTTATGGTGTCACCCGTTTCATCAAGGGCAAAAACTGTACAGGCTTGATCGGGCTGACGATAGCGGGTTTTGGCGGTACAGCGATAACCTTGAGCAGTAAACAATTGGGTGGGTGCATCAACCACCCAGTCAAGCTTATAAGCAGTCAATTCATTGGATTGTAACATCGGATGGTCATGCCCTTGACCGACAATCAGGCGATTATTATCCAAGTCTTTGTGCAACACAAACCAAGGCGCCTCATCTCTATCTTTGACCCCACCAATACCAATACCGCCACGTTGACCAAGTGTGTAATACATTAAGCCATCGTGGGTGCCGATTTTTTTGCCATCATCGGTATAGATATCGCCTTTTTGAGCGGGCAAATATTGCTGTAAAAAGTCTTTAAAGCGTCGCTCGCCGATAAAGCAAATACCCGTAGAGTCTTTTTTCTTCGCTGTCGCTAAATCATACTGCTCGGCAATACGGCGTACTTCAGGTTTTTCTAACTCACCCACAGGGAACAAGGTTTTGGCGATTTTATCGCCTGCCACCGCGTGCAGAAAATAGCTTTGGTCTTTATTGTTATCAAGTCCGCGCAGTAGTGGCGCTTTGCCATTTTCATCGCTAAAACCGCGGCGCGCATAGTGACCGGTGGCAATATAATCCGCCCCCAAGGTTAACGCATAATCCAAAAAGGCTTTAAACTTGACTTCTTTGTTGCATAAAATATCAGGATTTGGGGTGCGACCGGCGCTATATTCCGCCAAAAAATGCTCAAATACGCGATCCCAATATTCCATGGCAAAGTTGGCGGTATGCAGTTTAATACCGATTTTATCCGCCACCGCTTGCGCATCGGCAAGGTCAGTCATGGCGGTACAATATTCGGTACCGTCATCTTCTTCCCAGTTTTTCATAAACAAGCCTTCAACGTCAAAGCCCGCTTGTTTGAGCAAAACAGCGGTGACAGAAGAATCAACGCCCCCTGACATCCCCACAATGACGCGGGTTTGGGCAGGGCTCGCGATATCAGATAAATTAACAGCAGTTGAATAAGTCATAATTTTTAAAAGTGCCAAAAGCGTTATTATAGCAAATTTATTGCTTGTTAAAAATCAATAAACCTGCCACAATACCGTTATCGGATGAGCCGATATCGAAAAAACCCAACTTATTCTCGTAAGTTGGGTTTTTTAATGGGCAAATTATATTAATTGATTTTTTCAAATTCACTGATTGACTTTAATAGATAAAGCGACATTGTAAATTCACAAACATTCTTTATATAACCTTTACTTATGATAAAAAATTTGGGGCTGGTATGCGTTGGATATTTCTGACCGTCATTGTATTGTTGTTTGAATTGTTTACTTATGGGGCAGGGCGGGGGCTGCAGTGGTGGGCAGGGTCTTGGTTATCCGATCGGTCTTCTCGTTATTTGATGATTAGTCTATTTGTGATGAGTAATGCGTTATTGGTATTTGGCATCGCACGATTGACGAGCTTTGGGCTTAAGCTGTCTATGACTTGGCTGACTATTTTGTGGTTTGTCATCATGTCGATGGTGGCGGTGGGTATTATCAATTTGGTGTTGATGAAAGTTGCTCCGCAATTTTTTAATGCCGTGAGTTATCAAATCTACGGGGAACGCATTTTGTTGCCGCTGGTGTTTTTTGGCATGGTGTTGATGGGTATTTATAATGCTTATACACCCACCATTCGTCATATCAGCTTGACTGCTAATCAGCCACTTGCCAAACCGATTCGGATTGGGATGGTTTCAGACTTGCATTTGGGTCTAATGGTCGGTGAGCGGCAAATTAACCGATTAACCGATATGGTAAAAGCACAGGACGTGCAACTGCTGCTCATGCCTGGCGATATCATGGATGATAATGTTGATTACTATACCTCGCAAAATATGCAACCAGCACTACAGCAACTAGCAAGTGCAGTGCCAATGGGCGCGTATGCCACGCTAGGTAATCATGATATGTATGGGCATGAAGGCGAGATTCGCGATGCGATCCAAAAAGCCAATATCACCTTATTGGCAGATGATAAAGTGTTGGTTGATAATCAGTTTTGGTTGGTAGGAAGGCTGGATAATCATGCCAGTTATCGTAAAACGACCAAGGACTTAATGCCGTCAAATACGGATAAGCCGATTATTTTACTTGACCATGAGCCCAATGAGATTGAACAAAACGTACAATTACCGATTGATTTGCAAGTGTCTGGACATACCCATAATGGGCAAATATTTCCTGCCAATTTCATTGTCAAATTCTTAAATCGTTTGGGTTACGGCTATGAACGTATCAACAATACCGATGTGATTGTAAGCTCGGGGTATGGTTTTTGGGGTGTGCCGTTTCGACTGGGCTCGCAAGCGGAGCTTTGGGTAATTGATTTAGTCGGTAAAAAATCCTAAATCTAGTTTTAGCGCTTAAAACTGGCTGCTAATGAGCGTATCGAGGTTATTGTAAATTATGGTGATGAGAGATTACTGTATAGACACTGTCTGCACCATCAGTTGTATATTGCTACGAATATCCTCGAGTGACATTTGGTGGTCTTGCTGTAGGCAGTAACTTAAATTATTTAATATAATCCCTGCATACGTATGCCCTTGAAACTCCAAGTCGCCTGGGCGTCCATGACGCTTGGCATGCTCAATATAATTTTGTTTGATTAACGCATACATATCATCATATAAATGGATATTGGGGGTTTTGATTTGCCAAAAAGCCAGTATGCGTTGTTTTTGCGCGTGTATAAACGCCCAAAATTGTTCCAAACACATCAGTAAATTTTCTTGACTGGCGACACTAAAGCGTTCAGTTAAAAACTTCTCATACACTTGGCGAAAATTACTCACCATTTTCTCTGCCAACGCCTCTTTACTGGCGTAATGACGATAAAAGGTTGAGCGGTTGATCGCTGCAGTATCTAAAATATCTTGGACGGTGATGGCGCGGTAAGGTTTCTGCTGCAGTAATGCCAGAAAAGCTTGCTCGATATGTTGTTCAGTCTTAATGACCCGTAAATCATTTTCGTTCATCGCTTCTTGGTATCCTTACGCTCTTTATCTTACGCTTTATGTCTTAGCCTTTAAATTTTAGCAATCGGACGAATCGCGCAAAATTTTTACAATAAACAACATTATCTACCTAACTGTATTCTTATGCAACATTTATGTTTTATTTGATGCTTGAAGGCTGTTTAGGATAGTTTTATATTGCCACCCATTAAGCATATTAAATTACATAATCGAGGTATTTTCTAGCATAAATCCGTCTGTCAACCGTCGGATTTTTTAGATTTTGCCACTCAAGTTTAGCGATAAGGACGAAAAAATGGCTGAAACCATGCCGACTGGGGTTGATGATAGCCCTGAACCAGCACCGACCCCAGAATCTACGCATAACACAACCCAACGCCCCGCCAAATCCAAACGTAAAAAAAACCTATTGTTATTTACCTTGATTGTTTTAGCGATTGCTGCGGTGACGTTATGGCTATACTTCACCCAATGGCGCTACCAAGTCAGTACCGAAGACGCCTATGTGAGCGGCAACCAAGTACAAATCAACGCGCAAATATCGGGAACGGTGACAGCAATTGGGGTCAATGACACGGATATGGTCAAAGCCGGGCAAACCTTGGTGGCGTTAGATCAAGCGGATAATGGCTTAGCCCTTGAAACCGCCAAGGCACAATTGCGCACAGCAATCAGACAGTACAAAACCCAAACCGCAACCATCCAACAAGCTGATGTCAATATCTCGCAAGCGCAAACTGCGATGAATGAAGTGCAATCACAAATTGAATCGGCGAAAATTGCGCTGCTTGCGGCACAATCTGACTATCAACGCCGCGCCGCTTTGATGGCAAGTCAAGCGGTATCGCAAGAAGAAGTCCAGCATGCTGCCGACACTGTCAAAAAAGCCCAAGCCCAGCTCGACGCGGCAGTTGCCAAGCAAGCCACCGCTCGCTCTGCGGTTGTGACTGCCCAAGCGCAGCGCAATGTGACAATCGCCAATCTGGGTAAAAATGATGTACTGTCACAACCTGCGGTGCAAACCGCGATAGCAAATATCCAAACCGCTTGGCTCAATCTCAACCGTACCCAGATCGTGGCGCCCATCGATGGGCAAATTGCCAAACGCGGTGTGCAATTAGGTCAAAAAATCAGCGCAGGCACGCCTTTGATGGTGATTGTGCCGTTACATGATTTGTGGGTCGATGCCAATTTTAAAGAAAGCCAAATTAAAGATATTCACCTAGGTCAAGCGGTGAATTTAACATCAGATATCTATGGTAAAGAGGTTATTTATCATGGCAAAGTGATTGGCTTATCAGCAGGGACGGGCAGTGCGTTCTCGGTTTTGCCTGCCCAAAACGCCACCGGTAACTGGATCAAAGTCACCCAGCGTCTGCCTGTACGAATTGCACTCGATAGCAAAGAGTTACAACAGCATCCGCTACGCGTGGGGCTGAGTATGCATGCCGAGCTTGATAGCCGAGACCAACAAGGCAAACCGCAGGTGGCTACCGCGACCGCTAGCAACAAACCGGTTGCCCAGCTGCAGCCGCAAATCGATATGTCAGGCGCGACCAAAATTATCCAACAAATCATCCAGCAAAACCAATCATGAGGTGAAAAATGGCGGAAGCAATTTCACCCACTATGGATACGAAGCAGGCAGCGGCTAGTAGTCCAGCCCGTAGTCAGCTAAATCAACCCGCGCCTTTATCAGGGATGCCACTTGCGATTGTGACATTTGCCCTATCGATGGCGGTGTTTATGATGGTGCTCGATTCGACCATTGCCAATGTGGCATTACCGACCATCGCAGGGGATTTGGGTGCGGCGACCTCGCAAGGTACATGGGTGATTACCATGTTTGCTGTTTCCAACGCGATATCTATTCCACTCACAGGGTGGTTGGCTCGTCAGTATGGCTCGGTCAAAGTGTTTTTGGTGTCGGCAAGTTTATTTGTGTTTTGTTCATGGCTATGTGGGGTGTCGCATAGTTTGACGATGCTGATTATTGCCAGGGTAGCGCAAGGCGCAGTAGCAGGTCCGATGATTCCACTGGCACAAAGTCTATTATTACAGTCTTTTCCGCTTGAAAAACGGGCGATGGCGCTTGGATTGTTTGCTATGGTGGTCGTCACCGCGCCGATATTAGGCCCGATTTTGGGTGGCTATATCTGCGACAACTATCACTGGGGCTGGATATTTTTTATCAATATTCCGATTGGTATTGTCGCCATTATTTTGGCATGGCAACAACTTAAAAACCGCGAAACACCTGTTATCAAGACTGATATTGATAAAGTAGGCCTTGTTTTGATGATTGTCGGGGTGGGTGCACTGCAGTTTTTCTTGGATCGAGGGCGTGAGCTCGATTGGTTCGCTTCCCCTGAAATTATTGCTTTAGCCATCATTAGCGTTTTATGTTTGAGTTATTTGATAATTTGGGAGCGCGGTGAAGAACATCCAATTATTGATTTGTCGATTTTTCAAGACCGCAATTTTACCATTGGCACATTGGTGATTAGCTTGGCATTTTTGCTATATATGGGCGCCATTGTGCTACTGCCCGTCATGCTGCAGCAAACCATGGGTTATACCGCGGTTTGGGCAGGGTTGGCAGCGGCACCGATTGGTATTTTTCCGGTGTTGTTGACGCCCTTAATCGGTAAATATGCGCGAAACATCGATATGCGCATCTTGGTGACGTTAAGTTTTTTAATCTATTGTGCGACCTTTGTATGGCGCAGTGATTTTAATCCGCAGATGACATTTTGGGATGTGTTTTGGCCGCAGTTTATCCAAGGACTGGGTACCGCCATGTTTTTTATGCCCTTAACTACCATTGCGCTCTCCAACATTTCGCATGATAAAATGGCGGCAGCGACAGGGATTTTTACCTTTGTGAGAACCTTGGCGGGCGGAATTGGCGCTTCAATGGTGATGACTGTGTGGGAAAGACGCAGCAATCATGCGCATACTTATTTGACCGAAAGTATCACCCAAAATTCCAATTTTGATGCGTGGTCAAACAGCCTGCAAGCGTCTGGCATGAGTTATGAGCAAACGCTGGCGCTCATCAACCAAAATATTAACCAACAGGCGCTGATTATTGGCTCGAATGAGGTCTTTTATCTGTTTGGCTTGGTGTTCTTGTTATTGATTGGTATGATTTGGCTTGCCAAACCGCCATTTCACCATTAAAAATAAAGGTTTAAGCTGCTGTGCTCAAATTGACGCTGATAAAATGTTACTATCGTCAAGTACATAGATAACTTTGGTTACAAAATATAATTTAACCGCAATTTTATAATTCGACTTATAATAATCCATCTTATCAAATTGCGTCGTTAATTTATGAGTAAAGCACATGCTAAAACCTCGGTTCCTGCACTGACATTAGGGGCAATCGGGGTCGTTTATGGCGATATCGGTACCAGTGTACTGTATTCAGTAAAAGAAGTCTTTAATTCTGGTCATGTCGCCTTTAATGTTGCCAATATCTATGGGGTGCTGTCGTTATTTGTATGGACTATCACCATCATCGTCAGTCTCAAGTACATCTCGTTGGTGCTACGCGCCGACAATAAAGGGGAAGGTGGTCTGATTGCGATGCTCGCCTTGGCATCAAGCGCGGTGCGACATCGCCCAAAATTGCACGCAGTCATCATGACCATGGGGATATTTGGTACTTGCTTGTTTTATGGTGATGGGGTGATTACCCCATCCATCTCGGTGCTATCGGCAGTAGAAGGTTTAACGGTGGTATCGCCACGGCTGCATAGTGTGGTAATTCCTGCCACGCTGACCATTTTGTTCTTACTGTTTTTTGTGCAAAAATTTGGTACCAAAGGTATCGGCAAGCTATTTGGACCTGTGATGGTGCTGTGGTTTTTGTTGATTGCTGGTATTGGGGTTTATCATATCCAGCACAATGTCGAAATCTTGCAAGCCATCAACCCCATCTATGCTTATCAGTTTGTGATGACCAATCCGACACTCGCCTTTATCATCTTGGGGGCAGTTGTGTTGTGTGTGACAGGCGGTGAAGCCTTGTATGCCGATATGGGGCATTTTGGCAAAAAACCGATTCGTATCGCCTGGTTTTCCATTGTCATGCCCGCCTTGCTGCTCAATTATTTTGGTCAAGGCGCATTTTTACTGGCCAATCCTGATGGCAAATCCAATCCCTTCTTTTTGATGATTCCAGATGCCATGCGTATCCCCATGGTGGTGATGGCAACTTTAGCGACGGTGATTGCGTCACAAGCGCTGATTTCTGGGGCGTTTAGTATCACCAAACAAGCGGTGCAACTGGGCTTTTTACCGCGTATGCGTATTGTGTATACCAATGTTAAAGAAGTGGGTCAGGTCTATATTCCAGCGATTAACTGGGGCTTATTTATCGCCATTGCGTTTGCTGTGGTGATGTTCAAATCATCGGGTGCGTTAGCCGCCGCTTATGGTATTGCGGTTTGTACGGATATGCTGATTACCACGATATTGACCTTCTTTGTGATTCGCTATGCGTGGAAATACCCTTTGCTACTGTGTATTGCCGCGACTTCATTGTTCTTTGTGGTGGATTTCTTGTTTTGGGCGTCAAATCTGCTGAAGCTCCTCAAAGGCGGCTGGTTCCCATTGTTGTTAGGGGGCGTCATGTTTGTGTTAATGATGACTTGGCGAGATGGGCGTAACTTGGTGAGAATTGCCCATACCACCAGACAAATTAACTTAAAAAATTTCTTGGATGACTTGTTTGGCAGTTTTACCAATAAACGCTTACAAATAGCCTTGGAGTCAACGCAAGGCAAATTAGAAAAGCTGACCCAAGATATTGAAAACGCGCCACTTGAGAATATCCAAGAGCTGCAAAATCAGCAAGCGTTACTGCAAGAGAAAATCTTAATCAACCAGCGCTGCCAAGTGCTCTTTGAAAATATCAAAAAAATCAAAGGCATTGCCGTATTTATGGTGTCTGAAGTCGATATCGTACCCGTGGCGTTGAAACAAAACTTAAAGCACAATAAATGCTTGCATGAATACAATATCTTTGTCACCGTTAATACCTTAGAAACCCCTTGGGTGGGTCTCAGCAAGCGTAGTGAAGTCACCTATTTGGGACACAATTGCTGGAAGGTGGTGCTCAATTTTGGCTTTAAAAATGACCCTGATGTGCCAGATTCACTCAAACACATTCAGCAATTTAACTTTGATTTCGACCCTGCCAAGGTGAGTTATTTCTTATCCCATGAAGCAGTGGTGGCATCTGAAAGCATCAAAGGTATGGCATTATGGCGTGAAAAATTGTTTGCGCATATGCACCGTAATGCCGGTACCGCCGCTGAGTTTCTAAAACTTCCTAGCAACAATGTGGTAGAAATGGGTGCCAAAGTAGAAATTTAAATGCCCAACATAAAAAAGCCATTATCCTTCGATAGTGGCTTTTTCATTCTGCTTTTCTGCTTTATTGAAACTTAGTCTGTTTCAAATGCTTGATTAAGCGAGGCTTCAACGGCATCAATCCGCGCTTGGCATACTTTATAGGCGTCAATGGACTGCTCTACAATAGTCATCAGCGCATCGATGTTGGGCTCTTGGCTATTTTGCAAGCGCTGTGCATTTGTTTTTAGCACCTCATAGGCGCTTTTAAAATCGGTTGGCTCGGTCATGGTTGTTCCTGTTGGTAGATAGGTCAGTTTTTTGGGTGTTTAGCATTGACGGTGGCTTGTAGATAGCCATCTTGTAGTTCAATAGTTATGGTTGAATTGGGTTCAGCTTGGGCAATTGAAGTCATCACCGTATTTAATGCAGGATGGGAGGTTCTGATAATCGCATAACCACGGGTTAATACGGTTGACGGGTGCTGTAACAATGTCATCTCACGCAGTCGATCGGTCGATTGACGAGCCGTGGTGATTTGCTGATAGGCAAGTTGGCGAATCTGTACAAATTGGTTGTCCATGGCAAGTTTAGCGGCAGATAATTGTCGCTGCGCTGCCGATTGTATCTTGGTAAGTTGTTGTTCGCTATCACGGCGTGCCTGCATGATGCTGGATTTAGCAATTTGCTCGATGGTCAAAAAGTGTTGTTTGGCACCTTGGGTAATAGTGAGTAGATGATTGCGAATGCCTGCAATAACTTTGGATGGGGTATCAAAACTTTGATGTGCCACTTCATCTAGCATGACGCGGTCGCGCTCATGACCAATGCCAACCCAGACCGGTATCGGCTGCTCTGCCACTAGCGCGGCAAGTTCGTAATCATTGAGATAGGCCAAATCGCCCACCGCGCCACCACCCCGGATAATCACTATCAAATCTGCAGTAATATGCTGCTTGCTCAGATTTTTCATGCCTTTAATGATGGCTTGACGGATGTCTTCAGGGGCGTGATTGCCTTGAAAGGTGGCGTGCTCATAATGAAAAATACATGCCCCTGTGCTAGCGAGCCTATCGGCATCCGCGCGAAAATCGCCCAACCCTGCGGCTTTTTCAGGCGCGATGACGAGCACATGCTCAATATCAAACGGCATAGGAAGCGATTGATTGAGGTCAAGTAGCCCTTCTTCATACAATCTGGTTAAAATCATTTGGTATTGCTTTGCCAAATCGCCCAGGGTGTAAGTGGGGTCGATATCGACGATGTTTAGCGAAAAGCCATATTGGGCATGGAACGTGGCTGATACTTTGAGCAATACATTCAAGCCTCGCTCAAGGCTCATGCCAGTGTTTTTTTCAAACTTTGACAGTACTTTGGCTGCTTGACCACGCCATAGCGTGCCGCGGCAGCTGGCGGTGACTTTGCCCTCCATATCTTTATCCGCCAATTCAAAATAATAGTGACCGCCTTTGGCTGACAGACTACGGATTTCAGCTTTCACCCAAACGGTATGGGCAAACGTTTCACTAATCACCAACTGCACAGCGGATAGATAATCGCTCAGTGACAATATAGTATCGCTTAATGCCTGTTGCAGTTGGCTGTCGCGGACTTGAATGGCTAATTGTTCGCTAAAGTCACAATCTCTTAAGTTATCAACGCTTAAGTTATCAACACTGCCACGCTTTGCAGTTGCTTTATTGTCATCCTCACTATCGTCAAGCAGCGCCAAAAACACGTCATCAGCCTGATTTAATGGAGTGGTTTGCATATCCAGTCGTGCGAGCTGATCTTCAATTGATTTGATAACGGTTTTGGAAGCTTTTGCCATGGAGTATTCTTGTTAACTAAAAATAAAATTGTAGGCGAAAATGATAACGCTGACAACGTGACATTTGTGATTTAGGTGTGATTCAGGTTTGATAGAGCCTGTTAAGCTGTTAATTTTAAATATTACATTATATTTTATAATGTAATATTCAGAAGTGGAATATGGATACAGAATAATATTGTTTTTGCTTGACGACACTTTTTTTGTAAAATAGTATGAATGAATTTAACATTTAACATTATATATTGATTTTTATACATTGAGATGAGGGGTGACCATGATGACTGTTAATGTTCAACACAAAACCGTAGCCGTGCTATCAAGTCTAGCGTTATTAGGCGTGAGCCTGGCGGGCTGTTCACGTGCGCCCACCCAGCAAGACCAACAAGCCGCTTCAGGTCAAGCCGCCACGCAATCAAATGCAGGTGCGAGCGATAAAGGCGGTATTAAACTGCTCAATGTCTCCTATGACGTCGCGCGTGACTTTTATAAAACCTACAATCCACTGTTTATCAAAGACTACGAAGCCAAAAATAGCGGTAAAACCATTGATATCCAGCAATCGCATGGCGGATCTAGCAAACAAGCGCTCGCAGTTGCCAACGGTCTGCAAGCGGACGTAGTGAGTATGAATCAAGGCTCAGATGTAGAGCTGTTGGTGAAAAAAGGCTTGGTGGCACAAGATTGGCAAAGCCAATTCCCAAACAAAGCAGTCCCTTATACCAGTGCCATCGTGTTTTTGGTGCGTAAAGACAACCCAAAACAAATCAAAGACTGGTCTGATTTGGCAAAACCAGGCGTACAAATCGTACTTGCCAATCCAAAAACCACGGGTAATGGGCGTTATGCTTTCTTAGGCGCGTATGGCTACGGCTTACATAGTTTTAATAAAGATGAAAGCAAAACCAAAAACTTTGTCAAAGAGTTGCTCAAAAACGTGCCGGTGTATGAAAATGGTGGGCGTGCGGCGACTACGACGTTCTTACAACGTCAAATTGGCGATGTGTTAGTCACCTTTGAAAATGAAGCCAATCTCGCGGTTAAACAGTTTGGTAAAGGCGATGTGCAAATTGTCTATCCAAGCTACACTATATCAGCAGAAAACCCTGTGGCGATTGTCAAATCAGTGACCGATAAAAAAGGCACCAACGATGCAGCGAAAGCGTATCTTGATTATTTATGGAGCGAGCCTGCCCAGCAATTGGCGGCAGATTTATATCTTCGCCCAAGCGATGCGGCGGTACTGGCTAAAAATCAAGATAAATTACCCGCGCTTACCACCTTTAGTCCCAATGCCGAATTTGGTAGCTGGACGGATATCATGACCAAATACTTCAAAGATGGGGGTGTCTTTGATCAACTAGCCAGCCCAACGAGCACCATAGCATCGGCACCTGCAGCAAAATAGCTCGCTGTTTTAGCTAACAAAACCAGAGTTCGGCTCTGGTTTTTTATTCTAGCTAAGAATATTTAAAGCGCATAAATATAGTTTGGAAAATCAAAATGAGATGGTACTATAGCCGTGCTTAAGATTTTGGTTACAGAGCTTTTTGTATCTTTATTTTTGAATTTTTATTTTTCTATGTTTATTATTCTAAATTCTGACGTTGCCTACCGATTATTAGTAAAGGAAGTCCTGCATGGCAAGCATCAATGCTAACCATCAAGCCGATTTAACATCAAACAATCAGCCTAAAACACCCATTTCACCCTTAAAACGCAATAAAAAGCGCCATATCATGCCGTTTTTTAATTTGAGTTTGGGCATTAGTGTGTTGGCATTGTCGATTATCGTGCTGTTGCCATTTGTGGCAATGGTAATGACGGCCGCCGATATTGGCGTGGCAGGGTTTATCAAAACCATTACCGAGCCGCGCGTCAAGGCAGCGATTGAACTGTCACTAAAAATGTCATTGCTAGCGACATTGACCAATTTGGTGTTTGGTACGCTGATTGCATGGGTGTTGGTGCGCTATGAGTTTTGGGGAAAGTCGATTTTAAATGCGCTGGTGGATTTGCCCTTTGCCTTGCCAACGGCGGTAATGGGTATTTCGCTAGCAACGTTATATGCGCCCAATGGTTTAATCGGGCAGTTTTTTGCGCCATTCGGCATTAAAATTGCTTTTACTCCCATTGGTATTTGGTTGGCGCTGATTGTGGTGAGTTTGCCGTTTATTGTGCGTGCGGTGCAACCTGTGCTTGCGGAGCTGTCGCCAGAATATGAAGAGGCGGCATCGGTGCTAGGCGCTGGTAGATTGACAACTTTTAGACGGGTCATCTTGCCAGAGTTATATCCTGCCTTGCTGATGGGCTCGGGCATGATGTTTGCGCGGGCGACGGGGGAGTATGGCTCGGTGATTTTTATTGCGGGTAATTTACCGATGAAGTCTGAGATTTTACCGTTAATCATTATTGGTAAGCTTGAAAGTTTTGATGTGCAAGGCGCTGCTGCGGTTGCTTTGTTTATGTTGATGATTTCGTTTGTGATTTTATTTGCCATTAATGCCTTGCAGTGGCTATTTACCAAACGTATGGGCGGGGCAAGTGTATGATAGACAGCAGCCAATATCCTTACCAAACCCAAGCCGCAACCCGTGAGCCAAAATGGCTACGTTATACCTTAATTGGCATTGCGGTGGCGTTTATGACGCTGATGCTAGTGATTCCGCTGATATCAGTGTTTTATGAAGCCTTAAAATCTGGCTGGCAGTTGTATGTGGCTGCCTTGACCGATCACGAGGCATTATCGGCCATCAAGCTTACTTTGATTACGGCACTGATTGTGGTGCCGATTAATACGGTGATTGGGATTGCATTAGCCTGGCTATTGACCCGATTTGAT
Organism: Moraxella sp. CTOTU48841; assembly: GCF_032061225.1. Taxonomy (NCBI): domain Bacteria; kingdom Pseudomonadati; phylum Pseudomonadota; class Gammaproteobacteria; order Moraxellales; family Moraxellaceae; genus Moraxella; species Moraxella sp. CTOTU48841. The sequence continues at coordinate 65,304 of NZ_DAMBFQ010000010.1, forward strand.
TTTAAAGGTAAACAATTCCTCACCACGCTGCTAGATTTGCCATTTTCGGTGTCACCTGTGGTCGCAGGCTTGATGTTTGTGGCACTACTGGGCGCCAATACGTGGCTTGGTGGCTGGCTAGAATACTTTGGTTTTCAAGTGATTTTTGCCATTCCTGGTATCGTGCTTGCCACCATGTTTGTGACTTTTCCATTTGTGGCGCGTGAAGTGATTCCGCTGATGCAGTCGCAAGGCAGTAGTGAAGAGCAAGCGGCATTAACACTCGGTGCCTCAGGCTGGCAAATGTTTTGGCGGGTGACGCTGCCCAATATCAAATGGGCATTGCTATACGGTATTATTTTGACCAATGCCCGTGCGATGGGTGAGTTTGGCGCGGTGAGTGTGGTCTCAGGTCATATCCGCGGTGAAACCAATACCATGCCGCTATTGGTTGAGATTGCTTACAATGAATACAACATGACGGCGGCGTTTGCGTTGTCGAGTTTGTTGGCGTTGTTGGCGCTCGTTACCTTAATCGTGCAGCAGGCGTTGACTAAACGTCAGTCTGGCAATGATGAATAACATTGATGCAATTTAAAAAGTAAAAAAGTTAAGAGAATACCATGAGTATTGAAATCCGTGATATCACCAAACAGTTTGGTCAATTTACTGCACTACAACCGATTAATTTAACCGTACCGACGGGCAAATTAACCTCGCTCTTGGGACCTTCAGGCTGTGGTAAGACAACCTTACTGCGTATCATCGCAGGGCTTGAGCTTGCCGATACGGGGCGTATTTTATTTGATGGTGAAGATGTGACCGATGTCCCTGTCCAGCAGCGTCATATCGGCTTTATGTTCCAGCATTACGCGTTATTTCGCCATATGACCGTGTTTGATAACGTGGCGTTTGGCTTGACCGTCATGCCAAAAAACAAACGCTTAAGCAACGCGGAAATCAGCAAAAAGGTCAATTATCTGCTGGAGCTCGTGCAACTATCCCAAACCGCAAAAAAATACCCGCATCAACTCTCAGGCGGGCAGCGTCAGCGTATTGCATTGGCGCGTGCGTTGGCGGTAGAGCCAAAGCTGTTGTTACTCGATGAGCCATTTGGCGCACTCGATGCCAAGGTACGTAAAGAATTACGCGCTTGGCTGCGCTCAATTCATCATGAGCTTGGTGTCACCAGTATTTTAGTGACCCATGACCAAGAGGAAGCGGCAGAATTATCCGATGAAATTGTGGTGATGAACCAAGGTCAAATCGTGCAAATTGGGGATTATGAGACGCTAGTCAATCATCCCTCGAATCATTTTGTTGCCAATTTTCTGCAAGATTCGCACGTCGAATATGTGATTTAGCTTAGTTAAATTTAGCCTTAATTAAATTTAGCTTAGTTAAGCAATAAAAAAAGAAGCCGCGTGCTTCTTTTCTATTTATTGCAAATTTTTTTGCTAAATGTTGGATAAAAAAAAGGGTATTATGACATACCCTTTTTATCGATTAATAAGCGTTAAACCGCGCAATAATTATTTTGCAGAGTGACCGGTTAGCTCAACTTTATGTTTTTGATGATCTTCTAAGCCTTCATAGTAGTTACGAAGTACCGCTAACACTTCTGGACGGCTGAAGTTATCAGGCACGTCTTCCCCTTCCGATAAGGCTTTACGCAATTTGGTACCTGAGACTTTGACATGATGGCTGGCATCGTGTGGACACGTTTTGGTCGATGCCATCGAGTCACAAGCGTCACACCAGAATGTCCAGTCAATTTTTAACGGTTGGGTAATTAAATCATTCGGTTTAAGTGTATCAAAAATATGCTGCGCATCAAACGCGCCATAGTAATCACCCACGCCTGCATGGTCACGCCCGACAATCAAATGGCTACAACCATAGTTTTGACGGAATAAGGCATGTAGTAACGCTTCACGCGGACCTGCATAGCGCATATCCAGTGGATAGCCTGCTTGGATGACGGTGTCTTTACGGAAGTAATGGTCGATTAATGTACCAATGGCTTCTTGGCGTACATCTGCAGGAATATCCCCAGGTTTTAATGCGCCAAGCAATGAATGAATGAGTACGCCATCACAGATTTCAATGGCGATTTTGGCAAGGTATTCATGTGAGCGGTGCATCGGGTTACGGGTTTGGAAGGCAGCGACGGTTTTCCAGCCATTTTGAGTAAAGATGTCACGGGTTTGTGCCGGGGTCAGGTAGATATCACCATATTTGCTCGGGAATTCGCCTTCACTTAACACCACCACATCGCCCGCTAGGTTGACATCACCTTGCGCCATCACCATGGCAACGCCGGGATGCTCAAGTTCTGTGGTGCCAAAGACAGTTTGGCATTCGTGCGCTTTATCAATGCGGTATTTTTCGCTTAAGGTCAAAATCCCCATGATTTCGCCTTGGTATTCCAGCGCAATGTCATCGCCTAGATTTAGCGTATCGGCAGTGGCAGTATCGGTCGATAGGGTAATAGGAATGGGCCAAAACACGCCCGCATTGTCGCCAGTGGTTAAATGCATATTGTCACATACGCTTTGCCAGTCTGCTTGGTTCATAAAACCATCTAGCGGGGTAAAGCCGCCAATACCGAGCATAATCAAATCACCGGCTTCACGGGAGCTGATTTGGATTTTTGGCAGATTTTTGGCTTTTTGCTGGGCAGCGGTTAGCGCATCGCCTTGGAGTAATTTTTCTTTTAATGTGTCACTACCGTGTGGTGGGACCAGTTGGCTTAGAGAATGGAGAGTTGAAGTGGCGCTTTGGCTCATCGGATTTCCTATATTAGCGGGTCAAAATTAACCTGTCAAAAAAACAGACGGTTCAAAAAAATTAAGGTAGCGTATAATAGAATATTGCAGTTCGCAATAATAAATGCAGTAATTCGATATATTTATGTAAAAATGGAATTTACTAAAAACCCCTTGGGCATTTATGATAGGCAGGTTAAAATTTCACCCAGTTGAAATAGCTGCAAAAGCTAAAAGTTTTAAATTCACTTTGTAATTAGAATTTGTCTTAGTGACATAGGAATCCGCATGTATAAATACAACGCAATTGACCAACAATTGGTAGATGATCGGGTCGAGCAGTTTCGCGACCAAACCCGACGTTTTTTGGCTGGCGAGCTCAGTGAAGAAGCGTACTTGCCATTACGCCTGATGAACGGTCTATATATTCAGCGTCATGCGCCGATGCTTCGCGTGGCGATTCCTTATGGTCTGCTTGCGACGTATCAACTGCGTAAACTTGCCGACATCAGCGAAAAATACGACCGTGGCTATGGTCATATCACCACCCGTACCAATATGCAATTTAACTGGCCAAAATTAGAAGAAGTGCCCGATATTTTGGCAGAATTGGCATCGGTACAAATGCATGCGATTCAAACCTCAGGTAACTGTATCCGCAATACTACTACCGACCAGTTTGCCGGTGTGACGGCTGATGAAATTGCCGATCCGCGCCCGTATTGTGAAATCATCCGCCAATGGTCAACGTTTCACCCAGAATTTACCTATTTACCGCGTAAATTTAAAATCGCGGTTATCGGTACCCGATCAGACCGTGCCGCGACTCAGCTGCATGACATTGGCCTGCATGTCGTCAAAAATGACGCAGGTGACATTGGCTTTGAAGTGATTGTGGGCGGTGGTCTAGGGCGCACCCCTGTGATTGGTAAAGTGATTCGTCCGTTTTTACCTGAACGCCATTTACTCTCTTATTTAGATGCCATCTTACGTATCTACAACCAATATGGTCGCCGTGACAACAAATACAAAGCCCGTATCAAGATTTTGGTAGAAAGTATGGGCGCCGAAGAGTTTTCACGAATCGTGGAAGAAGATTGGCAAAAACACAATAAAGACGGTGCGTTAACACTGACGGCTGCGCAAATTGAACACGCCAAAACCTACTTTCCACAGCCAGCGTACCAAACATTTAGCCAACAACAATTGCAAGCTAGCCAAGACAAACTGGCTGCCCAGTTTGAAGATAGCGAGTTTGTGCGTTGGTTTAACCAAAATACCCGCGAGCATAAAGTCAAAGGCTATCACGTGGTGATTATCTCACTGAAACACTTTATGCAAGACACTGGCGATATCACCGCCACCCAAATGCGCGTGGTGGCTGATTTGGCGGATAAATACAGCTTTGGTGAAGTGCGCGGCACCCATCATCAAAACTTGGTGCTCACGGATGTCAAACTTGAAGAAGTATATGACGTCTATCAGGTGCTCAAACAATACGACCTGGCCCGCCCAAATATTGGCTTATTGACGGATATTATCTCATGCCCAGGCTTTGACTATTGCTCATTGGCCAATGCTAGCACCTTAAATATCGTCAACCAAGTCAATCAATATTTCCAAGATGCAGACTTTGTCCATGATATTGGTGAGATTCGTCTAAATATGTCAGGCTGTATGAATGCCTGTGCGCATCATCATGTTGCAGATATCGGTATCTTGGGTGTGGATAAAAAGGGCGAGCATTGGTACCAAATCTCGCTTGGTGGTAGATCGGGTCAAAACGCCAAATTAGGCGATATTTTGGGTAAATCCGTACCTGTCGATGCGGTTGCGGCGACAGTGGATGATATCCTGCAAGTCTATCTTAAATACCGTCAAGCGGCGGATACCGATTTTGGTAGTGAAACATTTGCCGAAGTTGTTGATCGTATCGGCATTGAGCCATTTAAAGAGTATGTATATCGTGACAAATCAGAACAGCCGGTGGAGGGATAAGCCATGGCACTCATTAACCAAAGCCAAGTGATTGATAATGTAAAGTCAGTGAGCGTGAGTATTCATGAGCAAAAAATCGAGCATATCGACCCATCCCAGTATGCCTTAGATATCACTGAAATTTTGGTGGACTATCGCCCTGTCGAATTTAGCGAGAAAAATCCACCAAAACCGCAGCTAGAAGTGGATGATTTGGTAGCATTATCCAATCGGTTGGGCGATAAAAAACTGGGTATTATTTTATCGGGCGCTAGTGATTATCAGTTTTTGCAACAGGACTTTGTCAAAGTGATGCCGCTATTGTCCGTGATTGTGATTGATTTTCATGGTTTTCGTGATGGACGCGGTTATAGTTTGGCGCAAAAAATCCAGCAACACCCCAGTTATAACCCCGCTATTGTGTTGCGCGCTAGCGGTGATATCTTGCCAGATACGTTGCAGCTACTTACCGAAGTAGGATTTAATGAGTTTGATATTAATGACAGCGATTTTAACCCCAGTTGGTTTGATTATTTTGTCGATATCAAACACCGTTATACAGGCCGCAGTGTGACGCAATTACCGATTTTTGCCAATTAATTATTGAATCATGCCAAGATTGAGCGAATCTAAGGGTTCGCTTTTTTAATGTTAGCCAGGTGCTACCTTGTCGTTTCTAACTTCTGGTTTTTGCATTTCAAGTTAATTTGTTAATTCTAAATTTTCATAATAATATCATTAAAAATCATTTTTTAAACATCGCATAATTGATTAGCATAGCGTATCCCAATTTTTGACCATAAAACATTAGGAAATCCAATGAGCAATAAATTAAATATCGACCTAGACAAAGCCAATGCAGAATTGAACGGCAAAACCCCAGAAGAAATCATTGCTTGGGCACTGGCACAAGGTAGTAATCCTATCATCACTACCAACTTTCGCCCTTATGAAGTGGTACTGTTAGAGATGGTTGCCAAACAACGTCCTGATATCAAAGTATTGTTCGTCGATTCTGGCTACAACACGGAAGCGACTTATCGCCACGCCCAAGATTTGATTAAACGCCTAAACTTAAACGTGATTACCTACTTGCCGCAACAAACCGCAGCTTGGCGTGATGTCGAGTTCAATGGTGTACCTAGCGTGAACAACCCAGCGCACGCAAAATTCACTGAGCAAGTTAAACTTGAGCCATTTGGACGTGCGTTAAAAGAAATTGCCCCTGATGTATGGATTAATGCGATTCGTAAAGACCAAACAGAATTTCGTCAATCGCTTGACGTGTTGTCAGAAAGCAAAGACGGCGTGTTAAAAGTAGCGCCATTGTTCCATTGGTCAGAAGATGACTTAGAAGCTTACTTAAAAGAGCATGATTTGCCAAATGAACATGACTACTTTGACCCAACCAAAGTTGAAGAGAACCGTGAATGTGGTCTACACACACAATTATAATTTTTGATCGGCAGTATGTATGAAAATGTTAAGCTGAACTTCGGTTCAGCTTAATTGTTCTTGTCACTATCTAATGTTGAGAATGTCTATGAATACCTTACCGCTATTTTTTAAATTAGAAAATCGCCCTGTACTCGTGGTTGGCGGTGGGGAAGTGGCACTGCGTAAAGCGGATTTGCTTGATAAAGCGGGTGCTACTATCACCTTTGTCGCACCCAGCTATGAGCCAAGGCTCACCGCGCAATTTAGCGATTCTCGTCATCAATTGATTAATGATGTTTATCACCAAAAATATTTGGATAAACAAACCATTGTCATTGCTTGTACCGATGATGAAACGGTGAATGCGCAGATTTTTCATGACTGTGAAGCCCGTTTTATCCCAGTCAATGTCGTCGATAATCCACCGCTATGTACCTTTATCTTTCCTGCTATCGTTGACCGCAATCCGATTACCATTGCAGTGTCCAGTGCAGGTAAAGCACCAGTGCTGGCAAGACTGCTGCGAGCCAAAATCGAAACAGTCGTGCCACCGCAGTATGGCGAATTGGCAGGGCTGGCCGGTAAATTTCGCGATAAAGTGAAAGCTGCATTGCCCAATGTGACGGCTAGACGCAAGTTTTGGGAGCAAGCCTTTGAAGGACAAGTCGCAGAATCGGTATTTGAAGGCAATACAAATAGCCTAAGCAAAGCTAAAAGCCAACTTGAAACTTTGCTACAGCAGCACGTCAACAACCAGCCGACAGATAAAGCAAAGCTTGGCAAAGTGTATATTGTGGGCGCAGGGGCAGGCGATCCTGATTTGCTAACCTTTAAAGCGCTACGATTGATGCAACAAGCGGATGTGGTATTTTATGATAATTTGGTTTCAGCGCAGATTCTCGATCTATGCAGGCGTGATGCCACCAAAATCTACGTCGGCAAAAAAGCCAGTGATCATGCGGTAAGGCAAGAAAAAATCAATGAGCTACTCGTGGAACAGGCGCAGCAAGGAAAACGCGTGTTACGTCTCAAAGGTGGCGACCCGTATGTATTTGGGCGTGGCGGCGAAGAAGCCGAGCAATTGGTTGCCGCTGGGATTGAGTTTGAAGTCGTGCCTGGCATTACCGCAGCCACCGCGGCAGCAAGCTGTGCCGGTATTCCATTGACTCACCGTGCGTATGCGCACTCTGTCAAGTTCGTCACCGCCTCTCTTAAGACAGATACCATCAATGAAGACTTTGCCAGCTGGCTTGATGATAACCAAACCGTGGTTTTTTATATGGGGTTAAAGCAGCTGGATAAACTGACGAGTGGTTTGATTAACGCAGGAAAAAACCCAAGTACACCGATTGCGATTGTGTCCAATGCCAGCTTGCCGCATCAGCAAGTATTGACAGGCACGCTTGAGACCATCGTGGCAAAACAACGTGAGGCGAACTTGCCCGCCCCAGCGATTTTGATTATGGGCAATGTAGTTAAGCTACATCACAGACTTAATAAACGATAGCAATCTTTAATTGATGAGGTATGGCAGTTAAAAAAGCTTGCAGATTGTGGTAAATACTTATACCTTAGATATCCGTTAGAAAAATTAACAAATTGGTCAGATAACAAAAATA